>NZ_LT607573.1:754-47292 GCF_900095275.1 Pseudomonas sp. UMAB-40
CAGGCGTGGCTTGCTGACAAACCGTTGCAGGCAGGTGAACGTCTTTATTTGATCATCAGCGCCGCCAGCGATGCTGAAGCGCTCAAGACGCTTTATCAGAATGAACCAATGACCCAAGCAACCCCGATCTGGGGCGGAACGCCCTATGCGGGTTGGCAACAGGTCATGCCCTACCTCGTCGAGTTGAAACCCAACTCCGGTTTTCTGCAGTGGATTGCCGAGACGGATGCGCAGGACTGGGGTTGGCTGGCGGTTTCATCCAGCACGCCTGAGGTGGTGTTCGAACACCTTCGCAGTTTGACCCAGGTGCGTATGCCCGATGGGACCGAGGTGTTTTTCCGGTTTTGGGATGGGCGGCATATCTTGCCGATTCTTGAAGGATTGGGTGATGCGGCGGGTGAAGTACTGCCGGTATTTGATCGGTATTTGATTAATGGCAAGCGTCTGGAGGTTGGGCCGCGGATTGTGCCGCCAGCGAAGGAATGGCCGTGGTGGGAAGTGCCCAAGACGTTGCTCGATGGCTTGATGACGAAAAACCCGTCCACAGTGGTCGGCAACATGATGCAGTGGCTGAAGGAGGATCACGCTGAGTTGTATTTCTCGTTCCCTGAATCGAACTTGCAGCAAAAAGTGGCGCGCTTTGTTAAACGCACCCCACTCACGGAAGAAAACTACACAGGGCTGCTGAAAGCCAACTTGGAAAATGAGGTGACCGTATGAGCATTTTGATGGGTTCCATTGTTGGGAACCTCACAGCAAAACAACCAGACGCTCAGGTCATCATCAGTGACTTCAAGAAGTGTATCGCCGACTATCGCACCCATGCCGAAGCCTGGTATGGCGGTGCGCTGGATGCCGAACAACAGTTTCAAGTCGGTGACGAAGTCGGTACTCAAGACAAAGACAGCAAACAGCAAGTAGACCTTTACGCAAACTGCCCGGCCAACGGCAAGCTGAAATTGGTTCACAGCTTCGAGTCTGCGCGGTTTGTCCCGATCGGCAATACGCCGGTCCGGTTGGCGCCCGTGGCTGACGGCAAGCTGTTTGGTAAAAATGAAATAGGTCAGGCTATTACTACAACGATCGGTCCCAGCGGGATTCTCGAAGTTGCAGGCCTCACGCCAAACCAGCAGTACAAAATCACCTTTTTCCCGAACCCAACTCCCGCACAAATCGACACCTTGTTCAACTCCTATCAGGGCGTGATTGGAGATCTGAGCGGCTGGCTACAAACCCAGTGGACCACAGATTTTCTACCGCTCTGGCAGGCGCATAACAGCGCTTCCATGACTGGTCGCGTGATGCAAGACCTGGAAGCCTCCTGGAAAGGCTTCCTGAAAGCGATCATGGGTCTGTGGGGCGATATCAAAAGCCTCTACAACCTGGTGGCGCACCCTCGAGAGAATTACGAAAAGCTGAAGAAATTCTTCACCGAGGAAGAAATCAAGCGCATCTACAACGCCTCTGCGGAAGCGATTCACACCGCCCTTCTGATCGCCAGCGACGAGCCGTTGATGTGGATCTACGTGGCCGCGATCATGGCCTGGGTCAAAATGCTGCCGCCACAGACCTGTACCGAGGTGCTTTCCGAGCTGACAACAGAAGTCCTGCTGAACATCTTGGTCGGTGTTGTTTTGACGGGTGGCCTCGGCCTGGCAGTACGTGTCGGTACCAAGGCACTCAACGCCACCCAAAACGGTGGCAAAGTGCTGAAGCTGATCGAAGATTTCACCGGCATGTTGATGAAAGTCAGCAAGAAGAACGCCAAGGTCCATACAGAAGCAGCCAAACCGCTGCTGCTCAACGGCAATTCAGCGGTCAATCAAGCACGCAAGGCCAGCGTTGAAATTGCCGCACCCAAGTCTGCGGTAACGGCGACAGCACCCAAGAAAAAGCCACCGGTTACTGGCGGCAAGGTGGAAACCGACGCGCAGATTCATGCGCGCGGGAAGAAAGAAAACACCACACGTATCGAACAGCAGGAAAAAGTCGATAACGCACCTGCCCAATCCAAAAACCCAGCCGATCAACCCGCACAGTGCGCCAACAAGACCTGCACCAACGGCGAACCCGTTTCGATGGTGACGGGTGAGGAGTTGCTGACCCTTACCGACGGCGAATTGGGCGGGTTGTTACGGCTGGAGTGGACACGTCTGTACCGCAGTAGTGCAGTCGAGACAGATAGTCGTTTAGGCCATGGCTGGAGCCATTCACTGTCCCATCACCTGCAACTGGACGATGAAGGCGTACTGTGGACCGACAATGAAAACCGTCAGACTCGCTTCCCTATGCCGAGCGAACAGCGTCCGGCCATCATCAACAGTCTGGCGCAGTCAGCAATTTACCTGGGCGACGTACCCGGTGAGCTGATCCTGAATCAGGCTGGGCAAGGCGACCGCTTTTACCACTTCCGCGCCGGGCGCCTGATTACTATCAGCGATGCCTATGACAACCGGGTACACATCAGCTATGACCTGGTCGGCCGCATTCAGCGCATCGACAACGGCGCGGGACGTGCCTTGTTTCTGCGTTATGACGACCGCCACATTTCAGCAATGGACTACCAGCAGCAGCGTCCCGAGTACAACGATCGCGGTGAGCGCCAGGATCCGTGGCTGACGATTCAGACGCTGGTTACCTACCATTACAACGCGCGCAATCAACTTGTGTCGGCTACCAATGCTGCAGGTGAAAGCGAGTATTACCGCTACAACGATCAGCATGTCATTCTGGAACGACAACTGGCTGGGGGCACCAGCTTCTTCTGGGAATGGGAACGCGAGGGCAAGTTTTCCCGTTGCGTCCGCCACTGGGCAAGCTACTCGCAACTGGAAGCACGTTACGTATGGGACGACAAGGGTACGGTGACCGTCCTTAACGCCGACGGTAGCGAACAGGTGTACGTGCATGACGATAATGCACGACTGATCAGCGAAACAGGCCCTGATGGTGCTGAAACGCAAAAAGCCTACAACGACGAAGGTCGCCTGATCGCAGAAAAAGACGCGCTCGGTGCCGTCACTGAGTACCACTACAATGACGCCGGACGCTTGATGTCCGTTGTTCCTGCCGAAGATGAAACGACACACTACAACTACTTCGATGGTCAACTCGTTGAAGTCAAACGTGGCAGAGCTCGCTGGCAGTACGAGCGTAACCGCCAGGGCGATATCACCCAACAAACCGATCCCCACGGCAACGAAACTCACTACAGCTATGACCGACAGGGTCGCCTGCTGGAAATCCGTCACCCCGATGGCAGCCGCCATCAACTGGGTTGGAATAACCTCGGTCAACTGTTGGAAGAACGCCTGCCTGACGGCGGCCAACGCAAGTATCGATACGACGCGTTGGGTCGACAGATCACCCGCCAGGATGAAAGCGGCGCAATCACTCAGTATCAATGGGATGCCGTCGATCGCCTGACGCAAGTCACCCTGCCCGGCGGAGCCTCCCGTGCGTTCACCTACAACCCATACGGTCGCGTCACCGCCGAACGTGATGAACTCGGTCGCGTCACGCGCTATGAATATGCCGATGGACTGCACTTGGTCAGCCGCCGGATCAATCCAGACGGCAGCCAGCTGCGCTACCGCTATGACAACTCGCGCCTGCTGCTGAGCGAGATCGAAAACGAGCGTGGCGAGCACTACCACCTCGACTATTACCCTAACGGTCTGATCCAACAGGAAACCGGTTTCGACGGTCGCCGCACCGCCTACGAATACGACCTCAACGGCCAACTGCTGAAGAAAACCGAATTCGGCGATGACGGCAGCGAACTGGTTACCGAGTACCAGCGCGACGCCGCTGGCCGCCTGCTGGTAAAGACCCTGGCCGATGGCGAAGAAATTCACTACAGCTACGATGCATTGGGTCGCTTGGTAAACGTCGACGACGGCCACTGGCCTCTCGCCTACGAATATGACCTGCAAGACCGCCTGATTACCGAACACCAAGGCTGGGGCACCACGCGTTACGAGTACGACAAACTCGGCCAACTGAGCCACTGCCGTCTGCCCGACGGCAGTAAACTCGATTACCGCCACCAACGCGGTGGTCAGTTGAGCAGCATCGACCTCAATGGTTCGCGCTTGACCACCCACCAGTTCAACGCCGGCCGGGAACTACAGCGCCAACAAGGGCTTTTGCTCAGCCAATACCAGTACGACGAACAAGGTCGCCTGCAAGCCCACAGCGTCAGCCTACAGGACCACAACCTGTTCCACCGTCGCTACGCCTACGACGCCAATGGCAACCTCGCCGGTATCGACGACAGTCGCAAAGGCAATCGCAGCTACCATTACGATCCGCTCGACCGACTGATCAACGTCCGTGGCACCACCCCGGAAAGTTTCGCTCACGACCCCGCCGGTAACTTGCTGAGCCAAGGCGACCAACCAAGCGCGAATCTGGCCAACATCAAAGGTAACCGCCTGCTGATGCAGGGCGACCGCCACTACGATTACGACGCCTACGGCAACCTGATGCGCGAACGTCGCGGCGCCGGGCAGAAACTCGTTACCGAGTACCGTTACGACTGCCAGCATCGCTTGATAGGCGTCAGCCTGCCCGGCGGCAGCATCGCCAGCTACAAATACGATGCCTTCGGCCGGCGTATCGACAAAACCGTCGATGGCATCACCACCGAGTTCTTGTGGCAAGGCGAACGCCTGATTGCCGAAAGTGCGGTCAACCGCTATCGAACTTACATCTACGAACCCGACAGCTTCCGCCCGCTGGCGATGCTCGACGGTGAAGGCCCCCTCAGGGCTACACCGTTCTACTACCAGCTCGATCACCTAGGCACTCCACAGGAACTCACCGACTACAGCGGTGAAATCATGTGGTCGGCGAAATACCGTTCCTACGGCAACCTCGCCACCCTCGACATTGCTGAAATTGACAATCCTTTGCGATTTCAAGGTCAGTACTTCGACGCCGAAACAGGTCTGCATTACAACCGGCATCGCTACTACAATCCGGGGACCGGGCGTTTTTTGACGCCGGATCCGATCAAGCTTGCGGGCGGGTTGAACAACTACCAGTACGTACCTAACCCTACGGGATGGGTGGATCCGTTGGGGTTGGAGGTTTGTCCAGGGCAAGGAGGAACGAAACCTGACGCAGCAACCCGAGACACTGCAACTAAACCGGTTGTCGACGAGGGCACACCAGCTGTACCAAGCTACGAGACCCCATACAAACCTTTGAGCAGCCCTCAAAAGAAAGTGCTGCAGGGTAAAGTCGAAAGCAGGACAGCCACCCGGGACGAGGTTGCTCATCTAGATTGGGACAGGCGTTTCTCGAATAGGCGCCAGAGAGGTGTAGATCGTTTCTGGTCAGAGGAAAGAAAAAGACTTCGCGGGGGTGAGTCGGGCACAAGGGATTGGAGTCCGGAGCAAGCCGATGACATCATGAAAAACAAGCGCCCGAAATTTGATGACAAAACTATTGAGGGTCATCATATGTACAATGCACTGGATTACCCACAACTGGCTGACAAAGCTTTTAACATCTATCCAGCAACAAGAGATGAGCATCTATATAGATGGCACGGTGGTAGCTTCCAAAACGAGACCAAAGGAAAACCACTTAACCCATTGGTACCCGAGGATTTTTGAGCCATGACTAAGATAAGTATTGCTTCTGCAGCCCCCACTAGCGACCTTGAAGTGGCCAAATTCCTGCACCAACGATTTAAAATGTCGCTAATTGGTTCACAAAAAAAGCTCGCCATGGGGGATAAAGGGTTTTTTTACACGTGTGACCTTTATCAAAATGACCATGTTGAGCGCGACAAGGATATTCGCGACATAATTACTTTCTTCAATAGAAAGAAACTTCCACTGCTGCTCCTCGAAATCGAAGATGAGCAGGAATGGGGGGATTTAGATATAGACAACCTTAGTCAGTATTCAATATCTGAAGAGGAACTGCTAAACGCTCTGGACTCATCTAAAGGACTTTACGAGTAACCGATCCCTTTCTTCATACTTGAACACCTTGCTGGCCTTCGATGAAATGAGTGAATTTTTGCTTCCCGTCGTCAGCGTCATACCCAAACAGCCAGGATCACTTGGAGTGCGCACGGTAATTATTTTTTACCCAGAGGAGTTTCAGTATCGGCTAGCGCGGTGTTGAGTCGGGGGCTATTGGGGGTGCCCAGTAGCGCGATGACCGCGGATGCCCCCCGATAGTGGTGTCGATCCATGAAGCGCGAACGAGAGCTTTGCTCAACTTGAATTTCTCGGTACAGGAATAGGTGGAGTGGCATTTTACACATAGCAAACGATAGAAGCCGGTGCCGCACTCAACAGAGCATAAGCGGAGATTGCGAGCTGCAAGCCTGCGCTACTACCTCCCTCACAAGATAGTGATTACGCATCATGCGAGTGAATCAAGACGTTCGTACTGTTCTCGACTAGCCCCGCTGGCAGCAATCGCACTGAGCAAGCGTTGTCGTGGATTCCAAATCGTCAAACACCAACCGCTACGCCACTCCTCTCCTAAACTGAAGTACTCGCTCCATGGCTCGCTGCCAGGGTTGAAGTCTTCTGGAAGACTCTCCGTCCGAATGCCCTTAATCCAGTTGAACACGACGACATCATTTCGATCCTCAAGTCCGAGCACCTCGAGCCAATCGCGGAAAAGCTCTTTCAACCCGCCCTTTTCTTTATTAAGCGCTGGCGAACTCGGCGACTCACGAAAATGGTCATAAAGTCGCAGAGACCCAGACTCAAATCCTTCGGTCATCGTCAGACTACGAACCTGTGCTTGGGATAAAAGATTGGCTGTGGCCTTTTTGAGATCCCACGTCATGGTCGGTTCTGGGTACTCGGCATCTGGCAAAGTCCGCTCAAGCCTACGATACCACTCACGCTGGCCTGCCATGATCTGCTGGTAAAGCTCACTCAAGGCTCGTCGATGCACTGACTCATCAATCTCAACATCCCTATCAGGAACGACGACTACAAACTCGAAAATGCATCCTGCGGCATCCATCCGATCGCGCAACGACTCGATTATTTCTGATCAACAACCTTCAACGGGAACGAGTGATCCATCACCTTCCAGCCCTTCCTTTTTCGCAAAGACAGCTCAACGCCGTCACTGCGCGAACGCCAATATGAAGTCGTTTACGCTAGCAAAAGGGTTGAAGGAAAAATGTAGGAGTAGTCAACAAAGAGCAGAGGATCTGGCGAAAATTAAGGTCACTGACTCCGCCAGCGCCTCAATAGAGGAGCGAGCATGTCCCGCCTCAGGACAGGAAAATCAAAATCTTCGTAAGATAAAATCCGACTCAGTCGCCAACGCTAATACTAGATTGGACGCTCGTGACGCCATGCCGCGAGGATTCAGAAGTCATCCAGATTTTCAGCAATAAAGCCCACGAGATGAAGGGGGCTTTTGGCTTCGATCACCTTATAGATGAGATCGCGTTTGCTGCGCGGAAGCTTCTTCACAACGCTCTTCGCCGAAGCCCTGACAGCATCGTCCGTTCCATGGATTCGAGCCGCCAGTAGCAGCACTAGTGTTGCGTCAGAGAGATTCATACCCAGCCCCAAAATTTTACTGAAGAGCGTACCAATTTCACTTCGGTGAACGCACGTCCAATAAGTAACGTGGCATTGGGACGTAAATCGCCGCTCTACAGCACAGCCGTCCCAACCCACTGAATGCACAGTTCCGAAGTGATCGTATGTTAAAGCCTGCGCGCTGAAATGGCGCGCTCACGTCCCAAAGCACCACCAACCTGAGGACTCCCACCAGCGGACAATTTTTTCAGGTATTCCGCAATCATGTCCAACTCCCCAGAGAGGTTAGACACCGGGGCGGCAACAACCCCCTTTTCACCCCTCTCCCACAGATCAAGTTGGTCGGCCCAATCCTGCATCATTCTATGTCGTTGTTCGACATACATCGCATGATTGTAAGTCGCTCGAATCTGGTTCGGATCAGCATGTGACAGCTGTGCATCCACCCATTTCTCATCGTAACCGAGCTCATTTAAAGCGGTTGAGAGCGTCGCGCGAATGCCGTGCCCTGTTAGCTGCAGGTCATACCCTATTCGCTTCAAAGCAGCATTCAGTGTGTTCTCGCTGATTTGTTTGGAGAGATCACTACGATGAGAGATCAGGTAGCGCTGCGCTGGGCGCTTCAATCTCATTAGCTCTCTGATGATCTCAATGGCCTGCCTTGACAGTGGCACGATGTACGGTGGAATAGTGTTGCATTCCTTCCGCTGGCGTAGCTGTAACTGCTTTACGAGAACAGCAGGAATCGTCCAGATACCCCGGTCAAGATCAAACTGCTCAGGCAGAGCCGCCCGGAGCTCTCCTGTACGCACCCCAGTTAGAAAGAGCAATCGCACACCCAACTGAGTCGTAAGGCTACCTGAGTAGCTACGCAGCTTTTGGAGAAATAGTGGAAGCTCCTCCATGCGCAAAAAGGGGTTATGCGAAACAGGAGGCTTGGGAATCGCAACAATATCGAGATCTGCGGCAGGATTGGACATGAGTCCTTTCTCAACCATAGCGTATCGGAATAGCTGGTTGAACCAGGTCCGACACTTCTCTGCAGTTGTATAGGCTTGCCTGCACTCGATCTTGCGTAACAGTTCTATTAGATGTTGGCGAGACACCTCGACGATTGGCAGCTTACCTAGCCAAGGCGTCACATCCTTTGCGAAAATACGATCGATTTGAGAAAGCGTACTTTGGCGGCCTGACTGGAGGGTGACAGCCTTAAACGTGCGCCAAGCCAGAAAGACTGCAGCAAATGAATTCTCGACCGCTGCACAGGCTGCCAGGCGCTCTTCCTTCCTGATGGCGCGGGGATCAATCCCCTGTGCAACCAAGGTTCGAGCTTGGTCTCGAGCCGATCGAGCATTCTTGAGGCTTATTTCCGGATAAATGCCCAACGAAATACGTACCTGCCGGCCTAGCCAATAGAAACGGAAATGCCAGCTTTTTCCGCCTTTGGCACCAATGAACAGGTACAACCCGTCCATATCCTTTAGGGTGTAGTTTTTTCCGTAGTGTTTGGCGTTACGAACTGCCGTATCGGTCAAAGGCATGGGTACATCCCCTCGTCTCGTTCGATTGAGGAGAGATGTACGGGTCCGGCGATGCTTCATCTATCTGGAAACTGCAACGAGCAAAACCCGGATTTCGAGGTACTTATTGATGTACTTAAAATTCGTGGCTGCTGGTAGATTTCGATAGAAATCGCAGGAACGAAAAAAGAGGCCGAAGCCTCTATTTTCTAGCTTTGCAGCGCTCAATGGAGCTCTGCAAAACAACATCTGGAGCGGGAAACGAGACTCGAACTCGCGACCCCGACCTTGGCAAGGTCGTGCTCTACCAACTGAGCTATTCCCGCGTCTTGGTGTGGCGCATTCTATAGAATCCAGAAGCCCCGTCAACCCTTTGATTCAAAAAAGTTTTATTTCTTTTCCACGTCGGTCTTCAGATGCGGCCAGGCAGCCCGCAGGTATTGGACCATGGACCATAATGTCAGTCCGGCAGACACCAGCAGCAAGGCATAACCGATCAAGACCCAGAAGGTAAAGTCCGATGGATTGGCCAGCAGGATCACCAGCGCCAGCATTTGCGCGGCGGTTTTCCATTTGCCGAGGTTCGACACGGCGACGTGAGCGCGGGCACCGAGTTCGGCCATCCATTCACGCAGTGCCGAGACGACAATCTCGCGACCGATGATGACCGCAGCAGGCAGCGTGAGCCACAGGTTGCCGTGTTCTTGCACCAGCAGCACCAGCGCAACGGCCACCATCAGCTTGTCAGCCACGGGATCAAGGAAAGCCCCGAACGGTGTACTTTGCTCCAGACGACGGGCCAGATAACCGTCCAGCCAGTCTGTGGCGGCGGCAAATGCGAAGACCGAGGCGGAGGCCAGGTAGCTCCATTGGTAAGGCAGGTAGAACAGTAAAATGAAGATCGGGATGAGCAGGACGCGTAGAACGGTAATCAGATTAGGGATATTCATCGGCACAACTGGCTACGAGGTGAGGTGGCATTCTACTCGCTGTGCAGATTTGCATAAATCAACTCTGCGAGCTTTTTACTGATCCCGGGTGCTTTGGCGATCTCTTCGATGCTGGCACGAGACAGCTCCTGCAATCCACCAAAATGTTTTAACAAATCGCGGCGACGTGTCGGTCCGACGCCTGCAACGCCCTCAAGCGTCGAGGTGCGCCGGGTTTTTCCACGTCGGGCACGGTGCCCGGTAATGGCGAAACGGTGGGCCTCATCGCGAATCTGTTGAATCAGATGCAGCGCGGGGGAATCACCGCGCAAGGTAAATTCGTGGGCGGCGTCGTTGAGGTACAGGGTTTCAAAACCGGCCTTGCGCGTCGCGCCCTTGGCCACGCCCAGCAGAATCAGATCAGGCACCGCCAGCTCATTGAGCACGTCGCGGGCCATCGACAGCTGACCCTTGCCGCCGTCCACCAGCAGAATGTCCGGCAACTTGCCCTCCCCGTCTTTCAGCTTGCTGAAGCGCCGTGTCAGGGCCTGGTGCATGGCCGCATAGTCGTCGCCCGGGGTGACGCCTTCGATGTTGTAACGACGATAGTCGGACTTGATCGGGCCTTCCGGACCGAACACCACGCACGACGCCACGGTGGCTTCGCCGCTGGAGTGGCTGATGTCGTAGCACTCCAGGCGCTGTGGCGGCTCGTCCAGGTTCAACACTTCTGCCAAGGCATCGAAACGCGCAGCGACGTGTTGACGGTTGGCCAGCCTCGCGCCCAACGCCTGCTCGGCATTGGTGACCGCCAATTGTTGCCAGCGTGCTCGCGTACCACGTACCCGATGGCTGATGGTCAACTCGCGACCGCGCAGCTCTTCAATGGCCGTAATCAGGGTCGGAAAGTCCTCGTGGACCACGTTGACGATCAGTTCGCTCGGTAAGTCGCGCTCAGGACTGGTAATGAAGTACTGGCCGAGAAAGGCAGCCATGACCTCGGAAACGTCTTCGTCGATGCCGACCTGAGGAAAGAAGTTCTTACTGCCCAGCACCCGCCCACCGCGCACGCTGATCAGGTGAACACAGGCACCGCCCGGATTGACGAATGCAGCGATCACATCGATATCGCCGGTGCCGCCTTCCATGCTTTGTTGGTCCTGGACTCGACGCAGCAGTGAAATCTGGTCACGCAACTCGGCGGCGCGCTCGAACTCGAGGTTGATCGCCGCCTCTTCCATGCCCGCAGACAACTCGTCCGTCAGTGCATTGCTGCGGCCTTCAAGGAACATCACCGAGTGGCGAACGTCCTCGGCATACACTTCGGGCTCCACCAGCCCGACGCACGGGGCCTTGCACCGCTTGATCTGGTATTGCAGACAAGGGCGCGTACGGTTCTTGTAATAGCTGTCTTCGCACTGGCGAACAAAAAACGTTTTTTGCAGCAGGCTCAGGCTTTCACGAATGGCGCCCGCGCTGGGATACGGACCGAAATACTTGCCCTTGGCCTTTTTCGCACCACGATGGATGCTCAGACGAGGGAACTGGCCATCCGAGAGAAAGACGTAAGGGTAGGATTTGTCATCGCGCAGCAGGATGTTATACGGCGGACGCCACTCCTTGATCAGCGTCTGCTCAAGCAGCAAGGCTTCCGTTTCGTTGGCCGTGATGGTGGTCTCGACCTGGGCAATACGGGCGACCAGCGCAGCCGTCTTGGGCGCCAGACCGGATTTGCGGAAGTAGCTCGACAGGCGATTTTTCAGGTTCTTGGCTTTGCCGACATACAGCAGGCGAGCATCGCTGTCGAACATGCGGTAGACGCCGGGGCGCCCACTGACGGTCGACAGAAAAGCGCCTGGATCGAAGACTTCGGTCATTTCAGAGGCTGGCATCGACCATGCCGTGACGCACCGCCAACAGCGTCAGCTCGACATCACTGCTGATCGAGAGCTTCTCGAAAATGCGGTAACGGTAAGTGTTGACCGTTTTGGGCGACAGGCAGAGCTTGTCGGAAATGATCTGGACTTTCTGACAGCCGACAATCATCAATGCGATCTGGATCTCGCGTTCCGACAGCGCGTCGAAGGGCGAATCGTTGGTCGGCTGAAAGGATTTGATCGCCAGTTGCTGTGCAATCTGAGGGCTGATGTAGCGTTGCCCGGCAAACACCAGGCGAATGGCCTGGACCATTTCCGGCAACCCGGCGCCCTTGGTCAGATAACCCGCGGCACCGGCCTGCAGGAGCCGCGTAGGAAACGGATCTTCCTCACACACGGTGACCGCGACGACTTTGATGTCCGGATGACTGCGCAATAACTTGCGCGTGGCTTCAAGACCGCCGATCCCGGGCATCTTGACGTCCATCAGCACCACATCGGGTTTCAACTCACGCGCTTTAAGCAGGGATTCCTCCCCCGACTCAGCCTGGCCGACTACTTGCAGGCCATCGATGTCAGCCAGCATTCGTGTAATGCCTGTACGAACGAGATCATGGTCATCGACTACTAGCACCCTAATCAAGCAGACACCTCGCGATATGGTCTTATTGGGTTGCCGGACACCTTAGCAAAAAGCGACTGGCAGACCTAGCGGCAAGCGCTATATAAAAAGTTTCAATACATCTTGAAAGGCTTGTCGCTAGCGTGTTTCAGCGACGCAGCTCATCGACATCGCGCTGCATTCTCAGGAAACACTCATCTTGGCCAACTACCTTCAGCCCCTTTCTCTCGTACAGCGCTTTGGCCGGATTCGTTTCAAAAACTGTCAGGCGTAACGCCGGACGCCGTTCCTTGCACGCCATGGCAAATACCTGATCGATCGCCCAGGAACCGGCACCCCGCCCCTGAAATGCTTCGAGCACGTGCAATTCTCGGATGTACACGGCTCTGGCGTCGCGACTCAAGCTCACATAACCCTGCAAGACATCGTCACGGACGATCAACCAGTTCTCACGCCCGGCCCAGGCGACATCGAAGGCCTCGTCCTGCCACAGCAGATCATGCTGAATGTAATAGCGAAGCATGTTGCGACAGGTCAGGTCGCGGGCGAATTCCAGATCCCGGGCGGTTGCGGGACGCAACTCAAAACCCATCAAGCCTCCAGGACCTTCAGGATTTGCCCTTTCCAGCCGTCAGCGTCTCGGCGCGCAACGACCAGCACGTTACCCGTGCCGGGAGCTGCGGCAATCAGCGATCCGTCCGCCGCCCAGATTGCACTGCGTCCAGCCGACTCCCAGCCCCCGGTCGTACCGCCATGGTTAGCCATCAACACGGCCATCGAATGGGTGCCTGCATAGCCTTGCAAGAGGGCAGTATCCGGCGCATAGCCGTTTTCGGTGATGAGTACGCCCGCGGCATAAAGGTCAGCACCTTGTCCCGCCGCCGCTGCCGCGTGACTGGCGTGAGAAAAATCGGCGCACACCGCCAACGCGACCGTGTCGGTGCCGATCGTCAAGGTCGAACCACCCGTTCCTGGCGTAAACGCCACCTCCTCGCCGGGATGCAGATGCTGCTTGCTGTACACCCCGAGCGAACCATCGGCACCCAGGACCAACGCACCGATCAGGACCGGCGAATCATCCGACAGACGAATCGGCATTCCGACCACACTCGTCACGCCCACTTCCCGCGCGAAATCCCGCAACGGTCGCAGCACCTCGGCATTCGGCGCAATTGCCAGCTCAGCGGCGAGCCCACGCTCGTACCCGGTCAACGACAATTCGGGAAAGACCAGCAACTGGACACCCTGCTCCGCAGCAACCTGCATGAAACGCCGATGCCAGACCATATTGGCGGCCAGATCCCCCGCGATGGCGATCGACTGTGCAGCGGCGATGGTCAGTGTCGTCATGTTTCGTCCTTATGAGGTGACAGGTTGGGCGGAACACGAAGTGTGTCATAAACCCTGATGCACTCAAGCGATAGGAAACGCCGCCGGTGCCCGATAGCATTTTCTGATTGAAACCGCGCACCGGCCTCTAGTAAGCTCGGCGCATTCATCGGAGACAGACCATGTTCAACGCCCTCTCACAGCTTCGTACCGCCAGCGCCTCGCGCTCGGTTGCGGCTGCCCGGGCGACTGACGTGTGTGCTCCGGTCAGCTTTTATTTTGGGTATTGGTTTAGCCACTGGCGCGCCTGATACCCACACGGCGCCCACTTTAAACGGGTCGCCACCAGAGAATTCTCAACCCCCGGTCGGCTTCCCGACCGGGGGTTTTGTTTTTTCAGCCCCAGATATATTAGCGACACACCAGACAACCAGAGGATTCACGAAATGAACTACGCCACTTATTA
Organism: Pseudomonas sp. UMAB-40; assembly: GCF_900095275.1. NCBI lineage: Bacteria > Pseudomonadati > Pseudomonadota > Gammaproteobacteria > Pseudomonadales > Pseudomonadaceae > Pseudomonas > Pseudomonas sp. UMAB-40. Next base: position 15,036 of record NZ_LT607573.1, read on the forward strand.
CCGTTACGACAGTTTTTCCGCCTGGCGATTTAGCAGCCTCCGATCGGGACAGCCTGCCGCCTCCGATCGGTCACCCACAGGTGGCAAGCACACACACGCAGCCAATCCGGCCAATTGTCGAACACCCCAGTAGGGCCGAGCGCGCGGGAACGAACCCGCCGCCAGCCCAGGAAGCCTGAATATGAACTCGTCCGTCTCTGCTCTGCCGCTGTCCACCTTGAGTTCCGCCAATGAAGCGCTGACCCTGCGTCTGCCCAGCTCGTTGCAACTCAAGCAGCAACTGCCCCTCAACAACGCCCTGACCCGGCAAGTCGCTGCCCACCGCGACGCGGTTCGCGCGATCCTCAACGGTGAAGATTCCCGTCTGCTGGTCGTCGTCGGCCCTTGCTCGATTCACGATCCCCAGTCCGCGCTCGAATACGCTACCAACCTCGCTCGCCTCGCCACCGAAGTCAGCGACCAGCTGTTGCTGGTAATGCGCGCCTACGTCGAAAAGCCCCGCACCACGGTCGGCTGGAAAGGCCTGGCCTACGACCCGCGGCTTGACGGAAGCGATGACATGGCCGGCGGTTTGATGCTGTCCCGTGAACTGATGCGCGAAATGCTGCGCCTCGGCTTGCCGATTGCCACTGAACTATTGCAACCGATGGCGGCCGGCTACTTCGACGACCTGCTGAGCTGGGTCGCCATCGGCGCCCGCACCACCGAGTCGCAAATCCACCGGGAAATGGCCAGCGGCCTGAGCATGCCGGTCGGGTTCAAGAACGGCACCGATGGCGGCGTGGCTGTTGCCAGCGATGCCATGCGCTCGGCCGCCCACCCGCATCGTCATTTCGGTGTCGACAGCCAGGGGCATCCTGCGATCATTCAAACCCCTGGCAATCCCGACACCCATCTGGTGTTGCGCGGTGGTCATCGCGGGCCAAACTACGATCGCGACAGCGTCGCCCAAATAAACAGCGACTTGACCCGACTGAAGATCCCCGCGCGGATTATGGTCGACTGCAGCCACGCCAACAGCGGCAAAGACCCTGCACGTCAGCCCGCCGTGTTCAACGATGTACTTGAGCAGCGCCTGCAAGGCGATCGATCGCTGATCGGCATGATGGTCGAGAGCCATTTGTTCGAAGGCTGCCAGCCCTTGAGCCCATCGCTGCGCTACGGCGTATCGGTGACTGATGGCTGCCTTGGCTGGACCGGAACGGAACACCTGTTGCGTCAGGCAGCCGACCGGCTGCGGGCACAGAACGGCGTACAACGACCGGCATAACCACCGCTGACCTTCCAGCCCTCGATTCGAGGGCTGGGCGTCTGAAAAGCGAATCGGTTGACAGGTAAACGGCCTAGGCACAGTAGGCCGTTGCATTGATGCGCTCGGCGAACGACAAAAAGATGTCCAAATATTCCGAACAGGACCTCACGCTCTTTCGAACTTTCCTACATTTTCTATACCTTTTTCATCAGCTTACAGCGGATTCCTCATACATCGCCGAGCAGCTGGTGTGCTTTAGAGTGAGCCCATATTCACCTCTCTGAACCACCGCGAAAAAGGAATGAACATGCTACGGAATGCAACCACACAGTATCCAATCCTGCTGATCCACGGGCTCTTCGGCTTTGATCGCATTGGCAAAGTCGAACTCTTCCATGACGTCAAGCAGGCCCTCAGAAGTGCTGGCGCAAGAGTGTTTATCCCCCACCTCTCGGCTACCCAAAGCAACGAAGTGCGTGGTGACCAACTGTTGGCACAGATCGAACGGGTGCTGGAAGGAACCGGCGCCCATCAGGTCAACCTGATCGGTCATAGCCAGGGTGCCCTCGCGGCACGTTACGCCGCGGCCATTGCCCCGGAGATCGTCGCGTCGGTGACCTCGGTCAGCGGCCCGAACCACGGCTCGGAACTGGCCGATTTCCTGCGCAAGGCCCTCACACCGGGACGCCTGCCGGAACACGTTGCGGCCACGGTTGCCACGCTGTTTGCTGACTTTCTGTCGTTGCTCAGCGGTCATCAGCACATGCCGCAGAACGCCATCGCGGCGCTCAACGCCCTGACCACCGAAGGTGTGGGCGCGTTCAACGACAAATACCCGCAAGGCCTGCCGAAAACCTGGGGCGGCAAGGACGCGAGCTGGTGAACGGCGTGCGTTATTACTCCTGGAGCGGGACATTGCAGGGTGACCTTCTCGATAAAGGGCTGGAGGCGATCAGTCCGCTGCACGGTTTCCTCCAGGCCTTCTCTCGCTACTTCACCACCGAGGCGGAACAAAATGACGGCATGGTTGGCCGCTACAGCTCCCATTTAGGCAAAGTCATCCGTTCCGACTATCCGCTGGATCATCTGGACAGCCTCAGTCAAACCGCCGGCCCGCTGCGCAAGGGCATCGACCCGATTGCCTTGTATGTGCAGCATGCCGAACGCCTGAGAAATGCCGGCCTATAATCTGTCCGGAACTTTGACGAGAAATAGGCCACTGAATCCGGTAGGCTCCGCACTTTACTGAACATTGAAAGGAGAATTTTCCATGGCTAAAGCCACTGCCCGTCACATCCTGGTTGCCTCGGAAGCCAAGTGCAACGAACTCAAAGCCCAGATCGAAGGCGGCGCCGATTTCGCCGAAGTAGCCAAAGCCAACTCCACTTGCCCGTCCAGCCGTCAGGGCGGTGACCTGGGTTCGTTCGGTCCAGGCCAGATGGTTAAAGAGTTCGACACCGTCGTCTTCAGCGCACCAATCAACGTCGTGCAAGGCCCGGTCGAGACCCAGTTCGGTTATCACCTGCTGGAAGTGACCAGCCGTCAGGACTGATCAACGCTCTGATATTCTGCACAACGGCCCGCCTTTTGGTGGGCCGTTGTGTTTCGGATACGTAATACGGCTGGCGAGGGACGCGCCGCTAGCGTACAAATTGCGGTTATCGACCACCCGGCTCTAAGGCTGACAATGCGACTGGCTTTCCCCACTTTGTTGTTCACTGCCGTGGCCCTGCTATTGGGTGCCGCCGGTGTGAATGCAGCACCGCAACATGCGTTGACCGTGTACGGCGAACCGGCGAAGTACCCCGCCGGCTTCAGTCATTTCGCCTACGCCAACCCGCGAGCCCCCAAGGGCGGCACGATGCGCCGCTCGGCCATCGAGATCGGGCATTTCGACCATATTTTGCCGTACATCGACAAAGGCATTGGCGTCACGCAGATCGACGGCTTGCTCTACTCGCCCCTGGCCCAGCGTTCGCTGGACGAGCCCTATACCGTGTACGGCCTGGTGGCACAGAAAATGGAGCGTTCCGACGACGGTTTGTCGCTGCGCTTCTACTTGGACCCGAAGGCACGTTTCGCCGACGGCACACCGATCACCGCCCAGGACGTGCGCTACACCTTCGATCTGCTGATGACCCAGGGCAGCCTGCGCTATCGCACCCAGTTCGCCGACGTCAAAGGCGTCGAGGTCGAAGCGCCGCTAACGGTCCGGTTCGACTTCAAGAGCAACGAAAACCGCACCCTGCCCCTCGACATCGCCACGTTGCCGGTATTTCCCGAACACTGGTGGAAGACCCGCGACTTTGCTAATGGCGGTGGTTATGAGGCGCCATTGGGCAGCGGTCCTTATAAGGTGGGCAAGGTCGACTCCGGTCGCAGCATCACCTTTGAGCGCAACGCCAACTGGTGGGGCAAGGATTTGCCGGTCAGCCGCGGCCTCTACAACTTCGATCATTTCAGCATCGAGTACTTCGGCGATACCGACGTCGCGCGCCAGGTCCTGCGTGGCGGAGCCTACGACTACAACCGCGAATTCTCCGCGACCGGTTACTCCATCGGCTACGAAAGCCCGGCCCTGAGCGATGGTCGCCTGCAAAAAGCGCATCTGGCCACAGAAGCCCCGCAATCGGCCCAGGGGTTTGTCTTCAATCTGCAAAACCCGATGTTCCAGGACCGCCGAGTGCGCCAGGCCCTGGCCATGCTCTGGGATTTCGAGTGGAGCAATCGGCAGATGATGCGCGACCTGTACATCCGCCAGCAGAGCTTCTTTTCCAACACCGACCTCGCCGCCCGCAAGCTGCCGGACGCGGGAGAGCTGGCCATTCTCGAACCGCTGCGTGGGCAGATCCCCGACGAAGTCTTCACCAAAGTCTTTGAAGCACCGAAAACCGATGGCAGCGGTGTGATTCGCGACAAACAGCTGCAAGCGCTGGACTTACTCGAGCAGGCCGGCTGGAAACCCGACGGCGACCAACTGGTCAACGCCGAGGGCACGCCGTTGAGCTTCACTTTTCTGGTCAGCCAGAACGGCATGGACCGATTGCTCTTGCCCTACAAGCGCACCTTGAAACAGATCGGTATCGACCTGAACATTCGCCGCATCGACTCGTCCCAGTACGTGAATCGCCTGATGAGCCGCGATTACGACATGATCGTCACCGGCTACCCGGTCACCACTTCACCCGGTGGCGAGCTGTTCAACTACTTTGGTTCGATCTCAGCCAACGATCCCGGCGCGAATAACTACATGGTGCTGAAGAACCCGGCGGTCGACACCCTGATCAACGGGCTGGTCCGCGCCGACACCCAACCGCAAATGCTGCGTTACGCCCACGCACTCGACCGGGTGTTGCAATGGAACTACTACTGGATTCCCAACTATTACCCGCCGGGCACTTCGACGGTGTGGTGGAACCGGTTCGGCATGCCCGACGAGCAGGCCAGTAATGACGAAGCCATCGAAAGCTGGTGGGAAGTGAGCACCACGCCACTGACCAACCAGCAGATGACAGCCGAAAAAATCCGCCGTGGCACACCCGGAGGGCCGCATTGATGTGGGCTTACATACTGCGGCGCCTGTTGCTGATCATCCCGACGCTGGTGATCATTCTTCTGGTCAACTTCGTCATCGTCCAGGCCGCACCGGGCGGTCCGGTGGAACAGGCCATCGCCCACTTGCAAGGCATCGGTGGCGCGAGTGTCGGCGGCGGCTCCGGCGAAACCCCATCCGGCACCTCCCGGGCCAGTCGCGGCCTCGACCCGCAACTGATCAAGGACATCGAAAAGCAGTACGGCTTTGACAAACCGGCACCCGAACGCCTGTGGCTGATGCTCACCAGCTACGCGCGCCTGGACTTTGGCAAGAGCTTCTTCCGCGGCGCGACCGTCACCGACCTGATCCTGGAAAAAATGCCGGTGACCATTTCCCTCGGGCTCTGGGCGACGCTGATCACCTACCTGGTGTCGATCCCGCTCGGTATCCGCAAGGCCGTGCACCATGGCAGCCATTTCGACATCTGGAGCAGCACGGCAATCATCATCGGTTACGCGATGCCAGCGTTCCTGTTCGCGATGTTCCTGATCGTGGTCTTCGCCGGTGGCACTTCGCTGAACTGGTTCCCGGTGCGCGGGCTGGTGTCGGACAACTTCGAATCGCTGTCGACCGTGGGCAAGATCGCCGACTACTTCTGGCACCTGGTGTTGCCGGTGACGGCGCTGGTGATCGGCGGTTTCGCCACCCTGACGATCCTCACCAAAAACTCGTTCCTCAATGAGATCACGCGCCAGTACGTAGTCACCGCGCGGGCCAAAGGCTTGAGCGAACGACGCGTGCTGTACGGCCATGTGTTCCGCAATGCGATGCTGCTGGTGGTGTCGGGGATTCCCCAGGCGTTCATCAGCGTGTTCTTCGCCGGTTCGCTGCTGATCGAGGTGATTTTCTCCCTCGATGGCCTGGGGCGCATGAGCTATGAGGCCGCCGTGTCGCGGGACTATCCGGTGGTGTTCGGCTCGCTGTTTATCTTCACGCTGTTCGGGCTTTTGATAAAACTGATCGGCGACCTCTGCTACACCCTGGTCGACCCGCGTATCGACTTCGCCGCGAGGAACGCCTGATGTTCAAGCTCTCGCCGTTAGGCCGTCGCCGCTTTGAACGCTTCAAGAAAAACCGCCGAGGCTGGTGGTCGCTGTGGCTGTTCATCGGTCTGTTTTTGCTGACGTTGGGCGGCGAGTTGATCGCCAACGACAAACCGCTGGTAGTCAGTTATCAGGGCCAGTGGTATTTCCCGGTGTTCAAGCGCCACACCGAGCAGGAGTTTGGCGGGCAACTGCCATTTCAGGCTGACTACCGCAGCGACTACGTGCAGAAGCTGATTCACAAGGACGGCGGCTGGATGCTGTTCCCACCGATTCCGTTCAGCGATGACACGCCCAACTATGAACTCAATAAACCGGCACCGAGCCCGCCCTCAAGCGTCAATTGGCTAGGCACCGACGACCAGTCCCGGGACGTCATGGCCCGGGTGATTTTCGGCGCACGGGTATCGATCCTGTTTGCGTTGATGCTGACCTTCGTCAGCGCATTGATCGGCATCGCCGCCGGCGCCCTGCAGGGCTATTACGGCGGCTGGGTCGACCTGTTGGGTCAACGCTTGCTGGAGGTCTGGTCCGGGCTGCCGGTGCTGTACTTGCTGATCATTCTGTCGGGGTTCGTCGAGCCGAATTTTTGGTGGCTGCTGGGGATCATGGCGCTGTTTTCCTGGCTGGCGCTGGTCGACGTGGTGCGTGCCGAGTTCCTGCGCGGGCGCAACCTGGAATATGTCAAAGCCGCCCGAGCGTTGGGCCTCACGGATCGCAAAGTGATTGTCCGGCATATCCTGCCCAACGCCATGAACGCGACCTTGAGCTACCTGCCGTTCATTCTCACCGGGGCCATCTCCACCCTCACGGCCCTGGATTTCCTCGGCTTCGGCATGCCGGCGGGCAGCGCATCGCTGGGCGAGTTGATCGGCCAGGGCAAGCAGAACCTGCAAGCGCCGTGGCTGGGGCTGACGGCGTTTTTCACTCTGGCGCTGATTCTTTCTTTATTGGTGTTTATTGGCGAGGCGCTGCGTGATGCCTTTGATCCTCGCTCTTGATCCGCGCTCTTGAGCCGCGATCGTGAAATGGGACTGTTGATATGAGTACCAACCTGATCGAAATCCGTGACCTCAGCGTGGCCTTCAATGGCCAGACAGTGGTGCGCAACCTGTGCCTGGACATCCATCCCGGCGAATGCCTGGCGTTGGTGGGCGAATCGGGCTCCGGCAAATCGGTGACCGCCCACTCGATCCTGCAACTACTGCCCGAGGCCGGCACCCGGACCACGGGCAGCATTCGCTATCGCGGCAAGGAATTGCTCGGTGCCCCGCCCCAGGTGTTGCGTGAACTGCGCGGCAACCGGATCGCGATGATCTTCCAGGAACCGATGACCTCGCTCAATCCGTTGCACAGCATCGAAAAGCAGATCGGCGAAACCCTGCTGGTGCACAAGGGCCTGACGGGCAAGGCGGCCCAAGCGCGGATTCTGGAATTGCTGCAACTGGTCGGCATCCAGAAACCCAAAGAGCGGCTCAAGGCCTATCCCCATCAGCTGTCCGGTGGCCAGCGGCAACGGGTGATGATCGCCATGGCCCTGGCCTGCGAGCCGCAGTTGCTGATCGCCGACGAACCCACCACGGCGCTGGACGTGACGGTGCAGCGCAAGATTCTGATTCTGCTCAAGTCCCTGCAACAGCGGCTCGGCATGTCGCTGCTGTTGATCAGCCACGACCTCAATCTGGTGCGCAGCATCGCTCAGCGCGTGTGCGTGATGAAGGCCGGGGAAATCGTCGAAGAGGCCACGTGCGAAACGATCTTCACTGAACCGAAACATCCCTACAGTTGCGTGCTGCTGAACGCCGAACCGGAAGGCGAAGCCCTGCCCCGGGACGAGCGCGAGAACGTGCTGGAGGTGGACAACCTGCGCGTGCAGTTTGCCCTCGGTGGCGGCTTGTTCCAGCGCAAGACCTACCTGAACGCGGTGGACGGCATTAGTCTCAACATTCAACGCGGCAAAACCCTGGGCATCGTTGGCGAGTCCGGCTCGGGCAAGTCGACGCTGGGCCAGGCGATCCTGCGTTTGCTTGATTCTGAAGGCAGCATTCGCTTTCAGGGCGAGGCGCTGGACGGCCTGACGCAAAAGCAGTTGCGGCCATGGCGCAAGAAGATGCAGGTGGTGTTCCAGGACCCCTTCGGCAGCCTCAGCCCACGCATGTCCGTGGCGCAGATCATCAGCGAAGGGCTTGAAGTGCATAGCCAGTTGACGGAGCAAGAGTGCAAAGCCGAAGTGATCCGTGCGCTGGAAGAAGTCGGCCTCGATCCACAAAGCCGCGATCGCTATCCCCACGAGTTCTCCGGCGGCCAACGTCAGCGCATCGCTATTGCCCGGGCGCTGGTACTGAAACCGGCGCTGATTCTGCTCGATGAACCGACCTCGGCACTGGATCGCACCGTGCAAAAACAAGTGGTCGCCCTGCTCCGCCAGCTTCAGGAAAAACACGGCCTGACCTACCTGTTCATCAGTCATGACCTGGCAGTGGTACGTGCCCTGGCCCACGACATGATCGTGATCAAGGACGGCAAAGTGGTGGAAAGCGGTGCCAGCCACGACGTGTTCGACTCGCCGCAGCATCCGTACACCAAAGAGCTGTTGGCGGCGGCGCATCAGCGGTAGGCATAGGACCGCGTCGCCTCAATCGCTAGCACGCCAGCTCCCACATTGAATCGCGGTCCACTGTGGGATCACAGCTAGCTTGCTAGCGATAGGGCCCTCCAAGACACTACATATTCTGGATCTGACCTCTATGAACACCACCGAAAGCCTCAAGGATTACCAGCGCGTTCGCCTGCTGGCGATCCGCTCGCTGTTCGAGATCATCGAGCAATCCAGCGAGGGCACGGTGATTGTCGACCGCGATGCGAACATCGTCTGGATGAACGAGCGCTATGCCCGCCGCTTCGGTCTGGAGTCCGCCGAAGTGGCGATCGGCAAAGCGTGCGAAAGCGTGATACCTGGCAGCCTGTTGCGTGAGGTGGTTCGCACCGGCCGGCCGATCTTGCTGGATATGCAGGACACGCCGAAAGAACCGCTGGTGGTCATGCGCTTGCCGATCCACGACGACGCGGGCGCCGTGATTGGCGCCATTGGTTTTGCGCTGTTCGACGAATTGCACAGCCTGTCTCCGATGCTCAAACGCTACCTGAGCATGCAGGAAGAACTGGCCTCTACCCGCTCGTTGCTGCGGTCGCGGCAGACCAAATACAACTTCGCCCACTTCATCGGGACCAGCGCCGCCAGCCTGGAAGTCAAACGCCGCGCCCGGCGCAGTGCCAGTGCCGAGTCACCGGTGCTGTTGCTCGGCGAAACCGGCACCGGCAAGGAGCTGCTGGCACAGGCGATCCACGGAGCGTCGCCACGCGCGCACAAAGCCTTCGTCAGCATTAACAGCGCGGCGATTCCCGAGTCGTTGCTGGAAGCCGAGTTCTTCGGCACCGCGCCGGGCGCCTTCACTGGCGCCGATCGCAAGGGCCGGGCCGGCAAGTTGCAGATCGCCCAGGGCGGCACGCTGTTTCTCGATGAAATCGGCGACATGCCGCTGCCGCTGCAAAGCAAGTTGCTGCGCGTGTTGCAGGAAAAGGAATTCGAGCCGGTCGGTTCCAATGAGGTCATCCAGAGTGATGTGCGAGTAATTGCAGCCACCTCCACCGATCTGGAAGCGGCGATCAAGCGCGGCGAATTTCGCGCTGATTTGTATTACCGCCTCAACGTGCTGCCGATCAACGTGCCGCCCCTGCGTGATCGTCTTGATGACTTGCCAGCGCTCAGTGAAGCGATCCTTGAAGAATTACGCAGCCAGCATGAGCTGAACACCGAAGCGTTGGATCTGCTGGGGCAGCATGCCTGGCCGGGGAATATCCGCGAACTGCGCAATGTGCTGGAGCGCGCGGCGCTGCTTAGTGATGACCTGGTGCTGAATGCAGGGGACATCCGCGCGGCAATCGGGACGTTTACGCCGGTGGAGCGTGTGGCGCCGGTCATTGAGGTGGTTGCGCATGAGACGTTCAGTGAGGCGCGGGAGCGGTTTGACCGGCAGTTGATTGAATCTGCCTTGGCTCAATGCGGGGGTAAGGTGATTGAAGCGGCGGCACGGTTGGGGCTGGGGCGGTCGACTTTGTACAAGAAGATGGTGGCGTTGGGGATTGCCGAGTCTCTATAAAGAGACATTGATCTCTTTTGGTAGATAGGGCCTCTTCGCGGGCAAGCCACGCTTCCACAGGTTATGTGTTTTCTGCGCAATCCTGGCCCAACGCAAAACCCTGCGGGAGCGTGGCTTGCCCGCGAAGACGTCCGCACAGTCGCAAAAATTCTCAAAACCGAGACAAATAATTTAAATTCGCCACAGCAACAGACAAATATCCTTATATATCAATATGTTGCACTCATGGCACGAATCTCGCTAAAGCCCTCTCCCACAAAAGATCCACCCTACAAAAATAACAATCCAGGAGACACACCATGAGTGTGATCATTGCCTTGGCAGCCCTCGCGCTGCTGATGCTGGCTGCTTACCGTGGCTACAGCGTTATTCTCTTCGCCCCGATTGCCGCCCTCGGCGCTGTCTTGCTCACCGACCCGTCCGCTGTCGCCCCTGCCTTCACCGGGGTGTTCATGGAAAAAATGGTCGGTTTCATCAAACTGTATTTCCCGGTGTTCCTGCTCGGCGCGGTGTTCGGCAAGCTGATCGAGCTGTCGGGTTTCTCGCGCTCCATCGTCGCGGCAGCAATTCGGCTGCTCGGCACCCGCCAGGCCATGCTAGTGATCGTTCTGGTCTGCGCCCTGCTGACTTACGGCGGCGTGTCGCTGTTTGTGGTGGTGTTCGCGGTCTATCCGTTTGCCGCTGAAATGTTCCGCCAGAGCAACATCCCCAAGCGGCTGATCCCGGCAACCATCGCCCTCGGTGCGTTCTCGTTCACCATGGACGCCCTGCCCGGCACCCCGCAGATCCAGAACATCATTCCCAGCACCTTCTTCAACACCACGGCGTGGGCCGCGCCTTGGCTGGGCGTGATCGGCGCGATCTTCGTGTTCTGCGCCGGCATGCTGTTTCTCCAGCGCCAGCGCAACAAGGCCCAGGCCGCCGGTGAAGGTTATGGCACAGAACTGCGCAACGAGCCGGAGACCGCAGCCGACATCAAACTGCCGAATCCATGGATCGCCCTGTCGCCGTTGCTGGCCGTCGGCATCATGAACCTGCTGTTTACCCAGTGGATTCCGCAGTGGTACGGCAAGACCCACAGCCTCTCGCTGCCGGGCATGGCCGCGCCGGTCACCACCGAAATCGCCAAGCTCACCGCGATCTGGGCGGTTCAGGCGGCCTTGCTGGTCGGCATCATCATGGTGCTGGTGTTCGGCTTCCAGGCGATTCGCGGCAAGTTGGCCGAGGGCAGTCGCAGTGCAGTCAGCGGTTCGTTGCTGGCGGCAATGAACACCGCGTCGGAATACGGCTTTGGTGCGGTGATCGCCTCCTTGCCGGGCTTCCTGGTATTGGCCGACTGGCTCAAGAGCATTCCCAACCCGCTGGTCAACGAAGCAGTTACCGTGACCCTGCTGGCCGGCATCACCGGTTCGGCGTCGGGCGGCATGAGCATTGCGCTGGCGGCCATGGCCAATGACTTCATCGCCGCGGCCCACGCTGCCAACATCCCGCTGGAAGTGCTGCACCGGGTGGCCGCGATGGCCAGTGGCGGCATGGACACCCTGCCGCACAACGGCGCGGTGATTACCTTGCTGGCGGTGACCGGCCTGACCCACCGTGAAGCCTACAAAGACATTTTCTGTATTACGCTGATCAAGACCCTGGCGGTTTTTGTGGTGATCGGTACTTTCTACGCCACTGGCATTGTGTGAGGTATACATGACGACTCTTTCGGGCAAGACCGCACTGGTCACCGGCTCCACCAGCGGCATTGGCTTAGGGATAGCCCTGAGCCTGGCCAAGGCCGGCGCCAATCTGATCCTCAACGGTTTCGGCGATGCGTCCAAAGTGATTGCCGAGGTTGAGCAATTCGGTGGCAAGGTCGGCCATCATCCAGCCGACGTCAGCGACCCGGCGCAGATCGCCGACATGATTGCCTACGCCGAGCGTGAATTCGGCGGCGTCGACATCCTGGTGAACAACGCCGGGATCCAGCACGTGGCGCCGGTAGAAGACTTTCCCGTGGAACGCTGGGACTCGATCATTGCGATCAACCTGTCGTCGGTATTCCACAGCACCCGCTTGAGCCTGCCGGGCATGCGCGCCAAAGGTTGGGGGCGGATCATCAACATCGCCTCGGTGCATGGCCAGGTGGGCTCGGTGGGTAAAGCCGCCTACGTCGCGGCCAAACATGGCGTGATCGGCTTGACCAAGGTCGTCGGGCTGGAAACGGCAACGACGAATGTGACCTGCAACGCCATTTGCCCGGGCTGGGTGTTGACGCCACTGGTGCAAAAGCAGATTGATGATCGCATCGCGACCGGGATCGAGCCGCAACAGGCGCAGCATGATTTGCTCGCGGAGAAACAGCCGTCGCTGGAATTCGTCACGCCGCCGCAATTGGGCGAACTGGTGTTGTTCCTGTGCAGCGAGGCCGGAAGCCAGGTGCGCGGCGCGGCGTGGAATATTGATGGTGGGTGGTTGGCGCAGTAACCGGTCAACCCCCTTGATGATCGTTCCCACGCTCTGCGTGGGAATGCAGCCCGGGACGCTCTGCGTCCAAAGAGCCGAACGCGGAGCGTCCGTTGAGGCATTCCCACGCGGAGCGTGGGAACGAGAGAGGCAAGCCATGTCCGACATCCTCTGGCAACCCAGCGCCGAGCGCATCAGCAAAACCCGCATGGAGGCCTTCCGGCGCTTCATCGTAAAGCGTCACAACATCCACCTCGACGACTACCCCGCCCTGCACCAATTTTCCATCGACCGGCGCGAAGCCTTTTGGCAGGCGATCGTCGACTTCTTCGACATCCGTTTCCACGACCAACCGGACGCGGTGCTGGTGGAAGACGCGCAAATGCCCAGCGCCGAGTGGTTCCCAGGCGCCACCCTGAATTTCGCCGAACACCTGCTGCGCCGGCGCGACGATGCCGTGGCGGTGATTGCCATTGGCGAGAACGGCCAGCGTGAACACCTGACCTGGGGCGAACTCGCCGAGCATGTCGCCGGTTTTCAAAACAGTCTGAAAGCCGCCGGTGTCGGCCTCGGCGACCGCGTCGCCGCGTGCATGCCCAACACCTGGCAAACCCTGGTGGCCATGCTCGCCACCACCAGCCTGGGGGCGATCTGGTCCTGTTCATCACCGGACTTCGGCACCCAGGGCGTCATCGACCGCTTCGGCCAGATCGAACCGAAAGTGCTCATCACCTGCGCCGGATACCGCTACGCCGGCAAAGACATCGACCAGACGGCCAAGGTCAATGAAATCCTCGAACGCCTGCCGTCGTTGCAGCAGTTGATCGTGGTGCCTTACGCCCGGCCACAGGCACACATCGAGCATTTCCACACTCGGGCGAATGTGACGCTGTGGGATGATTTCTACGACATCGGCGGCGAGCCGGATTTCGTCCCCGTGCCGTTCGCCCATCCGCTGTACATCCTCTACTCCAGCGGCACCACTGGCGTGCCGAAGTGCATCGTCCACAGCACCGGCGGCGTGTTGCTGCAACACGTCAAGGAACATGGCCTGCATTGCGATCTCGGCCCCGGCGACCGACTGTTCTACTACACCACCTGCGGCTGGATGATGTGGAATTGGCTGGTCTCGGCCCTGGCCGTGGGTAGCGCCGTGGTGCTGTACGACGGCTCGCCGTTTCATCCAGACCCCGAGCGCTTGATCGACCTGATCGACGATGAACGCATCAGCGTTTTTGGCACCAGCCCCAAATTCCTCGCGACCCTGGAAACCCATGGCGTCAACCCCCGCGAGAGCCATGACCTGAGCAGCCTGAAAACCCTGCTCTGCACCGGTTCAGCGTTGTCACCACAGAGTTACGACTACGTCTATCGCGACCTCAAGAGCGACCTGTGCCTGGCCTCGATGTCCGGCGGCACCGACATCGTTTCGTGCTTTGTGAACAGCAACCCTTTTGAGCCCGTGCGTCGCGGCGAAATCCAGGGCAAGAGCCTGGGCATGGCGGTCGAAGTCTGGAACGACGACGGCAAACCTGTGATCGGCGAGAAAGGTGAACTGGTGTGCACCCGGCACTTCCCGGCCATGCCCATCGGTTTCTGGAACGACCCGCAGCAAGAGAAGCTGCACGCTTCCTATTTCAGTCAGTTCCCCGGCGTCTGGGCCCAGGGCGATTACGCCGAACAGCTGCCCCACGGCGCGATGATGATCCATGGCCGCTCGGACGCGGTGCTCAACCCTGGCGGTGTGCGGATCGGCACGGCGGAAATCTATCGTCAGGTGGAGAAGGTCCAGCAGGTGCTGGACAGCGTGGCCATTGGTCAGCAATGGCAAGATGACGTGCGGGTGGTGCTGTTCGTGAAGTTGCGCGACGGCGTCGAGCTGGATGAGGCCTTGCAGCAGCAGATCCGCCAGGTCATCCGCGCCAACACCACACCGAGGCATGTGCCAGCGAAGATTGTCACGGTGACCGATATCCCAAGGACCATCAGCGGCAAGGTCGTTGAGCTGGCGGTGCGGAATGTCGTGCATGGGCAGAAGGTGAAGAACACCGATGCGCTGGCCAATCCCGAGGCGCTGGAGCAATTTCGGGACCGGCCGGAACTCGCTTTTTAACGGTTCTATTGAACGCTCGTGCCAGGCCTGCCTGTGCCAGAGGCAGGCCTCTGCGCTGTCACGGAATGGTTCAACGTGATCCGCACCGGGTCGACGATCGCGCTATCGGGGTTGGCTTCAAGTGTGTTTCGCAAGAGGGACATGTTGTGGTCAAACCCGCCCTCGTCGGTGTGCAACTGGCTCAGCAGCGAAGTGACTATCGCCAGTGAGTCGGCGTTTTCAAAGGCTTTGGAACTGGCGTGACGGGCATTGCCTTCATCTGTCACCGCAAGCCGCCCGGAGGCCAGGTTCAACAGCGACGCCACGTCCAGGGACTGTCCACCGCCAGCGTTGCCGGCGTCGCGGGCATAGGCGACATCACCGATCTGCGCAGGTCCGTGAAACAGCTCATGGATCAAGTCGTCTGCGACGACGTCATGGTTGAATCCCAGATCTATGAAGTGCCGGTTGAGATTAGGCGTATAGATTTCAATGTACTTCGCGTCGGATTGCCCGGCTGCACCTTTCCACTGCTGGTAAGCGCTCGTGTCGAAAGCCGCAATGTGATGGGTGTCCTTGAGTGGATCAAGGATGAAGTTACTGATGGAAACGCCCGCAAAGTCCGCCCTGACCGCTCTCAAATAGTTCAATAACTGATTGATTGCATCGTTCGAGTCGCTTCCCATCAGCAGTCTGGCAACCAGGTTGCGCTGCGACTCAAAGTCACGACGGGTCAAGACATTGATCGCGTTTTCGATTTTAGTCCGGGCCCGCGGCAGACTTTCTTCGATGAACTGTCGGGTATAGCTGACAGGCATTGTCTTGGTAGATCGCGGCAAACGGACAGGGGCCACATAGGCAAAGTTGTCGAGTTTTGGCCCCCAGGCTTTGCCCAGACGGTCGAGGGCATACCATTGAAAATTGTTGCGGGCCGCCACCACCGTGAGTTCCTCACCGATTGCACCACGGGGTCGCCAGGTACCCTGTCCGGTGTTGACGTTACTGGCTGCGCGGACCAGGTCATAGGATTTGTGGCTGCCATGGAGTCTGCCCAACTGGGACTTTGCCAGTCCGAGAAGCTCTTCAGCCTGCCTGCTGAACCGTAACGTGCCCTTGTGGATGAGTTTCCCGGCACCATAAAACACCGTTGGCACATCATCCACGGGGTTGAAGAGGGAAACGGACGTCACAAACGCCAGTTTGGTCAAGCGGGCGCCTTTGGACGACAAGGAAACCGCCTTCGACGAGATGCTCAGCGCTTTAGCGCCCGCCCCCACAAATGCGCCGCCCAAAGCCATAGCGTCCATGACGCAACCGTAGATCCCGTCAACGACCTTATTGTGTTCTCCGGAAGACAAATCCTCGATGCACTTCTTGAACGGAACCACCAGATTCACGATGTAATCTGCAGTCTCTTCGCCATTTTTGCGTTCTGTTTCAAGTGCTGTCGGCACCGTGGCCATTAACTCGATTTCGTCAAATGTGCGCAACGGATGATTGTTTACAACGAACTCGGCAATTCGCAACAGCTGCGGATTACCGAAATTACGGTAGTTACTCTGCTGCCGTGCCGTCACAGACGCTGGCGCGGGGAGCTCACCCAGCTTTTCAATAATCGCCATGTCGCTGTTGGCGTTATCGGCGAAAACACCGTCAGTGTATTCAATAACCGAAAGAGGCAATAATTCGGGAGTTGCAGGTCGCTGATGTGCATTCAGCTCCCCGTTAAAATCCATTCGGGCGGCAGTCCGCAATTTGCCCGTTGAAGTTATCAGCGAAGCCAGCGTGGTGTTTTTCCGTAATTCACCCCGCAAGGCAAACAACTCATAACATGCAACCGCATTGCCGTGGGCAGCGAACATAACAATGCCAAAGCGCCCCTTCACAGCATCGTTACTTTGCTGGGTTTCGTAGGTCGTTGAAATAGGCACCGGCGATAATGAGAAGTAAGAGTCGGTTCTGGTCGCTGGAAGACGAACGGTAAAAAAGGTGATCTTACCTTTTAGAAAAATCTCCAGATCATGGGAGGGCATGTGTGAAAGGACCAACTTCACAGTGGAGGCCAGCGCTTTATTTAAATTGCCGAGATAATCCCGCAATTGGCGATGGTATTCGACATTGTTGGCCGGCAGGCTACGCAATCTTGGAAAGCGGCTATAAAGGCTGGTGACGGAGGGATCGTAGTGAGTGGGTCTTTTTTGATTGGTCACACCGGCCAACAAATCAGGCGTTCTGGAAATAACGTTGTCGGGAAATACTGCGCGAAAATCCCATTGGCCACCCGCAAGATCCGCCGACATGTGCAAGCCGACCATCGACATGGGGTTGGGGGACGCATAAAGGCCGGGGTGTTGATAAAGCACTTTGTCGTCCAGGAAATCACACGCCGGCACCGCTCCTTTCAACGCTTCGCGCGCAATGGTTTCGCGGTTAGGCATGGGAGTGGAATAGACGCTCGCCAGATGGGTGAAGTTCTCCGCGTATGCCTGGAACGCCGTGATTGCCCGCTCGGTGGTTTCCTTTGCCGCTTGAGTGAGCTCGCTTGCGCTGATAACGCCATTCAATAGCGCCCAGTCAACGATCGGATCGATCATTGCCAACTCCCGCAGTCGGGACAGCGGTTCGCTGACAGGTTCCAGTTCGACATACGCCATGATCTGCGCATACGTCAGCACACGCGACGCACCCTTCCTGACCGCTTCCGCCAGAGCAACGCCATGGCAAAAGGTGACCCAGGCAACCGAGCCCATCGTCATCGATGCTGGCACGCCCTTGACCAGAAATTCCGGCGCCATGTCCGCCAGCAGCAGATGACACGCCAGCGGCGCCGCAGCAGGATCAACCCAGCCTTTGGTATAGAGAAAGGCTTGCAGCTCTTCGCGCACCATGGCCGGCGACCGCTCAACGTTGCTCGGCGCATATAAAGCGAAACCGGCGATACGCTTGCGGTCTTGGGTGCTACCCAGAGACGGATAAAGATCCAGCAACAGGCTGGTTACCAGAATTTGTTCAAGATCTTGTGAAGAGACGTTTTGCCCGGATTGCGCGCCGAACCAGGCCGACTCCTCCAGGAGTTTTTTGGCACACGCTTGGGCTACCGGATGCTTGATCAACTGACCGATCCGTTCAGCGGCATTATCGTGCGTCGCCATGGCGCGCCCCGTTTCGCGGAACAACTTATCCAGCAATTTGGTGTTTTTGGCGACACGCTGGGTGACCTGCCGAATGGCGTCGCGCTGCTCAACCGACAAGACGGCTAACGACGGATCATCCGTAACAAGCTGCCCCCAATAGTTTCCCAACTCATCAACCTCAGGATCGAACTCGAAAAGCGCGATCAGGTTTTTTGTTTCGCTGGCATTCCTTGGAACTGTCAAGCCATGAAACTTCAGCCATTGGTCCACATCGACGAAATCTTCGCTATAAATGTAACCACCGGCTTGTTTGGCAACATCACCTATCACCAGAAGCTTCTGATAATAGTGGGACTCCTGGACGATACTCACGTCGACGACGTCCCACACTAACCGGTCTTTTCGGAATATCTCAAGCCCGCCGCTTTCGTTGATACGGGTCGCTGCCATGTTCTCGGGGCGGTGGCGACGAAGTTCGTCCATCACGATCGTGTAGCTGGCCAGGTTATTCCATGCCACTCGACCGGGCATATGGACGTCATGAAGCGATGACCCTTTCGCCAGTTCAAACTCGTAGCCTTGCCAATGGTAGGGCCCTTCGTCCTCTTGATCCTCGAAGACACTTTGCAATAAGCGCACGACCACCTGTCGCTCAGCCGCATCGGCCTTTAACCAAAGATGTTGAACTTCGGAAACCGCCCCGGACAACTGATAGTCTTTATATTTAAACTTGGCAGACATATAACACCTTATGAAATTAGCTCGCTGATTAATTCAACGAACGTCAATCCTGACTCATCGAAGAACAACCAAACAGTAAAAAGTCATAAGGCAATATTTCATAACCGCTCACGCTAACAACCTAATCAATCCACCAACCCCCAGTCTCCACTACGCATATTAACGGTCGAAGCCCCTGCGCCATAAAGTTTAAGGCGCAATTTCAGATTACTCAGGGAGTCCGCATGCTTTAGCGCCTCCTCCTCACTGATTGCGCCTCCCGCCACTAGTGCATACAGTGCGCCATCAAACGTCTGCATACCGAACTCAGCAGACTTTTCCATGATGTTTTTAAGTTCGTCCAGTTCATTGCGTCTAATCAAGTCAGCAATCGTCGCTGTACCCAACATCACTTCCACTGCCGCCCTGCGCTGACCGTCGCGAGTACGCACCAGTCGTTGGGAAACAAACGCTTTCAAGTTGTTGCTCAAGTCATGCAGCAACTGCATCCGCCGCTCTTCGGGAAAGAAATTGATGATACGGTCCAACGCCTGATGGGCGTTGTGCGCGTGCAACGTAGAGATCACCAGATGACCGGTATCGGCAAATGCCAGCGCATGCTCCATGGTTTCGCGGTCGCGGATTTCGCCGATCAGCACCACGTCCGGGGCCTGGCGCAGGGTATTTTTCAACGCAGCATGAAAACTGCGGGTATCAACGCCGACCTCGCGCTGGTTGATGATCGACTGCTTGTGCCGATGGATGTACTCGATCGGGTCTTCGATGGTGACGATGTGGCCAGTGCTGTGGCGGTTGCGATAATCGATCAACGCCGCGAGAGAGGTAGACTTGCCGCAATCGGTGGCACCGACGAACAGCATCAATCCCTGTTTGAGCATCACGGTTTCGAGCAGCACCGCCGGTAGTTTGAGGTCTTCGAAACGCGGGATGTCGAGCTTGATGTTGCGTGCCACGATTGACACATCGTTGCGTTGCTTGAAGATGTTGACCCGAAAGCGCCCGACACCCGCCAAGGAGATCGCCAGGTTCATCTCCAGTTCCCGGTCGAACTCCAGGCGCTGTTCGGCGTCCATGATGGACTCGGCAATGGCCGCGACTTCTCCCGGCTTGAACGGCTGATCGGTCAACGGCTTGAGCACGCCGTCGAACCGTGCACTGGGTGGCGCGCCAGTGGAGAGATAGAGATCGGATCCATTCCGGTCAGCCAGTACCTGCAACAGTGCATCGATTTCCATGGCAAAAAGCACCCGCGAAGCATTCAATGAAAAAATAATGACCCATGGCGGGTCATCCAGCGTCTACCGCCCTGCAAGGATAGTAGACGCCGCCACACCGACTTAAGCGCAGGACAATTTGATGAACGCATCACCGACGGGCAGCGATGCCCAGGCCTTGATCGCCAGACTGGACTGGACACGCACCCCGCTGGGCGCTGCCAGTACCTGGCCACAGAGCCTGCGTACCGCGGTCGACATCGTGATCCATTCACCGATGCCGATGCTATTGCTGTGGGGGCCGCACCTCACGCAGATCTACAACGACGGCTTCGCCCTCCTCGCCGGCAGCAAGCACCCACACGCTTTCGGACAACCGACGCACCAGATCTGGCCAGAACTCCAGGACTTTACCGACCCCATTTACAGCGCCGTCCTACAAGGCCAGGTGCGAACCTACAGCGAACAACGTTTTACCTTGCAGCGCGACGAGGATGATTCCGACTTCTGGCTGGACCTGACCTACAGTCCGATCCGCGATGAAAACGCTCAGGTCGCCGGCATTCTGGTCACTGCCATCGAAACCAATGAACGCCGCCGCATCGCGCTGGAGCTGGAACAGCGGTCGGCCGCCAGCCTCAAGGCCCAGCACGAAACCGAACAGCGCCTGCAACTGGCGCTGGCGGCCACCGACGCCGTCGGCACCTGGGATTGGGACATCGGCGAAGACCGCTTCATCGCCGACGCGCGTTTCGCCGAACTGCACAACATCGACCCGCTGCTCGCCAACCAGCTGCCCATCAGCGCCTACCTCCAGGCCGTGCACCCGGAAGATCGCGCAATGGTCGCCCGCAGCATCAAATATTCCATCACCCACGGCACCGAATACGCCGAGGAATATCGCCTGCTGCAACCCAGCGGTCACCTGCGCTGGGTGTTTGCCCGCGGTCGCTGCTACAAGGACCACCATGGGCGGCCAATCCGGTTCCTTGGGGCCGCGCTGGATCTGACCGAACGCAAACTCACCGAGCAAGCCCTGCGCCAGAGCCAGACCGAGCTGCAACTGATCATCAACGCCATGCCCATCCTGATCAGCTACGTCGACAGCGAGGAACGCTTTCGCCTGAACAACGCCGCTTATCTGGATTGGTATGGCCTGACACCGCAGGAACTCTATGGCCGCACCATTCGTGAAGTGCTGGGCGAAGAAGCCTATGCCTTGCGCGCCGAACACATTGCCCTCGCGTTGACGGGCAAGTCTTGCTGTTTCAGCCTCAATACTCCGCACCGGGACGGCAGCAACCGCCATGCCTTGATGAATTACTTGCCGCGCCACGGTGCCGACGGCGCGGTGAATGGTTTTTACATCTTTGTCATTGACGAAACCGAGCGCAAACAGACGGAAGAAGCCCTGCGCAATCTCAACGATACCCTTGAGGAACGGGTCGCGGCCCGCACCCAGCAGTTGGCCGAGGCCAACCAACGGCTACAAAACGAGATGTTCGAGCGCGAACGCGCGGAAGACGCCTTGCGCCATGCACAGAAAATGGAGGCGGTCGGGCAGCTGACCGGCGGCATCGCCCACGACTTCAACAATATGCTGACCGGGATCATCGGCAGCCTCGACCTGATGCAGCGCTATATCGCTGACGGGCGCGCCGCCGAGATTGGCCGTTTCACTGAAGCGGCGGTGTCTTCGGCCAATCGTGCCGCCGCCCTGACCCATCGGCTACTGGCGTTTTCCCGGCGTCAGTCGCTGGATCGCCGGCCGCTGAACGCCAATGACCTGGTGCACTCCCTGGAAGATTTGTTCAGCCGGACCAAGGGCGATCACATCGAGCTCAAACTGCTGCTGGCCGACGAGGTCTGGCCGGTGAGCACCGACGTCAGTCAACTGGAAAACGCCCTGCTCAACCTCGTCATCAACGCCCGGGACGCCATGCCCGATGGCGGCGAGTTGCTGATCGAAACCGCCAACGTTTACCTCGACGGCAGCGATATCACCACGCTGGAACCGGTCAAGGCCGGGGATTACGTGATGATTGCCGTCAGCGATAACGGCACCGGCATGACACCGTCGGTGCTGGCCAAGGCGTTCGACCCGTTCTTCACCACCAAACCTATCGGCCAGGGTACCGGCCTTGGGTTGTCGATGATTTATGGGTTCGCCCAGCAGTCGGGCGGGCATGTCAGCCTGTTCAGTTTGCCGGGCAAGGGCACCAGCGTTCGTTTGTACTTGCCGCGGCTGCACGCAACGGAACCCGAAAACGTGCTGCTGCCCTTGACAGGCGAAGCACCGGCGGCGATTGCCGGTGAAACCGTGGTGTTGGTGGAAGACGACCCGGCGGTGCGCATGCTGGTGCTCGACCTGCTCAACGAGCTGGGTTATCACGCCCACGAAGCCGAGGATGCGAAGACCGCCCTACCCTTGCTGGAATCGGACCTGCGGGTCGATCTGCTGGTGACCGACGTAGGCCTGCCGGGTATGAACGGCCGACAACTGGCGGAAATCGCTCGCCAGCATCGCCCCGAACTCAAGGTGCTGTTCATGACCGGTTACGCGGAGAAAGCCGCCGAACGCCAGGGCTTCCTGGAAGAAGGCATGGACATGGTCGCCAAACCGTTTTCCATCGACCTGTTGGCCAACAAGATTCGCACGATGATCGGCCAACCGGAGTGAGTTGAGGCATAATCGCGCGCCCCCGCTGGCATCAACATAGCCACCACCGTTGCAAGGTATGCCCCAATGAAAGCTCAAGCCCGCCATATTCTGGTGAAAACCTCGGAAGAAGCCGAGCAGCTCAAACAACGCATCGCCAAGGGCGAAGCCTTTGATGTGCTGGCCAAGAAGTACTCCACCTGCCCGTCCGGCAAACGCGGCGGCGACCTGGGTGAAGTGCGGCCCGGGCAAATGGTCGGGGTGATCGACGCGGTGATCTTCAAAAAGCCGCTGCGGGTGGTGCACGGGCCGATCAAGAGCAAGTTCGGGTATCACCTGGTGCAGGTGTTTTACCGGGATTAAGCAATTGGCGAGGGCCCTGTGGCGAGGGGGCTTGCCCCCTCGCCACAAAAGATTGTTTCAAGCTTTGGGGATCAGCGCTCCGGGCACTTGAATCACCCGACTCGCCAATCGATGCCCCGCTTCAGCGGCCTCAACCGCACTCCCGCCCTTGAGCCGACTGGCCAGATACGCCGCGCTGAACGAATCCCCCGCCGCCGTGGTGTCCACCACCCGCTCGACCTTCTGCGCGGGCACCTCGAACGACTCGCCATCACAGCGAATCAGACACGCCTCGGCGCCACGCTTGAGCACCACTTCGGGCGTGCCAATCTGCTCGTAAGCGGCAAACACCGTCTCGCAATCGGAAAAATGAAACAACGCTTGCTCGTCATCGACCGTCAACAACGCCAGGTCGACATAGGGCAAGACGCTGCGATACGCCGCCCGCGCCTCTTCGACTGTCGCCCACAAGCGTGGCCGGTAGTTGTTGTCGAACACAATCCGCGCATCCCGCTGCCGGGCCTCAATCAGGGTTTCCAGCAATTTCTCCCGACCTTGCACCCCGAGCACCGCCAGGGTGATGCCGCTGAAATACAGCACGTCGTAATCCGGCAGTGCCGCCAGGATCGGCGCGGCGGCCGGGGTCGTGAAGCAATCGCGCACGGCCGCTTCGTTGCGCCAATAGAGGAAGCGTCGCTCGCCCGCCGCATCAGTCTGGATGCAGTACAAACCGGGCAGTCGACCAGGCAGTCGCTGGACCATGCCCAACCCGATGCATTCGTCGGCCCAGGTCTGGCACATGGCATCGCTGAAACTGTCGTCGCCCAGCGCGGTGACGTAATCGACGACGCCGCTCGTGCCCAGTTCCCTGGACAGGTAGACCGCGGTGTTCAACGTATCGCCGCCGAAGCTCTGTTGCAGCGTGCCATCGGCGCGTTGTTGCAGCTCGATCATGCACTCGCCGATGAGGGCAATGCGCGGGGTGTTGGGGCCGAGGGTGTTGATGGTGTTCATTGTTTTTGTCGTCTCTGGTGTTGCGATGTTATCTGGGAGGCCGTCATCGCCAGCAAGCCGGCTCCTACAATGGAATGCGTTTCCCCTGTAGGAGCCGGCTTGCTGGCGAAGGCCGCACCTCGGTCTCTCAACCTTTAGAAACAGGTTTCCATGGTTTCAATGACGTTCAACTGCTCATCCACCAGACACCCCGTGCGCCACTTGTCGAACGTCAGGCACGGGTGCGAAGTGCCGAACGAAATGATGTCGCCCACCCGCAACTCAACCCCCGGCGCCACGGTCATGAACGCGTGCTGGTCCATCACCGCCGTCACCTTGCACGCACTCACGTCATCGCCATTCGCCGGCACCACACCAGCCTTGTAACGCAGCAGCGGCACCGGTAAACCGGCGTCGTAGGCCACGTCGCGCTTACCCAGGGCGATCACCGCGAAACCCGGCTCAGGCAACGACTGCACATGTGCCCAGACTTCCAGCGCCGGGCGCAGGCCTTCGTGCAGATCACTGCGGCGGTCGAGCACGCAGCATTGCGCTTCTTTGTAGATGCCATGGTCGTGAGCCACGTAGCTGCCGGGGCGCAGCACGCTGAGGAAACGTCCACCAGCGTTCTGCGCTTCGAAGGATTCGGCGATCAAGTCGTACCAGGCCGAACCCGACGCGGTAATGATCGGCTTGGGAATCGCAAAGGCCCCGCTGTCCTGCAACTGCACAGCCAGACGCACCAGGGAGGCGGCAAATTCACGAATGCCCGTCACCGCATGATGACCATGGATCACGCCTTCATAGCCTTCGATACCGGTCAGCGCCAACGCCGGTTGCGCGCCGATGGCCTTGGCCAGCGCGACCACTTCCTCTTCCGTGCGGCAACCGCAACGACCGCCGACCACGCCGTATTCGATCATCACGTTCAGGCGCACACCACGGGAGGCGAAATACGCCCCCAAGTCAGCGACGTTGTCCGGGTGATCGACCATGCAATGGAAATCGAACGTCGGGTCCGCCAGCAGATCGGCGATCAGCGCCATGTTCGGCGTGCCGACCAATTGGTTGGCCATCAGCACCCGACGCACGCCATGGGCGTAGGCCGCGCGGGTTTGCGTGGCGCTGGCCAGGGTGATGCCCCAGGCGCCGGCGTCGAGTTGGCGGCGGAACAGCGCGGGCGTCATGCTGGTTTTGCCGTGGGGCGCGAGTTCGGCGCCGCTGTTGCTGACAAACGCCTGCATCCAGCGAATGTTGTGCTCCAGCGCTTCGCGGTGCAGCACCAGTGCAGGCAGGCTGACGTCGCGTACCAGATTGGCGCCGGTCTGGGCAAAGCCCTTTTCCACGGCGGCAGTGTTTTGGGCAGAAGACATGGTCGAACTCCTCACATTCGCGGCTGTAGGCAGCCGCTGTTATTCGTTGATACGCCGGGCCAGGCTATTGGCGCTGTCGATCAGCACCCGGCGATAGTCGTTGTAATTGTTCTTGGCGTCGTCCCGTGGGGCAACGATGCACAGGGTCGCAATGGCTACGCCGCTCGGGTCTTTGACCGGGGCGGCGAAGCAATGGGTGAAGGTGTCGGCGACGCTATCGAAAGAGAAAAAGCCATCGATACCGGCCTGACGGATTTCCTTGAGAAACTGCTCCAGCGGCAGGCGTTCGCCATCGGGCAGGATGAAGTCGTCGTGGTCGATCAGGTCGATGATCTCCTGATCACTCAGGTGCGCCAGCAGCAGGCGCCCGGACGCGGTCCAGGGGATTGGCGCGTTCTCGCCGATGTCCGAGGAAATACGAAAATGCCGCTCGCCCTCTTTCATCAGCGCCACGGTGTATTTACGCCCGTTGAGCAGGCACATCTGCGCGGTTTCATGGGTCTGGCTGACGATGTCCTGCAAGGCGTGATCGGCCTCGCGGGTCAGGTCGAAATGACGCAAATGCGCTTGGCCGAGGAAGTACAGCTGACGGCCGAGGTAGACGTGACCGTCCTTGCCCACGGGCTCGAGGATGCGACGTTCCAGCAGGGAAGCAACCAGTTCGTAGATCGTTGATTTCGGGCTGTCGATGCCGCTGGCGATTTCATTCGGGCGCAGCGGTTTGCCGACTTCCTTGAGGAAATCGAGGATATCGAACGCCCGGTCCAGACCGCGAGCCCGGCGCTTGATGGTGTCTTCGGTCATGTCATCAGGTTCCCATTCAAAGTGGCCGGGAGTTTAACCAGAGTGTGTTGGCGACTGTTAGGCCGCCATCGCGGGCAAGCCCGCTCCCACAGGGTTTTATGTGTTGCCACAGAGTGCATACACACCATCAATCCCTGTGGGAGCGTGGCTTGCCCGCGATGGGCGCGACTCGGTTCACGCCTTTTTCTTGTAGGCGATGCAGTCAATCTCGACCTTGCAGTCGACCATCATGTTCGCCTGCACACAGGCCCGGGCCGGTGCGTGCTCGCTTTTGAAGTACTCGGAGAAGACCTTGTTGAAACTGGTGAAATCCCGCGGATCCTCCAGCCACACGCCAGCGCGCACCACGTCTTGCAGGCCATAACCGGCCTCTTCGAGAATCGCGATCAGGTTCTTCATGGCCTGGTGGGTCTGCTCGACGATGCCACCGGTAATGATCTCGCCGTCCACCGCCGGCACCTGCCCGGAAACGTGCAGCCAGCCATCGGCTTCAACGGCGCGGGCGAAAGGGCGAGGCTGACCGCCAGCGGCGGTGCTGCCGGTGCCGTAACGAGTAATGCTCATGAGTGTTTCTCCTGATCGAAAAAATATAAAAGTTAAAACCGCGTGTTCTTGAGAAATTCGGCAAGACGCGGCGATTGCGGGCGTTCGAACAGCTCCTTGGGAGGCCCCTGCTCTTCGATACGCCCCTGGTTCATGAAAACGATCTTGTCCGAGACCTCGAAGGCAAAACGCATCTCGTGGGTGACCAGCAGCATGGTCATGCCTTCGTCGGCCAGACCCTTGATCACGTTCAACACTTCACCAACCAATTCCGGGTCGAGAGCCGAGGTGACTTCGTCGAACAGCATCAGGCTCGGATTCATCGCAATGGCACGGGCAATCGCCACGCGCTGTTGCTGACCGCCGGACAACTGGCCGGGATAGTGATCACGCCGCTCCAGCAGGCCAACCCGCTCCAGCCATTTTTCCGCCAGCGCCACGGCTTCGTCCTTGTGCAGTTTCTTGACCTTGAGCAAGCCAAGCGTGACGTTCTGCAACGCGGTCAGGTGCGGGAACAGGTTGAACTGCTGGAACGCCATGCCGGTCATTGCCCGGTGCCGGGCGATGACTTTTTCCGGGTGACGCACGCGTTTGCCATTGACCTCGTCATAACCGATGGACTCGCCATCGAGCACGATCTGCCCGCCCTGGAATTCTTCGAGCATGTTCACGCAACGCAGCAACGTGGTCTTGCCCGAGCCGCTGGAGCCGATCAGCGTGACTACGTTGCCGCGCTGCATGGTCAGGTCGACGCCCTTGAGCACTTCAAGCTTGCCGTACTGTTTGTGCAGGCCGCGAATGTCCAGCAGGGCCTGGTTCTGTGTCGAAACTTGAGGTTGAGTCATGGCAAGGCCACCCGCTTTTCAATGTGCCGGCCGAGTAATTCGATGGCGTAGTTGATGACGAAAAACAGAAATCCGGCGAACAGGTAAAACTCCAGCGTCATGAAGGTGCGGGCGATGATCTGCTGCGTGCTGAGCAACAATTCCGCCACACCGATGACCGACAACAAGGTCGAGGCCTTGACGATTTCGGTGGACGAGTTGACCCAGGTCGGCAGGATCTGCCGCAACGCCTGGGGCAACAATACGTAGCCTAGCGCCTGATAAAACGTCAGGCCGATGGCCTTGCTCGCTTCCATCTGGCCACTGGGCAACGCTTGCAACGCACCGCGCACAATCTCCGCGACGTGGGAGCCGCAAAACAGCGTCAGCCCCAAGGCACCAGCCTGAAACGCGCTGATCTGCCAGCCCAATGCGGGCGCCATGTAAAAGCAGGCCAGCACCAGCACAAACACTGGCGTGCCGCGAATAATGTCCACGTAAAACCGGAACGGTGCGCGCATCCAGAACGTGCCGTAGGTCAGCACCAGCCCGGTAACGATGCCGACCATCGTGCCCAGCAAGATCGCCAGGGCCGAGACCTGCACACTGGTCAAAAAGCCTTGCCACAACACTTCGCGGGCAACCCACAACTCATGCAACCAACTGGGTGATTCGTACATGGGGGCCTCCTATCGGCGGATCGCCAGACGCTGCTCGAGGTAACGCAGCATCATGGCAATGAGGTAACAGGCCGCCACATAGAGCGCTGTGGTCACCAGCCAGGTTTCGATCACCCGGTAGCTCTCGACATTGATCTTGCGCGCGTAATAGGTCAGCTCCGGCACCGCAATCGCGGCGGCCAGCGAGGTGTCCTTGAACAGCGAAATGAAGTTGTTCGACAAGGCCGGCAGCACATTGCGCAGCATCACCGGCACGGTGACGTAGGCCTTGACCTGCCACTCGCCGAGACCGATGGCCAGACCGGCTTCACGCTGCCCCTTGGGAATGCTCAACAAGCCACCACGGAACACTTCAGTCAGGTACGCCCCGGCGTACAGCGACAGGGTGATGATGAACGACGGGATCTTGTCCAGACGGATCCCCAGGCTCGGCAAGGCGAAGTAGATCAACAGAATCAACACCAGAATCGGCGTATTACGGATCACCGTCACATACACCGACGCCAGCACCCGCAATGCGCGGTGCTTTGACAGCAAAGCAAACGCCATCATCAGGCCGATCACGCAACCGATGGCGATCGACACCAGCGCCAGCTCAAGGCCCAGACCGAGCCCCGCCAGCAAGGTGTCGAAATCGCGCCACACGGCGGCAAAGTTCAACTGATAGTTCATGGTCAGCAGTACCTTGAACGGGGCGCGTCATCGGCGCCCCGCTCTCACGGGATCATTTGAATTCGACAGGAAAACCGATGGCCGGGGTCGGCAGGTCTACGCCGAACCACTGCTTGAAGGACGCCGCGTAAGTCGGGAACTCAACGCCGGTCATGGCTTCATGCAAGGTGGTGTTGACGAAGTTCAGCCAGTCCTGATCGCCGCGCTTGACCGCGCAGGCGTAAGTCTGCGGGCTCCAGGCGTAAGCCGGGCTACGATAGCGGCCAGGGTTCTGCACCATCAGGTATTTCACCGACGATTGATCGGTGGCGGCGGCGTCGGCACGGCCGGAGTTCACGGCCTGATACATCAGATCAACGCTGTCGTACTGATCGACCTTGGCCTTGGGCAAGGCTTGATGCACCAGTTCCTCGGCGTACACGTTCTGCAGCACCGCTACGGTCACGCTGTCGTTGGCGGCCTTGAGGTCTTCGATTTCCTTGTACTTGCTGTTGGCCGGCAGCAGCAGTCCGACACCTTCGCGGTAGTACGGCAGGGTGAACGCCACTTGCTGGGCCCGGCTGGCGGTCACAGTGATGAACTGGCAACTGATGTCGACCTTGTCGGTCAGCAGGTTGGGAATCCGCGCATCGGAGGACTGCACCACGAATTCAACCTTGGTCGGATCGTTGAACAAACCCTTGGCAATCATTTTCCCGATGTCGATATCAAACCCCTGCAACTTGCCATCCGCTCCCTGGAAGTGCCACGGCGCATTGGTACTCCCCGTGCCCACAATCAGCTTCCCGCGGGCCAGCACGCTATCGAGCTTGCTGTCCGCCGCCTGGGCCACGCCCATGGCAGCAGCCGAAGCTGCGACAAGAAAAATACACGCTTTAAACAAGGAAGGTCGGCGATGCATGGCAAGCACTCCAGGGTGATGTTTATTCCGCTATACCGGACGTTGGTATGTAACAACGGAATAGACAGCAGAAAGTGTGCCACAGGTTGTGAGGGGAATGTTGGGGAGATTGAAAAGTGATTTGAATCAAATGGATGGGTGAACGTTAAAAATGCACGTTACGAAACGAACAGGGGAACGAACGCTACCGTTGGCTACACGGTTCGGGTACTTGCACCACATTCGTCTTGAGGCGGTTCAAATTGGAGCAGCGTGTTACCTGTAATTTCTGACAGTAGACCCACCCGCCTCGCTCCTTTAACGTCGACAGACGCTCAATGAAGAAAGAAAAAAGGAGGTTTCAATGCGCTCCGTAACCGCCCACCACACGCTGGCCCCGGTCTATCGCAAGGCACTGAGAACCTGGCGTCCAGTGATTTTGTACTTCGGCAGTCAGCACTGTCCGGCCTGCGAAATGGCCGGGCCGGTCTTTCGTCAGATTGCCGAGGCTTATCGTCATCACGCGAACATCTACATGCTGAACACCCATGAATCGCCTCGACACCCGAACGTCACCGGAACTCCGACCGTGCTGTTTTATAAGGACAGGAAGCTGCTGAAGAAGCTCAAGGGGATCGGGACCGAGGAAACGTTGAGGGCGGATTTCGCCAGGCACATTGGCAGCGTGAAACCGGCGAGGGTGAAGCGTAAACCGGCGCACGATCTTGCCTGGTTGCGACAGACCTTCCGCAGGCTTTGCACTGTGCCTCGTGCCACTGAGCGGTTGAATCGTCGGGTTTGCTGTTAGGTTGGGGCTTTGCCCTTAACGATTTTTGACCTGCTCGATGTACCTGGACACCGCCGCCGACTTTTCGAACCGTCGATGAATCAACGACAACCACGACGTCGCCTCGCAGCCCTTGATCGTGCGGTACAACACGCCGGGCAACCCGACATGCCCGACCACCGACTCCGGCACGACTGCCACGCCCTGCCCCAGCGAAACCAGCGCAATGACCGCCACCAGCCCGCCCGGCTGCGCACCCAGTTTCGGTGCAAACCCGCCCTCGGCGGCGACTTGCAGCGTGCCACTGATTTGCTCCGGCAGAATAAACGTCTCGTTTTGCAAATGCTCCGGAGCAATCTCCGGCAGTCGGCACAGCCAGGACTCGGAGGACAGCGCCAGCACAAAGCCTTCTGAGTCCAGACGAATAGCCTCCAGGCCGTCGGGCAGGGTAATCGGTGAGCGGACATAACCCACATCGAATCGCCCCTCGACCACCATGGCTGGCAATGAAGCCATGGGGCTTTCCCGCACATTCAAACTGACGTCGGGGCACTCGCGACTGAAAGCCTGCACCTGTTTTTGCAGCAAGCCCGAGTACACCGCCGACGCCACGTAGCCAAGTTCGATATGGCCAATGTCCCCGCGCCCGGCCCGCTGGGCATTGTGCTGGGCGTATTCGAACTGCCGCACCGTCGCCTCGGCTTCGATCATTAACGCGGCACCGGCCTCGGTCAGGCTGACTTCACGTGTCTGGCGCACGAACAGTCGCGTGCCGAGTTCGTTCTCCATGTCTTGGATCTGTCGGGTCAAGGTCGGCGGCGCGATACCGAGTTGTTCGGCGGCGCGGGTAAAGTTGCCTTGCCGGGCAACGGCCAGAAAGTAGCGGAAATGCCGTATGTCCATGGGTGCATTAGCTCAAAGGTAATGAAGTCCCGATGCCTGGCTAACAACGCCGACAATCGACCGCGATAAGCTCATTGGCAATCACAGTAGAGAGCCAACGCCATGTACGTCAAACCCCTTTTCGCCGCCACGATCAACGATCTTGCCCAAAAGGCAATCACGTCATGAGCCGGGTCAGTCCACGCCTGACACTGCTGACGGCCTCCGGCGTGTGCTCGCTGATCGTGCTCGACACCAACATCGTCGCCGTCACCCTGCCGACCATCGCACGGGACCTGGGCGCGAACTTTGCCGACATTGAATGGGTGGTCAGCGCGTACATGCTGGCGTTCGCGGCCTTGTTGCTGCCGGCGGGCAGCATTGCCGACCGTTTTGGCCGACAGAAAACCCTGCTCTGGGGCCTGGGCATTTTCATCCTTGCTTCCATCGGTTGCGGTGCGGCGCCCACGGCGTTGTTCCTCGACATCGCGCGGGCGGTCAAGGGTGTCGGCGCGGCATTGTTGTTGACCTCGGCCCTGGCTTCCATCGGCCATACATTTCACGATGAAGTCGAACGGGCCAAAGCCTGGGCGTTCTGGGGCGCGTGCATGGGCGTGGCGATGACCGCCGCGCCGACGGTCGGCGGGCTGATCACCGAATATGTCGGCTGGCGCTGGATCTTCTACCTCAACCTGCCGGTGGGCGCGTTCTTGATGTTCATGGTCTGGCGCGCCGTGCCGGAGTCCAGGGACACCCAATCGGCGCGGCTCGATCCCTGGGGCAGCCTGGCGTTCAGTGCGAGTTTGCTGTGCCTGATCTGGGGCTTGATCGAAGCCAACCGCATCGGCTGGAGCAACCCGCTCACCTACGCCCGGATCATCGGGGGCGCGCTGTTGTTGGGGCTGTTTGTGCTGATTGAGCGGATGCAGCAGCGGCCGATGGTCGACCTGCAGTTGTTCAGGCATCCGCGTTTCATCGGCGCCCTGCTCGGCATGTTTGCCTACGCCGGTTGCGCCCAGGTGATGATGACGTTACTGCCGTTCTACCTGCAAAACGGCCTGGGCTTCTCGGCCATCGCGTCGGGGCTTGGGATGTTGCCGTTTGCCGCGACCATGTTGATTTTCCCGCGCATCGGC
>NZ_LT607573.1:47344-142541 GCF_900095275.1 Pseudomonas sp. UMAB-40
AGCGCCTGGGCGGTCAGCAGCGGCGGCTACCTGCCCTTCGCACTGGCCATTGCCGTGACGGGCGCCGGTGCCGGCCTGCTCAATGGCGACACGCAAAAAAACATCATGGCCTGCGTTCCCCGCGAGCGCACCGGCATGGCCTCGGGCATGAGCACCACCATGCGTTTCAGCGCGATCGTGCTGGCCATCGGTGTCTTCGGTGCGTTGCTGTCCAGCCACACCGAATTGCTGTTACGCACCAGCCTGTCGACTCAAGGCACGCAATGGCTTAGCCAGACCCAGGGCATTGCCTCACGGGTGGTCGCCGGTGACATGACGGCGGCGATGAATCTGCTGCCGGAAACCGCGCGTGCGTTGGTCGAGCCACTGGCGCGTCAGGCCTTCGTCGGCGGCTTCAGTCTGCTGCTTCTGGTCGCCGGGTTGCTGGCCTTACTGGGGGCGCTGGTGGTCGGCACGCTGATGCGCAATCCAATCCCGGCGCCGAAAAGTTTTTCCCTGAGCCTGGAATAAACCCCAACGGGGCTCGTCGTACTGCCACTGAAATCGTTCAGTAGCCACTACGAGAGCCCCATCATGAAACGCATTCTGTCCGCCCTGTTTCTTATCAGTCTGAGCGGTATTGCAGCGGCCGCTTCCGTCGACAATTCCAGCACGCCGAAAGTCGAGGACTACAAGTATTCGACGCCGCTCCATATCGCCAAAGTGCTCAACATGACCCGCGACGATGGTTGCGGCCCCCTGCCGCGGGAGATGACCTACATTGATACCGCGGGCACCACCCATGTCCTGCGCTACCAGGCCTTTGGCGAAAACTGCCTCGGTCAGAACTAATGCTTGATCGACGCCAGCACCCGCTCGGCATTCTCACCGCAGGCCATTCCTTCGGGCCGCGCCTGGATGTTCTCGATCAACCCCAGCAACTGCGCCTTGCTCTGCGCCAGGTGCAGTTGCATCGCTTCGATCTGTTCGACTTTGCGCCCCAGGCTTGCCACCAGTTCAGCGTGCTTGAACTCGCCTGTCACCGTGTCCGGCAACAATAACTTCAGCTCTTCGAGGCTGAACCCGGCCTGCTGCGCGCACTGGATGATCTTCAGGGTTTGCAGGACTTGTGGCGGGTAACGTCGATAGCCGTTGGCCAGGCGTTCCACTTGCTGGATCAGGCCTTGTGCCTCATAAAACCGAATGCGCGACGCGTTCAACCCGCTTAATTGCGCCAATTCACCAATCTTCATCTCGGCCTCATTTGCCTGCTTGACATTAAAGTTAACTTTAAGCTTAGCCTCTACTCATCACTGATGAGGAGTCAAGCATGTCGCCCTTTCAAACGCTGAATTTGCCCAACGGCCAGACCCTCGGCAATCGCATCGCCAAAGCCGCGATGGAAGAGAACCTTGCGGATACCGGCCAGGCGCCGTCCAGCGCGTTGTTTCAGCTGTATCAGGCCTGGGCCGAGGGCGAAGCGGGTCTGCTGCTGACCGGCAACGTGATGATCGATCGCCGCGCCATGACCGGCCCCGCAGGTGTCGTGCTGGAAGACGAACGGCATCTTGAGCAGTTCCGTCAGTGGGCTACCATCGGCCGCTCCGGTGGCGCGCATTTCTGGGTGCAACTCAATCATCCCGGCCGCCAGACCATGGCCAACCTCGGCCAGCAAGCCTGGGCACCGTCGGCCGTGGCGCTGGATCTGGGTTCGTTCTCCAAAATGTTTGCCGAACCCAAGCCGATGTCGGAAAGCGATATCGCCGAGGTCATCCAGCGCTTCGCCACCAGTGCGGCCCTGGCGGAAAAAGCCGGTTTCACGGGGGTGCAGATTCATGCGGCGCACGGCTACCTGCTCAGCCAGTTTCTCTCGCCCTTGACCAACCGTCGCACGGACCGTTGGGGAGGTTCGCTGGAGAATCGCGCCCGTCTTTTGCTGGACGTGGTCAGCGCCGTTCGCCAAGCCGTGTCGCCACAGTTTTGTGTCGCGGTAAAACTGAATTCCGCAGACTTCCAGCGCGGCGGTTTCGACGCCGACGACGCCCGCCAAGTGATCCAGTGGCTCAACGACCAGCCACTGGATTTGCTGGAACTCTCTGGTGGCAGCTACGAAGCGCCGGCCATGCAAGGCGAAGCCCGCGACGGCCGGACCCTGGCCCGGGAGGCGTACTTTCTGGAAATGGCCGGCGAACTGGCCAGCGTTGCGAGCATGCCGGTGATGGTGACGGGCGGGATCCGACGCCTGGCCATCGTCGAACAGGTGCTCGACAGCGGCATCGCCATGGCCGGTATCGGCACGGCACTGGCCATCGAACCGCAACTGGTCAAACGCTGGCGCGAAGGCCAGAACAGCCACCCGCAATTGCCGCCGATCCGCTGGAAACGCAAACCGCTGGCGGCCCTGGCGAGCATGGCCGTGGTGAAATTCCAGCTGCATCGCCTGAGCCGTGGGCGCAAGACCCGGCCACAGGTTTCGGCGCTATGGGCGTTGATTCTCGATCAGCTGTACATCGCCCGGCGCACGCGCCAGTACCGACAGGCGATGGGCAAGTAATCACACATCCGGGTGAGTCATGGTTGCCACAGTGTTGTCCTCTTTTAACCCCCGAGGACAATTCATTGATCACTGGAGCATCCCATGGCGAAAATCACCCTTGCCCGGCAACTGGCAACCACCCTTGAACAGGCCGGCGTCAAACGCATCTGGGGCCTGACGGGCGACAGCCTGAACGGCCTGACCGAAGCCCTGCGGACCATGGACAGCATCGAGTGGATGCACGTGCGTCACGAGGAAGTTGCAGCGTTCGCCGCCGGTGCCGAAGCGGCGGTCACCGGCGAACTGGCGGTGTGCGCTGGCAGCTGTGGGCCGGGCAATCTGCACTTGATCAACGGGCTCTTCGATTGCCATAAAAACCATGTGCCGGTGTTGGCCATCGCCGCACAGATTCCGTCCTCGGAAGTCGGCCTGAATTACTTTCAGGAAACCCACCCGCAGGAACTGTTCAAGGAATGCAGCCACTTTGTGGAACTGGTGAGCAACCCGGCGCAGATGCCCCAGGTGCTGCATCGGGCGATGCGCAGTGCCATTCTGAATCGCGGCGTGGCGGTGGTGGTGATTCCCGGCGATGTGGCGCTGCAGGAAGTCGAAGACAACCTCAAACCCTGGCCTGCGCTGTCGAAACCCCGCACCCTGCCCGCGCCTCAGGACCTGGATCGTCTGGTCGAATTGCTGAGCCAAAGCAAAGCCGTGACGTTGATGTGCGGTGCTGGCTGCGCGGGTGCCCACGATCAGGTGGTGGCATTGGCCGACGCCCTCGGCGCGCCGGTGGTGCATGCATTGCGCGGCAAGGAGCATGTGGAGTGGGACAATCCGTTCGACGTCGGCATGACCGGGCTGATCGGCTTCAGCTCCGGTTATCATGCGATGCTCAACTGCGACACGCTGGTGATGCTCGGGACTGACTTTCCCTATCGGCAGTTCTACCCAACCGACGCCACCATCATTCAGATCGACCACGACCCGCAAGCCCTCGGACGGCGCACCACGCTGGATCTGGGCATCGCCGCCGATGTTGGCGAAACCCTCGCCGCGTTGCTGCCGCGCCTGCCTTATCGTGGTGATCGAAGCTTTCTCGAGTCATCCCTCACACACTACCAAAAGGCCCGACAGGGTCTGGATGACCTGGCTCAACCGTCGGCGCCGGGCCGGCCTATTCATCCGCAATACCTCACTCGCCTGCTCAGTGAACTGGCCGATGACGATGCGATCTTCACCGCCGACGTGGGCACGCCGACAGTCTGGGCCGCGCGTTATCTGAAAATGAACGGCCAGCGCCGATTGCTTGGTTCGTTCAATCACGGCTCCATGGCGAACGCGATGCCCCACGCCATTGGCGCGCAAGCGGCGTTTCCTGGGCGGCAGGTGATTTCGCTGTCCGGCGATGGCGGCTTCAGCATGTTGATGGGGGACTTCATTTCGCTGGCGCAACTGAAACTGCCGGTGAAAATCATCGTCTACGACAATGCCTCGCTCGGATTCGTGGCCATGGAAATGAAATCCAGCGGGCTGCTGGACACCGGCACGGACCTGCACAATCCGGACTTCGCGGCGATGGCCAATGCCATGGGGATCCTGGGGATTCGTGTCGAGGAATCCGAGGCGCTGGAACCGGCCTTGCGCCGCGCGCTGGCGCATGACGGGCCCGTGCTGGTGGACGTGGTGACCGCGACTCAGGAATTGGCGATGCCACCGACGATCAAGCTGGAACAGGCAAAAGGGTTCAGTTTGTACATGCTCAAAGCGGTGATGAGCGGGCGTGGGGATGAAGTGATCGAGTTGTCGCGAACGAATCTGTTCCGCTGACGCGCCCGAACCGCGTCGCCCCATCGCGAGCAGGCTCGCGCCCACAGGATTTGTAAACGCCCGAGATCCAGTGTGGGAGCGAGCCTGCTCGCGATGGGGCCCATGAGACCAACGATTACTGCCCGGAAAAACGCAGTCGGGACAACTGACGCAAATCCCCCTCGACATAATAATCATCAGTCCAACTGTCATCCGCCACCAACGGATGCACCTCCTTGAGCGCCAGTTTTTTCGCAAAATACCGAAACCGGTAATGCTCATAAAACCGCAGCAATTCCAGACCATAACGATCGGCCAGATCGGTATCGCCGCGAATGATCAGGTAGTTCTCGTCATTGCTGTTACTGGCCGCCGCACTGAGGTTATGGCTGCCACTGATGATCGTCGGTGAGTCGCTGGTGAAGTCCGTGACGATGGCTTTGGTGTGCACCAGCAGGTTGCCCTTCTGGCCTTTCTTGTTTTCCATGAGCCAGCCTTCCAGCCCGGTGTTGAGCAGCGCAACCGTGGTGAATTCAGCGCTGCGGTCGGCATGAAACCCGGTGATTTTGCTCGCGGAATTTTGCAGGCCATAGCGCAGGATGTCGTCGTGGGGCTTACCGAGCAACGCGTTGAGGATAGCGTCGGGCAAGGTGAACGCGGTAACGAACAGCACGTCTTTTTTTGCCTCGGTGATGATGTCGACGAACTCATGCAAGTCGCCCTTGCCCGAGCGCGGTGAGAATCCGGCGAACAATGGTTGGCTCGGGTCCATCGGGTTGTGTTGGGTGATCCATTGCCGCGTGGTGCCGACATCCGCCGGTGTGTTCCAGACCTGTTTGAAGGTTTCCAGGTAGCTGGCGCCGACCCGAGGATCGTCCAGCACATGCACCACATTGGCCTGACGGTAGATGCCGTTGGGGGTGAAGTTGGTACTGCCGCAAAGCACGGCTTCAGGCTGGCGCAGCCCCGTTGCATCGAGACGACTCAGGACCATGAATTTGTTGTGGAAAATGCTGTGAGTGACCCGGCCGCGCTTGTTCGCCGCCGGAAGCTTTTCCAGGCTCGCTTCGTTCATGGCGGTGGTGTCTTCACCCAGTTGCGCGTGATAAAGGACGCGCACGTTCACGCCGCGTTCGTGCGCCGCGTTCACCGCATCGACAATCACCGGTAACTGGTACTCGTAGATGGCGATATCCAGAGCCCACTGGCTGTCGATGGCCCGCGCGATAAACCCGAGCATGCGCCCGAGTAAACCGTTTTCCAGCCATTGGCGCGGGGCATCGGGCCAGTCTTCGATAGACGGCTTTTCTTTGCCGCTGAGGAGCGCGTCGAGCTCGGGAAACTTGCGCTGGAACGCCTGACTGGCGGCCACGGCGCGGTTGAAATTGACACTCTGGTTGCCGGGATGGCCGTCGTCGGAAGTGACCGTCACCTCCAGGGATTCGCCCAGTTGCGGCGCATTGGCGCTGCCGTAGGCCAGATAGACCCGGTATTGGATCGTCAGCCCCGGATTGACCGCGTAATCGGCCCAGCGAAATTTCTGCAACGGCGCGATATTGCTGGGGGTGGCGTGGTATTGAGGGAAGGTATGGGGCTTGCCCGGGAACGTCAGGCTGTTGAATAGAAACTGCCAAGGTTTGTCGCCCTGCTGCTTTTCGATGGCGAAACCCAGCAGGCCTTTGCGACGGGGTTCGGCCACATCCATGGCCAACAGCACGCCATTGGTGCCGGCATAAGCTTTGACGCGGAAATCGTTCTGATGATTAACGGCAAGTGCGCGCATGATTCACTCCTGTGATCGAATGCACTCAGAGCATAGGGGAGCGATGCGGATTCGCCATGATTCTCCGGGACCGCGATGGGGCCATTGCAAATAACACAATTTTCAGCCGGAGATCAGCTCATCAATGTGCCGATAATCCGCTTGCAGCGCTGCAGCCATCTGTCTGGCCCGACCTAGCCGAATCGGCCCGCGCTCGATATCAATCAATAACCCCGGGCAATCCAGCACCGGTAACCCTGGCCAGTCCTTCAATCGCCCATCGGTCACCAGCAGCAGCCTTTGTTGTTCCGCCGGAAAGCGTTTTTGCCGTATCGCCAGCCAACGCCCCGCTTCGCCCAGCGCCGCCAACAACGGCGTCCCGCCGCCCGCACCCAGACCATCGAGCCAGGCACGCAACCCCGCTGACGCTTTCAAGCCTTCTACCTGCCACTTCGGCGCCTGACCGCTGGCGGTCAACAAGGCCAGGCGCGCGCGTTGGCGGTACGCGTCGTCGAACAACTGAGCAAGTAATCCCTTGGCATCGCTTAGAGCCTGATGACGGCGTGTCGAGGCCGATGCGTCGACGATCACCAGCCACAGCTCATGGGAGGAACGCGTGCGCAGGTGGAACAGCACATCTTTGCGCTGACGCGGCCGACCATTGAGCAAAGTGCCGGGCCAGTTGATCGAGCCGCTGCGCGCAGCGTGACGCTTGCCCTGCTTTCCGTTGTCCAGCCGTCCTGCGCGGGGTCTGGCATTCGCCCCCGCGTCAGATCGAGGGCGAATGCCTAGGGCTTTTTTGGCCAGCTCGGCACTTCACGTCGGGCGCCGACCGGCAGCGCCTGAGCGGGCATTTCGCCCCATTGGCCCTGGCCTTCGCTCGGGCTGGAAGATTGCGCCGAGGGCGACTGATTGTGTTGCGGCGCTGGGGGCGATTGCTCGCGGCGACGATGACGCAGGGCAAACTCGGCGACGGCGTCGATGTCTTCCTCACCGATGGCGCTCGCCCCTCGCCATGCGGCGTGGGCACGGGCCGCGCGCAACCAGACCAGATCGGCGCGCAGGCCATCGACCCCAGCGGCAAAACAGCGCTCGGTAATCTGCGCCAGTGCGGCATCATCCAGCGGGATGTTCGCCAATGCGCCGCGCGCCTTCTGGCAGCGTTCACGCAGGGACTGCTGCTGGCTTTCCCACTCGACGCAGAAACCCTGCGGATCGCTGTCGAAATCCAGACGCCGACGGATGATCTGGCCACGTTCGGCCGGTGCAGTGTGACCACTGAGGGCGACGTTCAGGCCAAAACGGTCGAGCAGTTGCGGACGCAGCTCGCCCTCTTCCGGGTTCATGGTGCCGATCAATACAAACTTCGCCGAATGCCGATGGGAAATGCCGTCGCGCTCGATCAGATTGGTGCCGCTGGCGGCCACGTCGAGCAACAGGTCAACGAGGTGATCGGGCAGCAGATTCACCTCATCGACGTACAGTACACCGCCGTCGGCCTTGGCCAGTACGCCGGGGGAAAATTGCGCGCGGCCTTCGCTCAGGGCGGCGTCGAGATCGAGGGTGCCGACCAGCCGTTCTTCGGTGGCGCCCAGGGGCAAGGTGACGAATTGACCGCTGGCCAGCAAGTCCGCGAGGCCTCGGGCGAGGGTTGACTTGGCCATGCCGCGTGGGCCTTCGATCAGCACGCCGCCGATCTTGGGATCGATGGCGGTCAAGTAGAGCGCGAGCTTCAGATCGTCGGCGCCGACCACGGCGGAGAGGGGGAAATGTGGGGTGTCGGTCATCTTCAATACTCGGTCATGGTCGGTAACAGCGATCTCAAGAACACACTCAAAACCTGTGGCGAGGGAGCTTGCTCGCGTTCGGCTTCGAAGCAGCCGTAGATACTGACACTAAGGTATGCCTGACAAAATGTGCCTTCAGGTTTTGGGCTGCTGCGCAGCCGAGCGGGAGCTTGCTCCCTCGCCACAGGTCCATTTCAGCTGTCTTCTTCTATATCCAGCAACAGGTTTTCCAGGGCCTCGCGATACGCGCCCGGTTCCTGCCACATCCCCCGCTGCTGCGCTTCGAGCATGCGCTCGGTCATGTCGCGCAACGCATGCGGATTATGCTCACGCACAAAATCCCGGGTCGCCGGATCGAGCAAATACGCATCCGCCAGCAATGCGTATTGATGATCGCCGATCAGCTGGGTCGTGGCGTCGAAGGCGAACAGATTATCCACCGTCGCGGCCAATTCGAATGCGCCTTTATAGCCGTGACGCTTCACGCCGTCGATCCACTTCGGATTCGCCGCCCGGGAGCGGATCACCCGGTTCAGCTCTTCCTTCAAGGTGCGGATCTTCGGCAAATCCGGCTGACTGTGATCGCCATGGTAACTGGCCGCCGCTTCGCCGCTGAGGCTTTCCACGGCGGCGAGCATGCCGCCCTGGAATTGGTAATAGTCATTGGAATCGAGCAGATCATGCTCGCGATTGTCCTGGTTTTGCAGCACCGCCTGCACCTGGCTCAGACGCTGGGCGAATTGTTCGCGGGCGGCGGTGCCTTCATCGGACCCGCCGTAAGCGTAGCCGCCCCAGTTCAGGTAAACCTCGGCCAGGTCTTCGCGGCTTTGCCACAGACGGCCGTCGATAGCGCCCTGCACGCCTGCGCCATAAGCACCGGGTTTGGCCCCGAAGATGCGCCAACCGGCCTGACGCTTGGCCGCTTCTTCATCAAGGCCCGATTGCATCAGCGCTTCACGTTCGGCGCGCACTTTGGCGGCCAGCGGGTTGAGGTCGTCCGGTTCGTCCAGCGCGGCGACCGCTTGCACGGCGGCGTCGAACAGGCGGATCAGGTTGGCGAAGGCATCGCGAAAGAATCCGGACACGCGCAACGTCACATCCACCCGCGGACGGTCGAGCAAGCTCAGTGGCAGAATTTCAAAGTCGTCGACCCGCTGACTGCCGGTGGCCCAGACCGGGCGCACGCCCATCAGCGCCATGGCCTGGGCGATGTCGTCGCCGCCGGTGCGCATGGTCGCGGTACCCCAGACGGACAGGCCGAGCTGACGCAGGTGATCGCCGTGGTCTTGCAGATGCCGTTCGAGAATCAGGTTGGCCGACTGGAAACCGATGCGCCACGCGGTGGTGGTTGGCAGATTGCGCACGTCCACCGAGTAGAAATTGCGCCCGGTCGGCAGCACGTCCAGTCGACCGCGACTCGGTGCGCCGCTGGGGCCGGCCGGGACAAAGCGGCCGCTCAAGGCGTCGAGCAGGCCGCGCATTTCTGCCGGGCCGCAGGCGTCCAGGCGTGGTGCGACCACTTCGCGCAGACTCTCAAGGATGGCGCTAACGTCAGTCCACATAGAACCCTGTGGGAGCTGGCTTGCCCGCGAAAGCGCAGTGTCAGGCGACAATGAGTTGTCAGATACACCGCCTTCGCGGGCAAACCCGCTCCCACAGGGGTTTTGGCTGGCTTGAGATGGGGTCAGTGTCAGCGAGATCAACTGGGCGGCGAAAAGCTCCAGCCGTTCGCGGGTATCGCCAGCCGTGCGCCACACTTGATCAGTAACGCTCAGCAGCTCTACGGGCCGCGGCCCGGTCCATGGCTCGGCCAACGCACAATCCAGCGGATCAAACCCCAGTTCAAACGCCTTGGACAACGCCCGCAATAAACTGGATTGCGCCCCACGTCCATCGCCACGGGGAATGCGCAACAGCGCCAACAATGTATCAATGCGCAAGCGCCCGGTCGGCGACTCGCCAAAGATGTGCAGGCCATCGCGTATCTGCGACTCTTTCAAGTCGCAC
The DNA here is from genome assembly GCF_900095275.1 of Pseudomonas sp. UMAB-40. Classification (NCBI taxonomy): domain Bacteria; kingdom Pseudomonadati; phylum Pseudomonadota; class Gammaproteobacteria; order Pseudomonadales; family Pseudomonadaceae; genus Pseudomonas; species Pseudomonas sp. UMAB-40. Next base: position 57,222 of record NZ_LT607573.1, read on the forward strand.
AGGTACGTGTCCAGCCGCGGCAACCAGATCGCCGCATCAGCGTCGCTGTTGAGTTTTTCGTCCAGTTGCAGTTCACGGTCGATGTGCGTGTCGCGCACCAGTTGCAGGATGTCGCGCTGCAACTCTCGGGCGCGGCGCGGATCGAGCAATTGCGCTTCGTAATACTCGTCGGCCAACAACTCGAGGTTGCGCAGCGGACCGTAGGTTTCGGCGCGGGTCAGCGGCGGCATCAGGTGGTCGATGATCACCGCTTGGGTGCGACGCTTGGCCTGGGCGCCCTCGCCCGGGTCGTTGACGATAAACGGATAGATGTTCGGCAGCGGCCCGAGCAACGCGTCCGGCCAGCAGTTTTCCGACAGCCCGACACCTTTGCCCGGCAGCCATTCGAGGTTGCCATGCTTGCCGACGTGAATCACGCCGTGGGCGCCATAGGTGTTGCGCAGCCAGAAGTAGAACGCCAGGTAGCCGTGAGGCGGCACCAGGTCCGGGTCGTGATACACCGCACTCGGATCAACCTGATAACCCCGCGCCGGTTGAATGCCGACGAAGGTCAGGCCAAAGCGCAACCCGGCGATCATCATGCGTCCGTCACGGCACATCGGATCGCTTTCGGGCGTGCCCCAACGCTCCAGCACCGCTTGCTGATTGGCTTCGGGCAATCGGTTGAACATCAGCCGATAGTCGTCCATCGCCAAACTTTGCGCGCAGGGACGCTGATCAAGGGTGTCGAGGTCGTTGCTGACGCCCCCGAGCAATTGTTGAATCAACGCAGTGCCGCTGTCCGGCAACTCGGCGGGCAACGGATAACCTTCTGTGTACAGCGCCCGCAGGATGTTCAGCGCGGCGGCCGGGGTATCGAGGCCCACGCCGTTGCCGATGCGCCCATCGCGGGTCGGGTAGTTGGCGAGGATCAGCGCGATGCGTTTTTCGCTGTTCGGTACCCGGGCCAGATCGATCCAGCGCCGCGCCAGTTCGGCGACGAAATCCATGCGCTCCGGTTGCGCCCGATAGCACACCACGTCCGACTGACTGCGCTCGCTGCGCCACGCCAAGTCCTTGAAGCTGATCGGCCGGCTGATGATCCGCCCGTCCAGTTCCGGCAACGCGATGTGCATCGCCAGATCACGCGGGCCGAGGCCCTGTTCACTGGCGAGCCAACCCGGCTCGTTGTCCTGGGCGCAGATCGCCTGGATCACCGGAATGTTGCGTCGAAACGGCCGCAGATGCGGCGCTTCGGGGCTGGATTGAGCGAAACCGGTGGTGTTGAGGATCACCCCCGCCTCGACTTCGTCCAGCAGGTCCTCGACCACCGACAGGCAGCCGGGTTCTTTCAGACTGGCCACAGCAATCGGCAACGGGTTCAAACCCGCCGCCTGCAAACGCTGGCAGAAAACATCGATGAACGCGGTGTTCGCCGCCTGCAAATGCGAGCGATAGAACAGCACCGCCGCCACCGGTTGACCGGCCTGCCAGTCGGCTTGCCAATCGTGAAGGTCAGCGGGGCTCTTTTGCGGGTGGTAAATCGCTGTGCGCGGCAGGGTTTGCGGCTCGGCCCAGGCGTAATCGCGATCCAGCCAGCGATTGGCCAGGCAGCGGAAAAAATCCAGGCCATTGGCCATACCGCCCTGACGCAAAAACTGCCAGAGCCGGTCGCGGTCGTCGGCGGCCACGGTACTCAGGACGCTGAGTTCCGGGTCCGGGCGATCATCGCCGGGCACCAGAATCAGCTGAACACCGCGCTGGGACAGCTCCACCAGACGCTCGACCCCGTAACGCCAATAGGCGATGCCGCCGTGCAGCGAGATCAGGATCACCTTGGCATGACGCAGCACTTCGTCGACATACAGGTCGACCGACGCGTGATTCTGCACCTGCATCGGGTTGGCCAGGCGCACGCTCGGGTAATCGTCAGGCAGTTGCTGCGCCGCTTCGGCGAGCAGCGCCAGGCTGGAGTCGCCGCTGCACAGGATCACCAGCTCGGCGGGGGTTTGTCCAAGGTCGGCAATGTTGTCATCCGACACGAAACCGCCGGGCTGGGTCCTGAGCAGGTGCATGGCTTAAACGCTGAGCGCGGCGCGCAGTTGCGCTTCAAGCAGCGTGGCGTCCAGTTCTTGGCCGATCAGCACCAGGCGCGTGGTGCGCGCTTCATCGGCGCCCCACTGACGGTCGAAATGCTTGTCGAAACGCGTGCCCACGCCCTGTATCAGCAGGCGCATCGGTTTGTTCGGAATCGCCGCGAACCCTTTGACCCGCAGGATGCCGTGCTGGACCACCAGTTGGGTCAGCGCGTCCAGCAGCAGGCTTTCGTCGGCTTGCGGCAGCTCAATGGAGATCGAATCGAAGGCGTCATGGTCATGATCGTCTTCACCTTCATGGTGGTGATCGTGATGGCTGTGACGGCTGTCGATGTGTTCTTCGGAACCGGCGCCGAGGCCGATCAGCACGTCCAGTGGCACGCGGCCTCTGCTGGCTTCGATGACTTTGACCGCTGGCGGCAGCTCTTCGGCGACTTCCAGGCGCACGCGAGCCAGGTCTTCCGGGCTGATTAGGTCGGCCTTGTTGAGGATCACCAGGTCGGCGCTGGCCAGTTGGTCGGCGAACAGCTCGTGCAACGGCGATTCGTGGTCCAGGTTCGGGTCGAGTTTGCGCTGGGCATCGACCTGATCCGGGAACGCGGCGAAAGTGCCAGCGGCGACGGCCGGGCTGTCGACCACGGTGATGACCGCGTCAACGGTGCAGGCGCTGCGAATTTCGGGCCACTGGAAGGCTTGCACCAGCGGTTTAGGCAGGGCCAGGCCCGAGGTTTCGATGAGGATGTGGTCGAGGTCGCCGCGACGGGCGACGAGTTCGCGCATCACCGGGAAGAATTCTTCCTGGACGGTGCAGCACAGGCAGCCGTTGGCCAGTTCGTAGACGCGGCCGTTGGCTTCTTCTTCGGTGCAGCCGATGGAGCACTGCTTGAGGATTTCGCCGTCGATGCCCAGCTCGCCGAACTCATTGACGATCACCGCGATGCGGCGACCCTGGGCGTTGTCGAGCATGTGCCGCAGCAAGGTGGTTTTGCCCGAGCCGAGGAAGCCGGTAACGATGGTGACGGGGAGTTTGGCCAGTGTTTTCATCGGATGCCCTTTGGCAAGGTGGCGGGCATACGGGACGACAATCGCAGCGACGGGCGCGCGCGGAAGAGTTCGCCACCGGATCACCCCGCCCGGTTGTAGTGAGAATCTGTGTCGAGGCAGGTCTCCTGGCTGACGGTGTGCCGGGCTTGTGGGCCTGGCATTCGCTGCGCCTTCCCGCGAACCCGCTGAACAGGGTTTGCAGTGGCGTGGCAGCGAACATCACCGTTCACAGTTGCGGGGGCAGCCGCGGCATCGACCGCGTTCCCTTCTTAGCTTCGGCAAATGCCGAAGAACCTCGAAAGCGCAAGGCTACGCATGGTGTGGGGGCGGGTCAATGTCTTGTGGCGCCCTCACCGGCCCCTTCGCGGGCAAGCCTCGCTCCTACAGGACGGCAGTGCTTTTGTAGCAGCGAGGCTTGCCCGCGAAGAATTCACCTCGGCATCGAAATGAGAACCCATGCCAATTGACGCCAAACCCCCGCCCATGCTCTCCTACACGCCTTGTTACGGGTGCCCTTCACAGGGTGAAACGGGAAACCGGTGAATCATGTGCTTTACTCAAAGCCATGTCAGTCCGGTGCTGCCCCCGCAACGGTAAGCGAGCGAAGCGTCAGATCCACTGTGCCAGCAGTTCGGCATGGGAAGGTGATGCTTGCAGGTTCAGGCGCAAGCCTTGGCCCCTCGTGAGCCCGGAGACCGGCCCGCAACACAAAGTGACCCTTACGTCACTGAATAACAAACCCGCGGTGGGCGGGCGCTGTTTGAACCTCTGCGCGCCCGACTCGCAGGGGTCTTCCATGCGCTCTATTCACCCGCTGACAGACCAGAGGGATGCGCCATGTCGATCATCAGCAGTACCGACCATAGCTCCGCCAGCACCACCACAACCCTGAGCCAACGTCTGATCGCCGCCATGTGCGCGTCGATCCTTGGCGCGTGCCTCGTGTATTTCGCCGGTTTCTCGCACATCGAAGCGGTGCACAATGCCGCGCACGATACCCGTCACAGCTCCGCCTTCCCGTGCCATTGAGACCTGCCGACATGATCAAGCGTATAGCGCAAACCGCAGGTTTCACCGGACTGCTGGCCGCCCTGCTGCTGACCCTGCTGCAAAGTTTCTGGGTCTCGCCGCTGATTCTGCAGGCCGAAACCTACGAAAAATCCGAGCCGGCCGCTGTTGAAGTTCACGAACACGCCGCCGGTGTTGCCGCTCACAGTCACGACGCTGAAGCCTGGGAACCGGAAGACGGCTGGCAGCGCGTGCTGTCGACCACGGGCGGTAACCTGGTGGTCGCCGTCGGCTTTGCCTTGATGCTCGCCGGTCTCTACACCTTGCGTGCACCGACCAAAACCTCCCAGGGCTTGCTTTGGGGCCTGGCCGGTTACGCGACGTTCGTGCTGGCGCCGACCCTCGGCCTGCCGCCTGAACTGCCGGGCACTGCCGCAGCGGATCTGGCCCAACGGCAACTCTGGTGGATTGGCACGGCCGCCTCCACCGCTGTCGGCATCGCCTTGATTGTGTTCAGCCGTCACTGGCTGATGAAGATCCTCGGCGTGGCGATTCTCGCCGTTCCGCACGTGATCGGCGCGCCGCAACCGGAAGTGCACTCGATGCTCGCGCCGGAAGCGCTGGAAGCGCAGTTCAAAATCGCGTCGCAGCTGACCAACGTCGCGTTCTGGCTGGCTTTGGGCCTGATCAGCGCCTGGTTGTTCCGCCGCAAAAGCGATGGCCAATACCACGCATGATTGATACCCGCGCAGCGCCGACTTTAGTGGTCGGCCTGGGCTGCCAGCGCGGCTGCCCCGCCAGCACGCTGCGGGCGTTGATCGTTCAGGCATTGCAGGCTCATCAAATCGGACTTCACCAGATCAAGGCCCTGGCCAGCATCGACTTGAAGCGTAATGAGCCTGGCCTGATCGAACTCGCCGAACAACTCGCGTTGCCGCTGATGTATTTCAGCCGTGAGCAATTGGAAGGTTATAAACCGCAACTCAGCCATCATTCGGACATCGCGTTCGAACGCACTGGCTGCTACGGCGTGGCGGAAAGTGCCGCCCTGGCCCTGGTCGAACACCTGGCCCAGGCACCGGCGAAACTGCTGATTTCGCGACAAAAATATGCACAGGCCACCCTGGCATTGGCCTGCGTTGCGTAAGATCCCCGATAATCCCCACCTTCGATCATGAGCAATCTTCATCTGAAGCCTTGCCCAAGCCCCTTTTCTGACAGACTCTTTATTCAAAGGAACGGACGATGACCGTCTACTTCATTGGCGCAGGTCCCGGCGACCCGGAACTGATCACCGTCAAAGGCCAACGGCTGATTCGCAGTTGTCCGGTGATCATTTACGCCGGCTCTTTAGTGCCCGCCGCCGTGCTCGAAGGCCATTGTGCCGAACAGGTGGTCAACAGCGCCGAACTGCACCTGGAGCAGATCATCGAACTGATCAAGACCGCCCATGCCAACGGTCAGGACGTGGCGCGGGTGCATTCGGGTGATCCGAGTCTTTACGGGGCGATTGGTGAGCAGATTCGCTATTTGCGTGAACTGGGGATTGCGTTTGAAATCGTTCCTGGGGTTACGGCGACGGCGGCTTGTGCGGCGCTGTTGGGGGCTGAACTGACGCTACCCGACGTTTCACAGAGTGTGATTCTGACCCGCTACGCCGACAAAACCGTGATGCCGGCCGGTGAAGAACTGGGGAGCCTGGCCCAGCACGGGGCGACCATGGCGATTCATTTGGGGGTTAATCATCTGGAGAGGATTCTGGCGGAATTGCTGCCGCATTACGGCGCCGACTGCCCGATTGCGGTGATTCACCGGGCGACCTGGCCGGATCAGGATTGGGTGGTGGGGACGATTGCGGACATTGCCGCGAAGGTTGAAGCGAAAGGTTTTCGGCGCACGGCGTTGATTCTGGTGGGTCGGGTGTTGGGTAGCGATCAGTTCAGCGAGTCGTCGCTGTATCGCGCGGGGCATGCGCATCTCTACAGGCCATAGGACCCCAACGCGAGCCTGTTCGCGATGGGGCCAGTGAATTTCACCCATAAAAAAACGGCACTCACGGGTGCCGTTTTTTCATTTCGCAGCGAACACCTTAGTAGTAGGCGTTTTCTTTCTGCGTATGGTCCGTCACATCGCGTACACCCTTGAGCTCGGGAATGCGCTCAAGCAAGGTGCGCTCGATGCCTTCGCGAAGGGTGACGTCTGCCTGGCCGCAGCCCTGGCAACCGCCGCCGAACTTCAGCACGGCGATGCCGTCTTCGACCACATCGATCAGGCTGACCTGACCGCCGTGGCTGGCCAGCCCAGGATTGATCTCGGTTTGCAGGTAGTAGTTGATACGCTCATTGACCGGGCTGTCAGCATTGACCATCGGGACTTTGGCGTTGGGCGCCTTGATCGTCAGCTGGCCGCCCATGCGGTCCGTGGCATAGTCGACGACCGCGTCATCCAGGAAAGCTTCGCTGAACGAATCGATGTAGGCGGTGAAGCTTTTGAGCCCCAACGCGGTGTCTTCAGGTTTTTCTTCGCCCGGCTTGCAGTACGCAATGCAGGTTTCGGCGTACTGGGTGCCAGGCTGGGTGATAAAGACGCGGATGCCAATACCCGGGGTGTTCTGCTTGGAGAGCAGATCAGCCAGATAATCGTGGGCGGCGTCGGTGATGGTAATAGCGGTCATGGAAACTCCTCGCAGGCTTGGGCGCAGTTTACGCCAATCATCGCGCCGTACAAAGTCCTAGTATTTTTGTCGGGAAAGAGCCAGAGCCGCGTTATTCGCTGATTCGCCGTCGATCCACTCTTTAAGCCACCGATAGCTGCGTTTTTCTACATATTCGTAACTTGCCCAGGACGCCACGCCGATGGCCACCACACAAACGGCGAACATCAGGTAAGGATTTAGCCCATAACGCTGTGCGACAAACCCGCCAACCGACAGCACCAACACGTGCATCAGGTAAACCGAGTAGGAACAATCGCCAAGCACCCTGAACAGCCGGGAGTTCTCGACATAGCGCTCCAGCGCCATACACGCCATCACCAACACCGCACCGGGGACGCCCCAGGCCAGGAAGCGTGGCTGCGGCGCCAGGTTATAAATCGCCAGCAACGCGCCGCCAATCCCCAACAAGGGCAGCCAGAAACCGGGTTTGATCCAGCCGCGCCGATAGATCATGCCGATGGCGATCCCCAGCAAAAACTCATAAACAATGTCCGAGCGGTAGAACTCGCTGATCCAGCCATAACCGGTCCACGCCTGGCACACCGCAAACAGCAACGCCGCGACGATCAGCAGCCGAACCTGCAAGCGGAACAGCAATGCCCAGGCAAACAGCACGTAGAACAGCATTTCGTAGTTCAGCGTCCAGCCGACATTGAGGGTCGGATAGATCCCGTAGCCACCGGGGTTTTCCGTGGGAATGAATAACAACGACAGCAGGAAATGTGACCAGTCGACCGTCTGGTCCGGCAACACAGGCTGTGCGAACACGACCACCAACGCCATCAGCACCGTGTACAGCCAGTACGCCGGCACGATGCGAAACAGTCGATACAAGAGAAACCGTGCGGGCGGCAGCGATTTACCTTCGGTGGACAGGAAGATCACCAGGCCACTGATGACGAAGAAAATATCAACGCCCACCGCGCCCTTGTCGATGAACATCTGCCCCACGGGGCCACGGGCCTTGAAGTCGAAGAAAATCTGCATGAAGTGGTGGCAGACCACGGTCCAGGCCGCGACGGCGCGCAGTGCCTGTACTGAAATCAACATCGGCGCTCCTCCGATCGCAATCCCAAAACCACCACACATCCCCTGTGGGAGCGGGCTTGCTCGCGAAAGCGGTGTGTCAGTCGCCATCAGTGTTGCTGATACACCGCTTTCGCGAGCAAGCCCGCTCCCACAGGGGTTTGGCGGTGCCTATGAAATCCGACACCTGCCCACGCTTAAAGGTCGATCAAAGATTCTCGTACCGGTTCATGTCCAGCACGCCCTCTTCCACCGGCTCGGTTTCTTGGACGTAGCGACTCAGGTCATGGAAGTAAAACCAGAACTGCGGATGGCTGCGGCGAATGCCCCAGCGCTCGACAATTTTCTCGAAGCGGTGCGCGTCCTTGGCGTTTTCCATCGCATCGACGAACGCCGGCACCTGGTCGGCAGGAATGTTGAACATGAAGTTCGGGTAGCTGCTGAGCACACCCGGAAAAATCGTCAAGGTGTCGAGCCCCGGCTGATAGCGCAGCGATTCACCGAGCAGGAAGGCCACATTGCTGTGGGCCCGGTTGCGCAGCAGGCTGTAGACCTCGCGCTTGCCGCTCGCCGTCTCGATGCGCAGCATGGTCGCTTCCGGCAACTGATCGATGACCCTCAAACCGGCCGCCGGGCGCGAAGTCAGGCGACTCAGCGCCTGCTCGGCACTCTGCAACGCCGGGTCGATGTTCGGTCGCGAGCAGTACGCGCCGTCGCAACGGTTGATTGGATCGGGCCTGGCATCGAGCTCGCCGTAACGGGCCAGCAGTTGCATCGCGAAGTCGCGCTTGGGGTCCTTCTCATCCAGTTTCAGTGCCGTCGGCTTGTCATTGTCGATGGCTTCGTAATCCAGCCACATCTTGAACTGGCCGCCGCTCTGGTACCAATCATTGAGGTAGTCATCCCGCGAATCGGCCGGCATCAGGCGCAGGAAATTCTGCTCCGCGCCGTTGCGGATCAGGTCGAAGTACAGACGTGTCTGGGCCTGGTGAGACACGTTGCCGAACACGTCGAAGTTGACCACCAACTGATAATACGTGCGCTCCAGCAGCGGATAGTCAAACAGCCAGATGGTTTGCGGCACTTCGCCGATCAGGCCCTTGTTCACCGACGCGCTGTCGAAATGCCGAAAGATGCTCAGCAGCGCGTTGTCGTTGCCCGCCCACAGGGTCGACCAACTCGGCGCCGGCAGATCGGCGTAATTGTCCCGGCGTAGCGCTTCGTACTCGTTGCGCTTGTCGCGGTAGTCATGCCACAGGCCCAGGACGCTGCCGACATCGTCGTTTTGTCCCGGCATCGCCAACAACGGCGTGGCCTGGCCGCGGTAGTTCGGGTCGGTGATGTAGAGGTCGTGCTCCGGCGCCTGGAACAGCGCCCAGAAGTTGTCACGGATCACATCCGTGGCGATCTGGCCACGGCAGACCGGGCCGCGAATGAAGGTGCGGACGAAGTATTCGGCGTTATCGAGCATGAACTGATAACGCGCTTGAGCCGGGATCGCTTCAAACGTGCTGAACGGGTTGGCCCGGCGCTCCGGCCCGTATCCCGGCAAGGCATCGACCTGCCAGTTGCCGCTATAGAAAAGGCTTTTGATCCGCGCCATCTTCGCTGCGCTCAGCGGATAGGTAATGTGGGTTTTGTGCACGATCACGCCTTGCACCGGCCACAAACGGTAATAAACCTGCGTGCCCGGATCGTCATTCGCGCGTCGAGTATCGATGAGGTCGATTGGCTGTCCCGTCGGGGTGCGCGAACGCACCCATTGGAAAAAATGCCCAGGCTCACCGTCCTTGAAGTAAAGGTGGGCGATAAACCAATGCTCGAACAACCAGCGGCCGACCAGACTTTGCCGGGCGCCCGGAGCGTTGAGCAGGTTTTCCCACTGCACCACCTGCAAGGCTTCTTTTGCGCTAGGGACCAGGCCTTGCTCATCGATAGGCGTCCCGGAGGCCAGCCAGCGCTGGAGCGTCTGGTATTGCTGGTCGGTCAGGCCGGTGACCGCCAGCGGCATGCCTTCTTTCGGGTGGGTACTGGCGTAGACGTCGAACTCCGTCGGCATGGCGCACATGTTTTCCCGGTTCAGGCCCAGGACGATGTCTTCAGGCAGCTTGGCGTTGGGTTGCAGCGGGGTTTTGTGGCCCAGTTCCAGCATTCGCGCCATCAACGCCGCCTGACTGCCTTGGGCGTCGAGTACCGAATAGAAGCCCTTCTGTTGCCAGGCACGCTTGCCGAAAGCGTCATAAAACAACCGGGTCGGTGGCGCCGCCTGGCTGCGTTCACCATCGTAGACCGGGGTTTTGGTCGCGCCACGCACCACCCCTTCGCCGCTGCCCAGATTGAGCTGACAGGCGGAGTCGTAGCAGGCATGGCAGGCCACGCACTTTTCGGTAAAGATCGGTTGAATGTCACGCGTGTAGGAAATGGCCGGACCCTGCGCCACGGCATCCCAGCTTATAAGCAGCATCAAAATGCTGGTGATGACGCGATACGACATGTCCCAGGTCCCGTTCCTGAAAAATCGCCGCGATTCTACCGTTCCGGCCCTCGCACCAACATGAGCGATATTCATGCAAATCCGGGACATGCTCTAAAAGCGCACAGGTTTGCTATCATCCCGGCCCTTCGTCATGGTCTTTCCGAGTAGTCCCAATGTCCGATCGCAGTGTTCGCCTTCAAGCTCTCAAGCACGCCCTCAAAGAGCGCATTCTGATTCTCGATGGCGGCATGGGCACGATGATCCAGAGCTACAAGCTCGAAGAGCAGGATTATCGCGGCAAACGCTTTGCTGACTGGCCAAGCGACGTCAAAGGTAACAACGACCTCTTGGTGTTGACGCGCCCGGACGTGATCGGCTCCATCGAGAAAGCCTACCTGGATGCCGGCGCCGATATTCTGGAAACCAACACCTTCAACGCCACCCAGGTTTCCCTGGCCGATTACGGCATGCAAGGCCTGGCATACGAATTAAACGTAGAAGGCGCGCGCCTGGCACGCAAGGTGGCCGACGCCAAGACCCTGGAAACGCCGGACAAGCCGCGCTTCGTCGCTGGCGTGATCGGGCCGACCAGCCGCACCTGCTCGCTGTCGCCGGACGTGAACAACCCCGGCTACCGCAACGTGACCTTCGATGAATTGGTGGAAAACTACACCGAGGCCACCAAAGGCCTGATCGAAGGCGGCGCTGACCTGATCCTGATCGAAACCATTTTCGACACCCTGAACGCCAAAGCCGCGATCTTCGCCGTGCAAGGTGTGTTTGAAGAGTTGGGTATCGAACTGCCGATCATGATTTCCGGCACCATCACTGACGCCTCCGGCCGAACCCTGTCCGGCCAGACCACCGAAGCGTTCTGGAACTCGGTCGCCCACGCCAAGCCGATCTCGGTCGGGCTGAACTGTGCCCTCGGTGCCAGCGAATTGCGCCCGTACCTGGAAGAACTGTCGAACAAGGCCGGCACCCACGTTTCGGCGCATCCGAACGCCGGCCTGCCGAACGAATTCGGCGAGTACGATGAACTGCCCTCGGAAACCGCCAAGGTCATCGAAGAATTCGCCCAGAGCGGTTTCCTCAACATCGTCGGCGGTTGCTGCGGCACCACGCCGGGCCACATCGAAGCCATCGCCAAAGCCGTGGCCGGTTATGCGCCACGTGTTATCCCGGAAATCCCCAAGGCTTGTCGCCTCTCGGGCCTGGAGCCGTTCACCATCGACCGCAGTTCGCTGTTCGTCAACGTCGGAGAGCGCACCAACATCACCGGCTCGGCGAAATTCGCCCGCCTGATCCGTGAAGACAACTACACCGAAGCGCTGGAAGTGGCCCTGCAACAGGTTGAAGCGGGTGCCCAGATCATCGACATCAACATGGACGAAGGGATGCTCGATTCGAAGAAGGCCATGGTGACCTTCCTCAATCTGATTGCCGGTGAACCGGACATCTCCCGTGTGCCGATCATGATCGACTCCTCGAAATGGGAAGTGATCGAAGCCGGCCTCAAGTGCATCCAGGGCAAGGGCATCGTCAACTCGATCAGCATGAAAGAAGGCGTAGAGCAGTTCATTCACCACGCCAAACTGTGCAAGCGCTATGGCGCTGCCGTGGTCGTGATGGCGTTCGACGAAGCCGGCCAGGCCGACACCGAAGCGCGCAAGAAAGAGATTTGCAAACGCTCCTACGACATTCTGGTCAACGAAGTCGGCTTCCCGCCGGAAGACATCATTTTCGACCCGAACATCTTCGCCGTGGCCACCGGCATCGAAGAACACAACAACTACGCTGTGGACTTTATCAACGCCTGTGCCTACATCCGCGACGAACTGCCCTTTGCCCTGACCTCGGGTGGCGTGTCCAACGTGTCGTTCTCGTTCCGCGGCAACAACCCGGTGCGTGAGGCGATCCACTCGGTGTTCCTGCTGTATGCGATCCGCAACGGTCTGACCATGGGTATCGTCAACGCCGGGCAACTGGAGATCTACGACCAGATCCCGGCCGAGCTGCGCGACGCAGTCGAAGACGTTGTGCTCAACCGCACGCCGAACGGCACTGACGCCCTTCTCGCCATCGCCGACAAGTACAAGGGCGATGGCAGCGTCAAGGAAGCCGAGACCGAAGAGTGGCGCAACTGGGACGTCAACAAGCGTCTGGAGCATGCGCTGGTCAAGGGCATCACCACGCACATCGTGGAAGACACCGAAGAATCGCGCCAGTCGTTCACGCGTCCGATAGAAGTGATCGAAGGCCCGCTGATGTCCGGTATGAACATCGTGGGCGACCTGTTCGGCGCCGGCAAAATGTTCCTGCCGCAGGTGGTGAAATCCGCCCGTGTGATGAAACAGGCCGTGGCCCACTTGATCCCCTTCATCGAGCTGGAAAAAGGCGACAAGCCGGAAGCCAAGGGCAAGATCCTGATGGCCACGGTGAAAGGCGACGTGCACGACATCGGCAAGAACATCGTCGGCGTGGTGCTCGGTTGTAACGGCTACGACATCGTCGACCTCGGCGTGATGGTCCCGGCGGAGAAAATCCTGCAAGTGGCCAAGGAGCAGAAGTGCGACATCATCGGCCTGTCCGGTCTGATCACGCCTTCGCTGGATGAAATGGTCCACGTGGCCCGCGAGATGCAGCGTCAGGATTTCCATCTGCCGCTGATGATCGGTGGCGCGACCACCTCCAAGGCGCACACGGCGGTGAAGATTGAGCCGAAGTACAGCAACGATGCGGTGATTTACGTCACCGACGCCTCCCGCGCCGTGGGTGTGGCGACGCAGCTGCTGTCCAAGGAATTGAAACCGGCGTTCGTCGAGAAAACTCGCCTGGAATACATCGACGTTCGCGAGCGCACGGCCAATCGCAGCGCCCGCACTGAACGCCTGAGCTACCCGGCGGCCATCGCCAAGAAGCCGCAGTTCGACTGGAGCACCTACGAGCCGGTCAAACCGACCTTCACCGGATCGCGTGTGCTGGACAACATTGATCTGAAGGTACTTGCCGAATACATCGACTGGACGCCGTTCTTTATCTCCTGGGACCTGGCCGGCAAGTTCCCGCGCATCCTCACGGATGAAGTGGTCGGTGAAGCCGCGACCTCGTTGTACGCCGATGCCCAGGAAATGCTCGCCAAGCTGATCGACGAGAAACTCATCAGCGCCCGTGCGGTGTTCGGCTTCTGGCCGGCCAACCAGGTGCGTGAGGATGACATCGAAGTCTACGGCGATGACGGCAAGCCGATTGCCAAGCTGCATCACTTGCGCCAGCAGATCATCAAGACCGACGGCAAGCCGAACTTCTCCCTCGCCGACTTCGTCGCGCCGAAGGACAGCGAAATCACCGATTACGTGGGTGGTTTCATCACCACGGCCGGGATCGGCGCTGAAGAAGTGGCCAAGGCTTATCAAGACGCGGGCGATGATTACAACTCGATCATGGTCAAGGCCCTGGCCGACCGACTGGCCGAGGCGTGTGCCGAATGGTTGCACCAGCAAGTGCGTAAAGACTACTGGGGTTATGCCAAGGATGAGACCCTCGACAACGAGGCACTGATCAAAGAGCAATACACCGGCATCCGCCCTGCCCCGGGCTACCCGGCCTGCCCGGATCACACCGAGAAAAGCACCCTGTTCGCCTTGCTCGACCCTGAAGCCAGCGAAATGCAGGCCGGCCGCAGCGGCGTATTCCTCACCGAACACTACGCCATGTTCCCGGCGGCAGCGGTCAGCGGCTGGTACTTCGCTCACCCGCAGGCGCAATACTTTGCGGTGGGCAAGATCGACAAGGACCAGGTGCAGAGCTACACATCGCGTACAGGGCAGGAACTGAGCGTGACCGAACGGTGGCTGGCCCCTAACCTTGGGTACGACAACTAACCCAGACTCCTGGCCACACCACCTTGGCCAAAGAAGATCCCCCTGTGGGAGTGAGCCTGCTCGCGAAGGGGTCATAACAGTCAACGAAGAAGTTGACTGTTATGACCCCTTCGCGAGCAGGCTCACTCCCACAGGATTCGTGTGCATTGTCTATGCTTACGACTCACACATACGTGACGAGGGATTTATGGACGATCCAGTCGACAACAAGCCACCGACGTTCTGGCAGATGCTGCAAAGTGTCATGGCGGCGGCGTTCGGGGTGCAGAGCGGGAAGAACCGGGCGCGGGACTTCACCCACGGCAAGCCGAGTCATTTCGTGATTCTGGGGATTCTGTTTACGGCGGTGTTTGCATTGACGCTGTTCGGCATCGTGCAGCTGGTGGTGCATCTGGCCGGGCGTTAGCGCATCAGGGTTTGCAGGCTGAACGGATAGCGATAGGACGCCGGCCGCCCCTTGGCCGACAGACGACGGAAATTCACCCCGTAATCCGGTGTCACGCCCATGGCCAGCAATCGTTTGGCCTGGGCCTTGTTGATCAGGTGCAGTAACGGAATCAGCTGGTCGCGCCCGCCGTACTGGTCCAGATCCACGCCCATTTCAAAGTCATGCAACTCCACCAGCGCCCAACCGCCCAACGTGAAATGCCCGCCCAACAACACGCTCATGCGACCGTCAACCATCGCCTGCAGAGCAGCGGGCGACGTGTTCACCCCGCTGAACAAGGCATCTTTGCCGGGCACGCCACCCGCCTCCGAAAATGCCTGCATGGCGCCAAACGCCATTTCGTCATTGGCAGACCACACCAACGAGGCCTTCGGGTAACGCCGGAACAGCAATTTGGCCTGTTCATAGGCCCGGTCCCGGTTCCAGCCGCCGTAAACGAGTTGGCGCAAGCGTACTTCCGGGTGCTCGGCCAAGGCGCGCATCATGCCTTGCTCGCGCAGTTGGGCCGACGGCGTGATCTTCAGGCCGGAAAACGCCAGTAACTCGATGACCTGACCGGGCGCCACCGGTGGATGCTGGCGAATCAGCTCCTTGAGCATCAGGTAGCCGCCCTCCTCATCGTTCGGCACCAGGCTGCCCAATCGATCGGAACGCTCGCCCAGCAGGCTCAGCTGATTGGCTGTCAGCGAAGCGTTGACCGTAAACAGCTTCACCCCGCTGCCTTGAGCCAGGCGCAGAATCTGCGGAGCGACATACTGTTCGTTGACGAACACCAGATAGTCCGGACGATCGGGACCTTGCAGGGCCAGGCGAGCTTGTGCCACGGTGAGTTCGGGCATGCGTTGGGAATAAAGAATGCGCAGATCAATGCGCAGATCCTTGGCGGCCGCCTGCATGAATTGCGAATAGCTGATCCAGAAGGCCTCATCCGTCTTCCCCGGATTGAGGAACAACACCGACTCTGCATGCGCGACAGGGCCATAAGCCGCGCCAAGCATCAGCAGGAAGGTGTAGACAAACTTCAACATTAACGCCCGAGCCCCCGGAAATTTTCGCCGCGCATTATAGCCAGCGAAGTTCCGGTAAACGGCGTTTATTCCGGTTTTGGTCCGACAATCGTCGGAACCGGGCCCGGACGGGGTCGGTTATTGATGGCTGACCCAAAATACCGCAGTGCCCACGACCAGGATGATCAGGAACAGAATCGCCCAAGCATCGACCGTGCTATCAGGTTTTGTCGCTTTGGTAGGGTTGCTCATTGCATCGCCTCTTGTCGGTTTTATCGGTGATTGCATAAAGACTCGACCACAGTAAAGACGACGATTGCCCTCACGACAAATACGGGTCTATCTATAACGGATCTCGTTAGTCGTTTTGGTTCTTTACATATACTCAAACATCACTTTTGCGCATAACTGCAAACTGGTATCTTGCCCCGGCTCCGTAGGGAGTGCGCGGCCGTGCGCGCAGAATTGCCGAGGCAGTATCGGAGACTTCAGCAAGCGAAAAACGCAACTGGAACCGACCGGCCCAAGCCTGAGAACAGGACTTATATGTACGTATACGACGAGTACGATCAGCGGATCATCGAGGACCGCGTCAAGCAGTTCCGTGATCAGACCCGACGCTATCTGGCAGGCGAGCTGAGCGAAGAAGAATTCCGCCCCCTGCGCCTGCAAAACGGGCTCTATATCCAACGCTTCGCGCCGATGTTGCGGGTGGCGGTGCCTTATGGCCAGCTCACTTCGCGCCAGACGCGGATGATGGCCAAGATTGCCCGCGACTATGACAAGGGCTATGCCCACATCAGTACCCGGCAGAACGTGCAGTTCAACTGGCCGGCGCTGGAAGACATCCCGGACATCCTGGAAGAACTGGCGACCGTGCAGATGCACGCGATCCAGACCAGCGGCAACTGCCTGCGCAACGTCACCACCGACCAGTTCGCCGGTGTCGCTGCCGATGAGCTGATCGACCCGCGCCCATGGTGCGAGATCGTGCGCCAGTGGACCACGTTCCACCCTGAATTCGCCTACCTGCCGCGCAAATTCAAGATCGCCATCAACGGTTCGACCTCTGACCGTGCGGCCATCGAAGTCCATGACATCGGCCTTGAGCCGGTGCACAACGCGGCCGGCGAACTCGGCTTCCGCGTACTCGTGGGCGGTGGTCTCGGCCGTACACCGGTGGTGGGCGCGTTCATCAATGAATTCCTGCCGTGGCAAGACCTGTTGAGCTACCTCGACGCCATCCTGCGGGTCTACAACCGCTATGGCCGTCGCGACAACAAGTACAAGGCGCGGATCAAGATTCTGGTCAAGGCCCTGACGCCTGAAGTCTTCGCGCAGAAAGTCGACGCGGAAATGGAACACCTGCGCGGTGGCCAGACCACGCTGACCGAGGCTGAAGTGCACCGTGTCGCCAAACACTTCGTCGACCCGGACTACAAGGCCCTGGACAACCAGGCGGCTGAACTGGCCGAGCTCGACAAGCAGCACCCGGGCTTTGCCCGCTGGCGCACCCGCAATACCCTGGCCCACAAAAAGCCTGGCTATGTGGCGGTGACCCTGTCCCTGAAGCCGACCGGTGTTGCACCGGGCGACATCACCGACAAGCAGCTCGACGCCGTGGCCGACCTGGCCGATCGTTACAGCTTCGGTCAACTGCGCACCTCCCACGAGCAGAACATCATTCTGGCCGACGTTGAACAGTCCCAACTGTTCGCGATGTGGGGCGAATTGCGCGAGCAAGGTTTCGCCACGCCGAACATCGGCTTGCTGACCGACATCATCTGCTGCCCTGGCGGTGATTTCTGCTCGCTGGCCAACGCCAAGTCGATCCCGATCGCCGAGTCGATCCAGCGTCGTTTCGAAGACCTGGACTACCTGTTCGACATCGGCGAGCTGGACCTGAACATCTCCGGCTGCATGAACGCTTGTGGTCACCACCACGTCGGCCACATCGGCATTCTCGGGGTGGACAAGAAAGGCGAAGAGTTCTACCAGGTGTCCCTCGGTGGCAGCGCCAGCCGCGACGCCAGCCTGGGCAAGATCCTCGGCCCGTCCTTCGCCCAGGAAGCCATGCCTGACGTGATCGAGAAGCTGATCGACGTGTACATCGAACAACGTACCGAAGACGAGCGCTTCATCGACACCTATCAGCGTATTGGCATCGACCTCTTCAAGGAACGCGTCTATGCAGCGAATCATTAAGAACAACGAGGTCGTCGACGAAACCTGGCACTTGCTGCCCAAGGATTTCAACATCGACGAGATCAGCAACTGCGACGACCTGATCGTCCCGCTGACGCTGTGGCGTGAACACAGCCGCATGCTCAAGGCCCGCGATGGCGGTCTGGGCGTATGGCTGGATGCCGATGAAGAAGCCGAGGAAATCGGTGAAGACGTCGATCAGTTCAAGGTAATCGCCCTGAATTTCCCGGCCTTCACCGATGGCCGCAACTACTCCAATGCGCGTCTGCTGCGTGACCGCTATGGCTTCAAAGGCGAACTGCGGGCGATCGGCGATGTGCTGCGCGACCAGCTCTTCTACATGCATCGCTGCGGGTTCGACGCCTTTGCCATTCGAGCCGATAAAGACCCCCATGAAGCCCTTGAAGGTCTCAAGGACTTCTCGGTGACCTATCAGGCCGCCACCGACGAACCGCTGCCGCTGTTCCGTCGCCGCTGATACCGGCACACCTTGAACCCCGCCCGGGGTTCAAGGCCCCCTCCTTCGCTTAGAAACCCGCACGCGCCTCCAGCGCCCGGAATGCCGCCAATGGGTGATCAAACCGCCCGCTGCCGCCACTCATTCGCCCCCATATTTCGTCCGTTGCATCGGCCTCTTGCATCAATCGCCAGACCCGGGCCTGAAGTGACAGGTAGCTGACCCGAAAGTCGGCTGTCAGGCTCAGCCGGTCTATGACGGCCAGGAACCGCATGCCGGAGGGTTTACCTGCCAATCGCTGCCAAAGGGCTTGCCGGGATTTTTGCAACGCTTCGTCGCAGTCGCGCAACCACACCGACGGCGAACCATAATCTGCACCCGGAGCGCTCAGCCACAGATTGACGCCCGTCTGTTCACGATGATTGATCAACCGGCGCAAAGTGTCCTCGTCCGTCAACGGATTGCCCCATAGCAGCACGCGGTCGTCCGCCACCGCCTGATTGATGATTGCGGGCGGAACCCGGGTAATACGGTTGTCGCGCAAATCCAGCACTGTCAGATAAGGCTCATCCTTGATCCCGACCGGGCAACGACTAATCCCTGTATTCCTCAGGTTGAGCTGGCGCAAGTTGTTCATGCCCAGCACCACCGGCGGTACGCCCAACGGGTTGTCGCTCAGGTCGAGCGTTTGCAGGTGGGTCAGATCACTCAACTGTGAAGCGGCGCGTTCAGTGAATACCAGCCGTGTGGCTCGCAGATTGAGTGAGAGCAGTTGAGGCAATTGGCCGATGATAGGTGGCAAGGCGCGCCCTGCGTCGCCCCCCACGAAGAAAGGACGCAAGTCGACACCTTCCAGATTCAACACTTCAAGGTTTGGAAAGCTCTCCAGGAACCCGTTCAAACTGTCGTGCTCGGTCATGTGAAAACCTTGCATCGACAACTCGATGACATCGTTGAACCTGGCATTCAGCGTGGGTAATCGGTGAAAGTCCTCGAAGGCCAGATCCAGCCGGACACCGCGCAGTTGCCCATCGACATAGACACGATCCTGCAGCGGCCCGCGTTTTTGCCAAAGGGCGACAAGCTCCTCGGCGAGCTCTGTCCTGACACCTCTCTCCTGTTGCAGGGCGGCGTGCACCAGGTGGGCATTGTGCACGGCGATTTGCGCAGGGTTCATCCCCTCCGCCTCTTCATCCCCCAAGGCCACAAAGGGGATGTCCATGTCAGCAATGTCTTGCGCCGCTTGATCGACCCAGTGGGTCAAGTCGACGTTGAGCTGTTGCAGTTGCAGATTCAGCAGGTCGATATACGCCTGCACCCTGCCCTCCGCGAGCAGCAACACCTGATCAATGCCCGCGTCGTTGATATCTGGATAAATGTCCTTGATCTGCAACTTGATCGCTTGAACTTTCAGGGCGTCTCCCTGAGGGGTCGTCGGGTAACCACCGCCGCGCAGCCCCTGTGGCTCGAAGGTCATTCCTGTGTCCAGCCTTTGCAGGCCGAGCACGGTTTCAGCACGGGGCAATGCCCGATCGCGCAGTTTGAGCCGCAACGCGCTGGCCGGATCTGCTGACGAGAGGTGCAACGCCGAGCGTTCCTCGTCCATCAGCAGGCCAAGTAGCGCGTCGTAGAAATCGGTTTGCCGGCCTTGGCGCAGGTAACGGTTTCCGACCTTGATGACCTTTCGGTAATGAGGAGTATCAAGGGGGCCGCAACGGTCAAGAATCCGGCCAGTGGACGAACCGTCGAGGACTTCGATTCGCAGGTCTTTTGGCCAGCCAGGCAGATTTTTCAGGGAGTGCAATGCCAGGGTGTCCGTCTCGGCGTTCGCGACCGAGTGCAGATAGAAGCCTTCATAGGCTCGATCGAGCCGTACATGCTGCTGGTATTGCCGTGACTTGCCGTCCAGTCGGGCGAGCACTTGCCTGGCCTCGGCTGCATCGGGCAATGCCTGGATGTCGATGCCATAGCGGTCGAGCATTTGCTCGATGGCGCTCGTCGGCAGGCCCGGGTACTCGCGTTGAAACAGCCGGACCCACTCATGCTCCGACTTTTGCAGCGCGAGGTAACGCTGGTTGAAAAGCACGGGGGCGGCGGCCGGACCGAGATCCCGGTCGATCTTGAAACGGCTGATCGTGTCTGCCAGTAAAGGGGTCGGTGGACGGCCCGCCTGCATCAACCGCAGCATGTCGTCGTCGACCGCGCTGACCTTGGCGATCTGCGCCAGGACCTCATCGCTGAAGGAGGCCACCGAGGGGCCGATTCCGCGGATCAGCTCGATGCGGTGGCTCAAGGGCGTCGGCGCCACGGCCGGTTCCGCCGCAGGAAGGGCGCCCGGCTCTCCCGGTTCAACGTCGGGCTCGCGGACGCGCTCCACCATGCTATCGGCCTCGGCAGCGTCCCCCTTCAGCGCCGACTCGGCACCCAGCATCGGTAACGCATTAAGCAAGCCAAACACCGTGCGGGTCCGGCCCTCCGAGCGTTGGCCCGGCGTTTTTCCGTTGACCGCCTGATTCAGGCCATACCCGGCGTCAATGAGCCCGGCCAATGCCAGCACCCCCTCGCTGCCGGGGACAAACAAAGCGAGCGGGCCAAAACGGTTGACCCATTCCACAACGGGCTCGACGACAGCGCTCAACTGATCCCGATTGACCTGCGCATCGTCACGGATGGCTAGGATTTCTAAGCGTGCGGCCCGCTTCATCGTCAGCACCAAACGGGCAAATGGATCGGTCGCAACAGCCGGTTCGTCGTAGCCGATGTACTCGTTCGGGTCCCAGTAGCCGTCGTTGTTGAAGAAGCCGGCGTTGTTGGTCAGCCAGTGTTTTGCCGGATAAAGCGCCATGCCATCCAGCGCCGTCAGGACACCGGCGTGAAACGTTCCATCCTCGCGATCGTCTTCGGCAAAGTGACGGGCCAGCGCCTGCCGTGCCTCGCTGGACCTGCCCTGCGTGACAATCCATTGGTGCAGTTGCGCGGTATCGGCGAATTCATGCAGCGGGGCAGAATTGTCGGGGATGTACACCAGCAGGCGGGCACTGGCGGTGTCACGAAAGGCCCAGATATCGGTCGCGGTGTAGCGGTAGAGTTTCAGAAGGCCGAACTTGACGGTTGAAGGCACGCGAGTTGGTGCTTGCAGTTGCTCAAGGGTCAGCGTTTCCCACGACTGATCGGTGGGCAGACCTGCCGCCCGCATCGCAAGTGCCAGACCTTTTTGCGTCAGGCGTTGTTCATGTCGCTGCAACCAGGCCGCCATAACGAACGCCGCTTTGACCGACGTTCTCAATGCGTAAGGCCTGGCGGCCACCAGCACAGCGTCGGCTGGCCATGCCTGATCGAGAGACGCTTGATACAGGTCCTTCAATTCCAGCTCCCAGACCCACTTCTTGAAGTCGGCGGGCCGGAGATTGATCTGCGTCAGCGGCCCATACGCTTGCGGGGTGGTTTGACGGTAGATGCCTTCATAGGTCCGGTGATTGCCGCTGCCGTGATCGGCGAATTCATCGACGTGCTCGACGATCCGCACCGTCGGCCCGACGTCCGGCGGCGTGTACAAGCCGAACGCCGTCTCGGCAAAACGCCCGTCACCCACGGTCTGATAGTTGGACAACAGCGCTTGCAGCAACGACCGGGAACTCGCTACTCGCCCCTGCTCGATACCGTTCTCGGCAGGATGGCCCTTGTAGTGGTAATTGAGCGTGACCAGCAGGGCTGTCTGCGGGTCGATGTCCGCGCCCCACTTTTCCATGATCAAGCGTTCGCCAAGCTGGCCAGGGGTTTGTGGCAAGGCGAGATCGATGACAGCGTTCAATTCGTCACGCCACTTCGGTATTGCCGACGGCGTAAGGTCGTCAGCAGGATCGTGAGCGGGGTCGTTCATTGGGCTGCCCCCGAACCGCTGCTGGGACCCGGGACTGGCGGTGCAGGATGGCGCATCAATGCCGCGCCAGTGAGCTGCCTGACCAATGCCCGACGTTCATTTTTGTAGTTGTCGAAAATGGCATTCTGGCGTTCGGTGGCCACTGTGCGGGAGAGTTCAGCCTGCCCCTCCACCCGTGCAAAATCTCGTGCTGAGCGGTCGGCGATCGTCAGGAAATGGTCCGAATGTGTTGCCTCCAGATACTCCACCCAAAACCTTTGGGTGATCATCCATTCCAGTAACGCGCTGGTGCGTTCGGTGGTCAGGACCTTCTGAAAAGCTCGCTCCAGCGCCGCCGGAGCCACCTCGACATTCAACGCCGAGGTCACCGCTCTTGGTTGAGCCGGCAAGTCCAGGCGTTCGGCCAGCCCTACGCGATACGCCAGACTGATTTCCAAGGCGTACTCGTAGCTTCCAGACTGTGAACCGGTCCGCGCATTGATATCCGCCAGCGCGAACCCCTCGACCTCATACAGCCTGAACAGCCCCCTGAGCAGCGTAACCAGTTGCTGCTCCACCGAAGCAGGCCCGGTGAGGGCCGCGGCCATGGCCCGATAGAACAACACCTGGACTTCCATCTCACTGAAGAGTGCAGAGTAGCCATCAGCGCTGAACCTTCCGACCTGAGCCAGACGAAACAGCCTGCGACGCAAGCGATCATCTTCAGTCGCGGCCTCCAGAACGTTCCACACCCGCTGGCTGAAGTGACTGAAAAGTCGTTTGTAATCGGCGGTCTCGGACAGCCGCGCCAGCACATTGAAAAAGCCCCTGGATTCTGGATAGGCTCGTAATGAATCCCACAACCCACGCTTGTACTGGGTTTCAGTCGAGCCGCGCCCTGCAAGCCATGCGGAACTTTGAGCCTCGGTCGGCGAGTATGCGCCTGACCGACGATACTCAGAGGCAATAATCCCCAGGCTCACGCCGGTCTTTTGCTGATGCATAACGATTTTTTTCAACGTGTCGGCTGACAACGGGTTGCCATGAAGGTTGGTGCCCTTGTTCGGGACCGCATGCCCTTTGAAGACATCCTCCGGCAAGGTTTCTATCTGGTTGTCACGCAAGTCGAGCTCACGCAGCTTGGGCAAACTGGAGGCGCCCGAAGGCCAGGTTTTTATCCCGGTTCCTTGCAGGTTCAGGTATTCCAGGTGCTGCAGCCTGCTGATATCGGGAACCCTCGCAAGGGTTGGATTGAACGCCAGGTTTACCGATTGCAGGCTGGTCATACCGGCCAATTGAGTCACCGATTCGGCGGTCAGTTGAATCAGGTTATCGCCCAGGTCCAGATTGACCAGCCTGGACATTGAGCTCAACGCCAGCGGTAACCTCGTCAGGTGATTGCCTCTCAATGACAGGCTTCGAAGGTTGCCGAAATTTTGCAGGAACGCGTTCAGTCCGGCGCTGGCCCCCACGCCGTCCAGCACCAGCCTCTCTACATGGCTGAAGTCCCCGACGATGACCGGCAATTCGCCAAGGGGCTGAGTGTCAAACCTGAGCGTGGAGTGAAGGCTATCGCCCGATTCAGTCAACTCGGGCTCGTTGCGCCAACAGCGAATGATCGCCTGAGCAGTGCGATATTTGCTGAGACGACTGACTTCCAGCCTTGAGCCATCGGACTGCAGATGCCAGGTTTGCCGACTGACCCAGTGGCTCAATACCTGCCTGATGGTCTGAAATTGCAGCCTCAGCGCTTCCAGCTTCTTCAGGACTTCGATCAAGTTTTGCCCTAGCGCATTCACCAAGGCGTGAATTTTTACAGGTGAATGCATCGGATACAGTTCCAACGCCCTGCGGACCAGTACGTCGTGGGTGGTTTTGATGAGCACAGGCCCCGGCACAGGGAAAGAAGGCGACGCGACGTGCCTGTCAGCCAATCCCATCGGGGAGGTGTAGCCCGCTCGCGGGGGCCGTGCATCGATCAGTTGCGCAATGGCTGTGCGCCGCGTCAGGGCGAGCTGCGTTATCTTCTGTCGCAACGCCACCCCGCCGTCGTCCAGGTTCACGCCCAGTGCTGTTTTGCGCTGCGCCGAAAGTCCGTGCCAGAGAGCCTTGAAATACTGTTCGCGTGTGCGTTTCACGAACGGGGTCGCGGGAGTGATGTCGCCGACCGACACGCTGTATCGATCGGGATGGACGTCGACTTGCACCTTCTCCGCCGCGTCCGCCACTCCAATACTGGTCGACTCGCTTTGGACGCCTGACGAAGCCTGTATCTGAACCCTGGCATTAGCGGTCCACCCGGGCAGTTGCTCAAGGGTGTCGAGCACCAGACGGTCTGTGGAAAGTCCACCCACAGCGTTCAGGTACAACCCTTCGTAAGCCCGACTGACCTGCACCCGTTGCAAGTAACGACGAGCTTCCTCCGCCAGCCGCAACGGTACGTTGCCCGCCTCCAGGCTGCTCAACTCTCCGGCTTCGGCATGCCGCACCAATTCTTCGGCAATCGCCGAAGGTAAATGGGCAATCTTGTTCATCAACACCGTTACCCGGGCATCACTTGGCACTTCGGTGCGTTTGTAAATCCGTTCGAACAGAGCGGGTTTGCTGATTTCGGCTTGATCGGCAACAACCTTTGTCAGGGCCGTTGCCCGTGCGGTCGCGTCCGGGGTATTGGCGCCCAGAAGGCTTTGGCGTTGGGCGCTGTCCATGGCGGTCAGCAACGAGGTGTGTAATTGCCCTTTATGCAAAGTGTCCTGATTAAGGTTGACGGTTTTTCCCGATAGCGCCGTGGCCGCGCCATAGAAACCCACTTGCCGACCTGCAGTATTGACGACTTTGATGGCGGAGTTGTCTGGCCATTGACTGGACGCCGTCAGCAGATGCAATTGCAGATCCGGGTCTGCCAATGCCGCGGAGGACGGGGTTTTCAACTGCTCGATAAAGTCCGTGACCGCAGCATCTGCCCGGAAACGTTGCACCGTATCGACCAGCAATGCCGGCGGCCTGCTGCGGTCAACGTGAGCCTGGCGCAAGACAGTGTCATCGATCCCGCAGACGGCAAGGATTTGCGTCGCCGCAGTATCTGGCACCTTGTCGCGGGTGTAACCGAAACGGCGAAACAATTTCAGCCGATCCCATTCTTGCGGCAGCTCCGAGTCATGGCGCCACGCCCCAACATCGTTGGTTTCGAGCTCGGGTGAATAGGTGCTGTCGCTTCCGACTGGGGGGATCACTTCCCACAGCTCCGTCGCCGTTTTTGGACGCACGGCATAAAGACTGGTATCAATTGGAAGGTACGCTTGGCCGCCCATCCAGTGCAGCCCTTTAGGATCCGGTGCAAGTGCACGGGGTAACCGCCGGTTCTGTTGATAGGCCGTCAGATCGGGATTCCACAAACGGCCCCGAGCGCCCACGCCCGGGACCTTCCTCAGGCGCTCGATGAAGACGGAAGTCCTGATGGTTTTATACGCCGTGCCAACAGTCGCCGAACCGGCGGCAAACGCGGCCATCAGGATCAGGTTTTCGATGGTATCGAACAGATAATCCGTGGCCTGCTCCTGCTCGCCTCTGGACCAACTGGCCACGCCTTCATACACCTCCGACAGTAGTTGCATGACCGTCACTGCCAGCAGGATGTGGCCAACAAACGGCACAAACGATGCACCGAACAGCAGAACATTAAGGCTTATGGCCTTGTAGGTCTCCAGCCTGCCCAGCCGGGATTTTTCGTCCTCATCGTCCGTGGGCACCACCAGAAGCCGGGCATCGCCGATGACCTGGTTCGCATACTGGCGAAAGATCTCCTGGAACATGTCGTCTTGTATATCTACACCCGACAGCGACACATAGACACTGTTCGCGGGTAGTGGTGAGGAAGCCGGTGCGAACAACCCTTTTTCAAGGGCTGGCAGAAACGCCGGCCGATCAGCCAGCTTGATGTAGCGCATGAAGAATTGTCGGAAGGCGGAGGCTCTCAACCGCCCACTCAATTCCATCTCGAAATCCTTGAAGGACGCATATTCCTTCAACGGGTGCAGCGGGTCATCCGGCAGGTAAACCACGCAGCGGTAATCGTCATCGTCATGCTCTTCGACCGGCCCGATAAACATCGCGCCATTGATCGTGACATCAAACATTTCCAACGCCTGGTAACCCAGTGTGTTGTTGCCCAGTTTGACCGGCTGCTGTTCCTTGACCGACTTCAATGCCTGGTGCATTTCTGCACTGACCGTCTTCTTCATCAGCGCTATATGCCGCTGCGCTTCAAAGCTGTTCTTTGCGTGTGCAATATACTTGTTGCGCAACTCGTTAATTCCGGAGACTGATTGAAACAACGATTTAACATGCGCCTGGTATTGCTTTCCAAGATCGAGTTTTCGGCACAACGCGGCAAACTCATGCGGTTCTATCGATAAGACTTTATTGACCGTACCGGTGATGATTTCGGGGATATAAATTAACGATGTATCGCTATAGTTTCCGGCCACTGTTTCGCTGAGTTCAAAATTCTCACAGGCCGCCGAGAGCAAATCCCGGTCAATCGGCAGGACCAGTTTCTTGCGAAGCCCCAGCAAGCTGGAAGTTGACCGCACATGCTGGAAGATCACGCCAACCGTATCAAGCGGTGCGCCCAGCTTGTCCGACATGGCTTGGGCCAGCAACGGCGTGCAGAAGCTTTCAGGCGATTTGAAACCCTTCAGGAGGTCGGCGAGTTCGCCTCTTGAACCATGGCTGGCGCTCAGACTTTCATAAAGTTCACGTCGCAGTTGACTTGAGGCGGTCAACAACCAGACGGGGGCATTACTTTTAATCAGATCAAAAAAAACACCCTGTTGATCTGGCGTCAACACAGGCGTGTTTGAGTTTGTGGGCGGAGAAGACATTGTGAACACTCGAAACTGACTAGGACCGCTAGCCTATCGAGCCAATTTTTCTAAAAGTGCTACATATATACCGCCATAAAAAAACGGTCGCTTTCACTGCAAGACAATGAAAGCGACCGTTAATTTAAAGTGTTACCAGAAGCGTTGCTGAGTCAACCGGCTCCACCAGCTCAACAGGACGCGATCGACCGACCCGCTGGCCGCCATGCCGATGCGCTCTTGCAGGCTTTTGCGTTCGGCGTAATGCAGGTGGTACAGCTCGGACTTCTTCGCCCGTTCAGCGAGGTATTCGTCACTGGTCTTGAGTTCGTCCACCAGTTGCTTGTCCAGCGCGGCGATGCCGAGCCAGATTTCACCGGTCGCGACCTCGTCGATGGCCAGTTGCGGGCGATAACGCGAGACGAAGTTCTTGAACAGCTGATGCGTGATGTCCAGGTCTTCCTGAAACTTCTCGCGGCCTTTCTCGGTGTTTTCGCCAAACACGGTCAAGGTGCGCTTGTATTCGCCAGCGGTCAGGACTTCGAAGTCGATGTCGTGCTTTTTCAGCAAGCGATTGACGTTAGGCAACTGCGCCACGACGCCGATCGAGCCCAGAATTGCGAACGGGGCGCTGATAATCTTCTCGCCGATGCACGCCATCATGTAGCCACCGCTGGCCGCGACCTTGTCGATGCAGATGGTCAACGGCACGCCCGCGTCGCGGATGCGCGCCAGTTGCGAGGACGCCAGGCCGTAGCTGTGAACCATGCCGCCGCCGCTTTCCAGACGCAGCACCACTTCGTCTTTGGGCGTCGCCAACGTCAACAGCGCAGTGATCTCGTGGCGCAGGCTTTCAGTGGCCGATGCCTTGATGTCGCCGTCGAAATCCAGCACGAACACCCGCGGCTTGGCTTCGGGTTTCTTCTTTTGCTTTTTATCGGTTTTAGCCTGGGACTTGCGCAAGGCCTTGAGCTGGTCCTTGTCGAGCAAGGTTTGCTCCAGGCGTTCGCGCAGCCCTTTGTAGAAATCATTCAGCTTGCTGACCTGCAACTGGCCGGCCGATTTGCGCCGACCTTTGCTGCGCAGCGCCGCGAAACTGGCCAGGACCACCAGAATGGCGATCACCAGTGTCACGGTCTTGGCCAGGAAACTGGCGTACTCGGACAAAAACTCCACAGTGACTCCTTCAAAACGATGCGCGGCTTAAAACACGCGCGGGACAACGCCAGCATACCCATGGTCCGCCTCGGCGGCCAGCCGTGAAACCTCTGGCAACAGGCCTGTAACGGGCATTTCAAACAAGCGTATGTTTTTTCATTGACAGCTCACTGTCATCCTCATAACCTCGCCAAACCTTCAACGTACCGGGATGACGCGGACGTGGGCAGCATCTATCTGATTCGACATGGCCAGGCCTCCTTTGGTGCAGACGACTATGACGTCCTGTCGCCGACCGGTGTTCGCCAGGCAGAAATCCTCGGCCAGCACCTCGCCGAGCTGGGTGTCAGCTTCGACCGCTGCCTGTCGGGCGACCTGCGCCGCCAGCAGCATACGGCCACCAGCGCGCTGGAACAGTTCGCTGCCGTGGGCCTGCCAGTGCCGACCCTGGAAATCGATTCCGCCTTCAACGAATTCGACGCCGACGCGGTGATCCGCGCGCTGCTGCCGGCCATGCTGGAGGATGAACCCGAAGCCCTGGACATCCTGCGCAATGCCGCGCAAAACCGTGCTGAGTTCCAGCGCATCTTCGCCCTGATCATCGAGCGCTGGCTCGCCGGCACCTATGACACGCCGGGCCTGGAAAGCTGGCTTGGGTTTGTCGAACGCGTGCAGGCCGGTCTTCACCGCATTCTCGAAAGCGCCGACAACACCCAGAAAATCGCCGTGTTCACCTCCGGCGGCACCATCACTGCCCTGCTCCACCTCATTACTCAGATGCCGGCAAGGCAGGCATTTGAACTGAACTGGCAAATCGTCAACACCTCGCTCAACCTGCTGAAGTTTCGCGGTCGCGAGGTGGCACTGTCTTCTTTCAACAGTCATGCGCACTTGCAGCTGTTGAAGGCACCGGAACTCATCACGTTTCGCTGAGTCCGGACTATTGTGACCCTGGCTGTAATCACCCAGCTCTAATTACCCAAGAAAGGATCGAACCATGACCTCCGTAGCTGATGCCGTACAAGCAATGAAAGCCAAGTTCAACCCAGCCGCCGCTGCCGGTCTGGACCTGGTATTCGGTTTCCGCATCGACGACACCAAGAACTTCTCGCTGGTCGTCAAAGACAGCACCTGTGAGCTGCAAGAAGGCGAAAACCCAGACGCCCAGGTCACTCTGGTGATGGACGGCGAAACCCTGCAAGGCATCGTCGACGGTTCGACCGACGGCATGCAAGCGTTCATGGGCGGCAAACTGCGCGCTGAAGGCGACATGATGCTGGCCATGAAACTGTCCGAGCTGTTCCCAAGCTAAGACGGTGGTTCCCCGCTTCGGGAACCTCCCTGGTTGCAAACGAATCCCGCCCCTTGTGGCGGGATTCGTCGTTTTCCGCCCCCGGAAATCGGCTACCTGTGGATTTGCGGTCTATATTCCTTCTGGCCGCATGCGTCAGACATCGGCTGTTTGCCCCCCAGACAAATTGCGCGGAGCACTGCCATGAGCCCACCTGACGAGCACGAAGGTTTCAACCGCCGACGTGTACTGCAAGGTCTTTCGGCAGGCGCCGTCGGTGCCTGGATCAGCCCGCTCATCGCAGGGAGTAAAACCATGCCCGACACCCCGGCCGACCTCATTCTGTACAACGGACGCCTGCACACCGTCGATCGCAAGAAACCCCAGGCCAGTGCCGTCGCGATCAAGGACGGACGCTTCGTGGTGGTCGGCAGCGACGCCCAGGCCATGGCCCTGCAAGGCCCCGGCACAAAGATCGTCGACTTGCACGGGCGCACGGTAATTCCCGGCCTCAACGACTCGCACCTGCACCTGATCCGCGGTGGCTTGAATTACAACCTCGAACTGCGCTGGGAAGGTGTACCGTCGCTGGTCGATGCATTGCGCATGCTCAAGGACCAGGCTGACCGCACGCCCACGCCGCAATGGGTGCGGGTGGTCGGTGGCTGGAATGAATTCCAGTTCGCCGAGAAACGCTTGCCGACGATTGATGAACTGAACAAGGCCGCACCCGACACCCCGGTGTTCGTGCTGCACCTCTACGACCGCGCCCTGCTCAACCGTGCGGCGTTGAAAGTGGTCGGTTATACCCGCGACACGCCGAACCCGCCGGGCGGAGAAATCCAGCGGGACGCCAACGGTGATCCCACCGGCATGCTGATCGCCCGCCCGAACGCCATGATTCTCTACTCGACCCTGGCCAAGGGACCGAAGTTGCCGCTTGAATATCAGGTCAACTCGACCCGCCAGTTCATGCGCGAACTCAATCGCCTCGGCGTGACCAGCGCCATCGATGCCGGCGGCGGTTATCAGAATTACCCGGACGACTATCAAGTCATCCAGCAACTGGCCAAAGACCAACAGCTCACCGTGCGCATCGCCTACAACCTGTTCACGCAGAAACCCAAGGAAGAGCTGAGCGACTTCAAAAACTGGACCAGCACCTCCCATTACGGCCAGGGCGACGATTTCCTGCGGCACAACGGTGCCGGGGAAATGCTGGTGTTTTCGGCGGCAGACTTCGAAGACTTCCTCGAACCACGCCCGGACTTGCCGCAAACCATGGAGCAGGAGCTGGAACCGGTGGTGCGCCACCTCGTCGAGCAGCGCTGGCCATTCCGCCTGCATGCCACTTACAACGAATCCATCAGCCGCATGCTCGACGTGTTCGAGAAGGTCAATCGCGATATTCCGTTCGACGGTTTGCCGTGGTTTTTCGATCATGCGGAAACCATCACCCCGCAGAACATCGAGCGGGTCAAAGCCTTGGGCGGCGGCATCGCCATTCAGGATCGCATGGCCTTCCAGGGCGAATACTTCGTCGACCGCTATGGCGCCAAAGCCGCTGAACACACGCCGCCGATCGCGCGCATGCTCGCCGAAGGCATTCCGGTGGGTGCCGGCACCGATGCCACACGGGTGTCCAGCTACAACCCCTGGACGTCGATGTATTGGCTGGTCAGCGGCCGCACCGTTGGCGGACTGGAGCTGTACCCGCAAGGTTTGAGCCGCGATACGGCGCTGGAACTGTTCACCCACGGCAGCGCCTGGTTTTCTTCCGAGCAAGGCAAAAAAGGCCAGATCAAGGTCGGGCAACTGGCGGATCTGATTGCGCTGTCGGCAGACTACTTCCACATCGACGATGAAGCGATCAAATGGATCGAGTCGGTGCTGACCATTGTCGACGGCAAGATCGTCTACGGCAGCGTCGAGTTCGAAAAACTCGGGCCGCCACCGATTCCTGTGGTCCCCGAGTGGTCGCCCGTCGCCAAGGTGCCGGGCCACTGGAAGCCTGTGGCACCACTGACGGCGCAGGTGCATCAATGCGTCGGCGCGTGTGCGGTGCATGCGCACAGCCATGAGCGGGCGCGATTGTCGTCAGCGCCGGTCAGTGACTTTCAGGGATTTTGGGGTGCGTTTGGCTGTTCCTGTTTCGCGTTTTGAACAAAGACCTCGCCAACACCGACCATCTCCCTGTGGGAGTGAGCCTGCTCGCGATGACGGTGTGTCATTCAACATCGATGTCGCCTGAAATTACGCCATCGCGAGCAGGCGCACTCCCACAGGGGGGCTGCGTCGGGTGGGGAATCAAGGCTGCAACAACAATGCAATCAGCGCGCTCCATCCCGTCTGATGGCTGGCCCCCAATCCGCGTCCGGTTTCCCCATGAAAATACTCATGAAACAGCACCAGATCGCGGCTCGCCGGGTCCGCCTGCAAATGCGGATACGCCGCCATTGACGGCCGATTGCCCTCTTCATCGCGAAGCACAAGCCGGGTCAGTCGTTGACTCAGACTGTCGGCCACCTCTTCCAGGGAAGCCAGAAACCCTGACCCCGTCGGGTATTCCACCGAAAAGTTCTGATCGTAATAGCGATGAAACTCGCGCAGGGATTCGATCAGCATGTAGTTGATCGGCATCCACACCGGCCCACGCCAATTGGAGTTGCCGCCGTACAGGCACGATTCCGATTCTGCCGGTTCGTAATGGGCACAGAGTCGCTCGCCATTGATTTGCAGCCCGAATGGCTGTTCGGCGAAGGCTTTGGACAGTGAACGAATGCCGAACCCGGAGAGGAACTCGTTTTCATCGAGCATGCGTTTGAGCAGGTTCTTGGTCCGTTCGCCACGCAACAGCGCCAGCAGCATCCGGTTGCCTTCCCCAGGTTCAGTCCAGCGTGACACCAGGCTGGCGAGGTCCGGGCGGTGCCGCATGAAACCGAGCAGTCGCTCACGCAGGCCGGGTAACCCTTCATGCTCGTGCTGCTCCAACACCTGCACGGCGAACAGCGGCATCAGGCCAACGATCGAGCGCAAGCGCAGCGGTTCATTCACACCCTCGGGGCGATGCAGGACGTCGTAGAAGAACTGATCCTGTTCGTCCCACAAGCCTTCGGCATCGGAGTCGACCCGGTTGATGGCCCCGGCGATATAGAGGAAGTGCTCAAAGAACTTCACCGCAATATCGACGTACACCGCATTACGCTTGGCCAGTTCCAAAGCGATGCGCATCAGGTCCAGCGCATAGGCGGCGACCCACGCCGTGCCGTCGGCCTGGTCGAGCTGATAGCCGGGCGGCAACAGCGCCGAGCGGTCGAACAGCGCAATGTTGTCCAGCCCCAGAAAACCGCCCTGGAACAGGTTGCGGCCTTCGGCGTCCTTGCGATTGACCCACCAGGAAAAATTCAGCAGCAGTTTGTGGAAGATCCGCTCGAGGAAATCCATGTCCCCGGTTCCGTTCAGCGCCTTGTCCTGCTGATACACACGCCAACAGGCCCAGGCGTGCACCGGAGGGTTGGCGTCGTCGAAACGCCACTCGTAGGCCGGCAACTGGCCGTTGGGGTGCATGAAGCGGTCTTTGACCAGCAGCAACAATTGATGCTTGGCAAACCCGGGGTCAATCAGCGCGAAAGCCACTGCCTGAAAACCCAGGTCCCACGAGGCGTACCACGGATAATCCCAGGTGTCAGGCATGGAAACGATGTCGAAATTCGACAGGTGGCGCCAATGCGTGTTGCGAATATGCGCACGCCCGGATGGCGGTGAAGGTTGAGCCGGATCGCCGTCGAGCCACTGATTGACGTCGAAGTAATACAGCTGTTTCGACCAGAGCAATCCGGCCAGCGCTTGACGCTGAACGTTGCGCGCATCCGCATCTCCGATGCCGGATTGCAGGGCCGCGTAAAAATCATCGGCTTCGCTGCGACGCCGTTCGAACAGGGCTTTGGCGTTGACCCGAACCGCGCCGGTCGGCGCAAAACGCACGTAGACGCATCGGCTTTGGCCGGCTTCAAAATTCAGGGTGAAGTGCGCCGCCACCCGGGTTCCAGCATCATGGCGGATCGCATCGCTGTCGCCTGCGACCAGAAAATCATTGATGCCGTCCTTGAATGGCCCCTTCGCCGCCACGCCATCGAGTTTGGGGAAGTTGCTCTCGTTGTTGCAGAACAGCCATTGGCAGTCTTCTTCGCCCCAGGCGCTGACCTGCCGGTCGGGGAGTTGTGGATGTCGGGCCAGGACCTCATCGCCGTTCAGCATGAGGCTCGGGCGCTGCCCGTCCGCCGTCCAGCTCCAGGTGTTGCGCGCCCAGAGCTGCGGCAACACGTGGAGCCGTGCCGGCTGATCGGACCGGTTATGCACGGTGACGCGCATGAAGAGGTCATCGGCCGCGTGTTTGGCGTACTCAACCGTCACGTCGAAATAGCGGTTGTCCTCGAACACGCCGGTGTCGAGGATTTCGTACTCGGCGTCCGCCAGTCCACGGCGGGCGTTTTCGGCCACGAGGTCGGCATAGGGAAATTCGGCCTGCGGGTATTTGTAGAGCATGCGCATGTAGGCATGGCTTGGCACGCCATCGACGTAGAAATACAGCTCTTTGACGTCCTCGCCGTGATTGCCCTCGGCATTGTTCAAGCCAAACAGGCGCTCTTTGAGAATCGGGTCGCGCTCGTTCCACAGGCCCAGCCCCAGGCACCAGTGCTGAGCCTTGTCGCAAAACCCGGCAAGCCCATCCTCGCCCCATCGATAGGCTCGGCTGCGGGCATGATCATGGGGAAAATAGCGCCACGCATCGCCATCGGCGCTGTAGTCCTCACGCACCGTGCCCCATTGGCGTTCGCTCAAGTACGGCCCCCACGCGCGCCAGGCCTCGGCGTCGCGGCCGGCCAGGCGTTTGCCTTCAACCGTATCGAGGATGTTTGCTGCGTGCTTTGCCGTCATGGGGGGCGCCGTTGGGCCAGAGACGGTTGCAGTGTAGTGCCTTCACACGCCGCATAACTGAACACACGCTGTCGCAGCAACCAAGTCCCCTGTGGGAGCGAGCTTGCTCGCGATGGCGGACTTACATTCAACATCGATTTTGAATGTGATGCCCTCATCGCGAGCAAGCTCGCTCCCACAGGGACCTCGGCAGTTGCTACATGAACCGGACTGGCAGGATCCGTTTACAATGCCCACACCTCCCGCACCGGCCGCCCCATGGACATCGATCTCGCTCGCACCTTTCTGGAAATTGTCCGCCACGGCAGTCTTGCCGCCGCCGCTGAAAAACTCCACGTCACCCAGACCGCAATCACGGCGCGTGTGCAAAAACTCGAGAGCCAGCTGGGCAGCACGTTGTTTGTGCGCAACCGTGCCGGTGCGCGGCTGACGCCCAATGGCGAGGCCTTTGTGGTGTACGCCAATCAACTGGTCGAGACCTGGGAAGCCGCGCGCCGGGACTTGCCGTTGCCCGACGGTTACCGCGATGTGCTGCACATTGGCGGCGAGGTCAGTCTGTGCAATCCGCTGATGCTCAGTTGGGCCGGTGAACTGCGCGAGAAGATTCCCAGCCACGCCTTGCGCATGGAAATCCGCGACGGCGAGAACCTGCTGCGCCAACTGGAACTGGGGGTGCTGGACGCGGCGCTGGTCTATCAGCCCGAATACTGGCCGCGCCTGCAAGTCGAACAGATCCTCGAAGAAAAACTCATTCTGGTACGCCTCGCCGGGCGGCCCGATCCTTACGTGTACATCGACTGGGGCCCGGATTTCCGCCGTCAGCACGATGCCGCCCTGCCGGAAAAAGCCAAGGCCGCCCTGAGCTTCAACCTCGGGCCGCTGGCCCTGCAATACATTCTGGAAAACGGCGGCAGCGGCTACTTCCGTACACGCGTGGTGCAAAGCTACCTCGAAAGCGGCGTACTGGAGCCCGTGCCCAAAGCCCCGGAATTCAGTTACCCGACCTACCTGGTTTACTCGCGCGATCGCGACTCGGCGACTCTGCAACGGGCCTTCGATTTATTGCGTGAAGTGATCAAGACCGACGACGACTGGTCCCAACGCTGGAACCCGCTGACCTGAATACACCGGATCATGGCGCTTGTGTCATCCAGCTTTGCTCAAGCTTGCGCGGGCAGATCAGCTAATCTGCTGGTGATAACAATAAGCAGAGGTGAACGCAGTGAGGCAGACCACCCAGGCATTTCGCGACCGCTATCGCGCTGACATCCATCCGCGCTACAACCCATGGCTTCATGGGGCCTTTGTGCTGCTGTTCGGCGTGCTGGCCATCGGTGGGTTCTGGAGCACCGTGCATCAGGTCCGGCCGCTGCAATGGCTGACGGTGCCGTTGACGCTGTTATTCTTCAACTTCGGCGTGTACCTGGTGCATCGGCACCTGGGGCATCACAAAAAGAGCTTCGCGCGGATGTTCTACGCCCGCCATGCCGGCGACCATCACAGCTTTTTCGCCCCCGGCCACATGACCTATGACAGCGCTCGAGACTGGCGGGTGATTCTGTTTCCTGCCTGGCTGATCGTGGTCCACACCGTCGTCTTCACCCTGCCCGTCTGGTGGCTGCTCAAGCAGGTCGATGCCAACGTCGCCGGG
Organism: Pseudomonas sp. UMAB-40; assembly: GCF_900095275.1. Taxonomy (NCBI): domain Bacteria; kingdom Pseudomonadati; phylum Pseudomonadota; class Gammaproteobacteria; order Pseudomonadales; family Pseudomonadaceae; genus Pseudomonas; species Pseudomonas sp. UMAB-40. The sequence goes on from NZ_LT607573.1 coordinate 93,327, forward strand.
TTGTTTGGCGGCTGTTTGGTCCTTGGGTACCTGATGTACGAGGTGTTTCATGCCTGCGAGCATTTGCCGCCGGACAACCCGGTCACGCGTCTGCCGTGGATCCGCCAGATGCGCCGCCTGCATGAACTGCATCACCGCCGCGAGCTGATGCAGGAACGCAATTTCAATATCGTGTTTCCGCTGATGGACTACCTGTTCGGCACCCTGTACTGGGAGCCGGAGCCTGCCCCCCTGCCCCTGACGAGAACGACCATGACCCGCATGCAGCACCAGATCGCTATCGCTGGAACTCCGATTGACGTGCTCGCCTATGCCAGCACCGTCACCCGTTGGCCGGAGTGGCATCCGTCGTCTCTGAAGGTCCAGGGGCAAAGTGGGCCGCTGCATGCCGGCCTGCGGTTCGAGGAGGACATCCTTGCCGGTGGCCGCACGGGGCACTTGAGCTGGGAGGTCAACGAATACCTGCCAGGGCGCCGCTGGAGTGCCTGGGCGCGGGGTGATCACGGGTTGTCGCTGGTCGTGACCTACGAATGCGAGGTGCAGGGCGAAGGCACGCGCTTTGTGCGGACGCTGGAGTATCAGTTTTCGGGCCTGGCGATGCGCGTCACCAATCGATTGCTGCTCAAGCGACGTATCGAGCGTGAGTCCGCGGCATCGATGCTGGCGTTGCGCGACATGGCGCAGAAAAACCTGAATCCGGCAGGAGTCAGCGTGTGAGAAGCACCTTAAGGTTTCGCCATCTGTTGTGGCTGCTGATCATTGTCCTGGGGGCTTTTCTGTTGTTGTTTCCGACCAAGGTTCGGCCGGTGGCCTGGACGCCGCCGCCGGCGCCTTCCCTGACCAGCGGGGTGTATGCCGACAATCAGCGGCTCAAAGGGGTGGAGCGTGTCGGCCCGGCGGACATCGAAGGGCCCGAGGCGCTGCTGCTGGAAGATAACGTGCTCATCACCGGGCTGCACGACGGCCGCCTGATCCGCACCAGCCTCGACGGCAAGGACACCAAAGTGCTGGCCGATACCGGCGGCCGGCCTCTGGGCCTGGCACGGCACCCGAACGGGTTGTTGGTGATCGCTGACGGCGTCAAGGGTTTGCTGTCCCTGGATGCCCAGGGCCGGTTGATCCCGCTGACGACCGCGGCCAGCGGCGTGCCCTTCGGGTTTACCGATGACGTCGCCATCGACAAATCCGGGCACTACGCCTATTTCAGCGACGCGTCCAGCCGCTGGGGCTACGGCAAGGATGGCGAGGCGATCATCGAGCACGGTGGTGACGGCCGTTTGTTGCGCTATGACTTCCAGACCGGCAAGACAACGGTGTTGCTGGACACGCTGGAGTTTGCCAACGGCGTGACGCTGGGGCCTGACGACAGCTTTGTGCTGGTCAACGAAACCGGCGCTTACCGTATCACCCGCTTCTGGTTGAGCGGGCCGAACGCCGGAACCCACGATGTGTTTATCGACAATCTGCCGGGTCTGCCGGACAACCTCGCGTTCAATGGCCGCGACCGCTTCTGGGTGGCGCTCTACGCACCGCGCAATGCATTGCTCGACGCCACGGCACAGCACCCGTTCGTGCGCAAAATGATTGTTCGGGCATTGACGGTACTGCCCAAACCCATGGAAAAGCGTGCCTTTGCACTGGGTCTGGACTTGGACGGCAAGGTGATTGCCAACCTGCAAGATGCGAGCACAGGTAATTACTCGCCGATCACGACAGTGCGCGAATATGGGGACTGGTTGTACCTGGGATCGCTGAAGGCAAAAAACATGGCGCGCCTACCCCTAAACACCGCCCTCCAGAAATAAAGCACAAACCCTGTGGGAGCGGGCTTGCCCGCGATGGCTGCGACACTGTCAACATTGCCGTGTCAGGTAATCCGCCATCGCGGGCAAGCCCGCTCCCACGGTTTTTTGTGTGATCAGCGGGGATCCGTCTCGCTATCGCGCACGGCGTTGTCCGTCTCTTCAAGCACCCGCTCAGGGTCCATCGCGGTGGTGTCGTCCTCATCCAGCGGGCGCACACCTTCGTTGTCTGGCAATTCGTCGATGCCCGGCTCGTCTTCGGGGTTGACCGTCGTGCGGCCGGGGCTTAGCGGTTCAGGATGGGTCGGGATGGGGTCGTACCCGCCCTGCTCTTCACTTGGAAATTTGGGCTCATTCATAAGGCACCTCGCAAGGAGTCGAAAAGGTCGGACTCTGATCTTTCGAGGTGCCGGTTTTAATCACCGTTCCAATTTTTCACTCACCGGTTGTCGGTGGGTGGGCAAGGCGCATCAGGATGGCGTCTGGAGCCGTTCAACGATCTGATTCTTGACCAGCACACGCTTCTCCTTGAGCTTCTTCAGTGCGTCATCACTGGGCGCATCCGATTGTGCGGTTTCAGCCTTTACGACCTCGGCGTCCGCTTGCGAATACTGATTAAGTAATGAGTCCAGTCGAGAATCCTTGGAGCGTTTTTGCTGGATATCTTCCTTTGAAAGTTTCAGGTCCTGACAAATATCGTGTGGCACCGGCATGGAACACCTCCGTTTGTTGATCGATAGCAAACGCGATCAATTGCGTTCACCAACTATCAGAATGGCCTCGGTTGGCCGGTTCTGTCGACCGCCTATCAGACCAGCGGTGCCCGTTCGTCGTCCTGGCGCAAACCCGATAAAACCTTTGCCCGAGCGCCTGCCTCCATTGCATAACGATCACCTCGATCGCTAACCTGAACCCTGTGTGGAGAATGACCAATGGACGGATTCACCCTGCGCCATCTCGCCCTGGCTGTCGCCTTGAGCACCAGCATGGGCACAGCTTTTGCCGCCACTTCCAATGACTTTGTCGACAACGCAGCCGCCGGTGGCATTGCGGAAATCGAGACCAGCCGTCTGGCGCTGGAAAAAAGCTCATCGGCCGACATCAAGGCATTCGCCAACATGATGATCACCGATCATTCCAAGGCCAACGATGAACTGGCGGCCCTGGCGAAAAAGAATGACATCGAGGTGCCGGACGAGACGACGCTGGTCAAACAGGCCAAGGAAAAAATCCTCGACATGCGGGACGAGTCCTTCGACGCGGCCTACGCCGATAATCAGGTGAAGGCCCACGAAGACACGATCAAGCTGTTCGAAAAACAGGCCAACACGGTGACGGACGACAAGGTCAAAGGCGCCACCGAGCTGAAAGGCTTCGCACAAAAAATGCTGCCGGCGCTGGAAAAACACCTGGAGATGGCGAAAAAGCTCCAGGCGGCCCACCCCAGTAAATAACGCGCAAAAAAGAAGGCCGCATCGATTGATGCGGCCTTTTTGCATGCTGGCTGAACTAGCCGCCATCGGTATCGATGTCGGCATCCGTGTCATCGCCGGGTTTGGGCCGGTCCGGATTCGGCTTGAAACCGGGGCTGAACTCATTGTCATTGTCGGTGTGGTGATTCTTCTGATCCACCGCCGCATCGGCGCTTTGCGAGCCGGTGGTTTGGCTCTGACGCTGCCCCTCTGGCGCGCCCTCGCCTGGCGTCTGCGGGTCAATCGCCGGGTCATTGCGGTCCATCGGCGCCCCCGATTGATCCTGTCGTTGTGTCGATTCGTCTTTCATACGCACCTCGCTCATGACGGCCAGCCCGCGATTCAAACAGCCGGGGCCTTGAAGGTTCGAAGCCATCCCTGGACAGGGGTTCAATCCAATGGGTGGCCTATCGCCGTCGACGGCAGTGCCGGGATGGCGTGAAGGTTTGCCGATCCTGTTCATGTCTGGCTACGCGGAGAACGCAATCAACCGCCAGGTGTTCCTCGGTGATGGCATGGAAATGCTGATCAAGCCGTTTCAGATCAATGAGCTGCTGGACAAGGTCAGGCGCACGATCGACTGCGCCTGACACCGAATCTATAGGAGCGAGGCTTGCCCGCGAAGAACGATAACCGGTTTTGTCTGACTGACCGCAGCGCCCAATTCGCGGGCAAGCCTCGCTCCTACTAGTTAAGGGTCCGGGCCAGGAACGGCGCCGTCCGGCTTTTCTTGCTCCTGGCGACTTTCTGCGGCGTGCCGGCAACGACAATCTTGCCGCCCTGATCCCCCGCCCCCGGCCCGATATCAATCACCCAGTCACTCTGCGCGACCACGCGCATTTCATGCTCCACCACAATCACCGTGTGCCCCGCCGCGACCAGCGTATTCAGCTGTTCGAGCAGCCGGTCAACGTCCCGCGGATGCAAACCGGTGGTCGGTTCATCGAGCACATACAAGGTCGCCCCGCGCTGGTTACGTTGTAGTTCGGTCGCCAGTTTGATGCGCTGGGCTTCGCCACCCGAGAGCTCCGTGGCCGGCTGACCGAGGCGCAGATAGCCCAGGCCGATGTCGCGCAGCACTTCCAGCGAACGGCGAATGCCCGGTTGCTCGGCGAACACCTCGACCGCTTGGTCCACCGTCAACTGCAAGACCTGCGCAATGTTCAGACCTTGCCAGATGATCGCCAGCGTCTCGGGGTTGTAGCGGGCGCCGTGACACGTCGGACACGGTGCATAGACGCTGGGCATGAACAGCAACTCAACGCTGACAAACCCCTCGCCTTCGCACGTCGGGCAACGGCCCTTGGCGACGTTGAAAGAAAACTGCCCGGCATCGTAGCCCTCGGCCTGCGCCTGTGGGGTGGCGGCGTACAATTTGCGCACGTTGTCGAACAGCCCGGTGTAGGTCGCCAGGTTCGAGCGCGGCGTGCGGCCGATGGGTTTCTGATCGACCTGCACCAGGCGCTTGATCGATTCCAGACCGGCCGTGACCTGGCCGCCGCTGACTTGCGGCGCATCGTCCTCAAGGCTCAACTCTTCGGGCTCGCTGGCACTGGTTCCGCGCCCAAGATGGGCACCGACCAATTCCAGCAAGGCCTGACTGACCAGGCTTGATTTGCCGGAACCGGAAACCCCGGTCACCGAGGTAAAACAGCCCAAGGGAAACTCGACGCTGAGGTCGTTCAGGTTATTGCGCGTAATGCCTTCCAGGCGAAGCCAATCGGTCGGTTTGCGGCCGGTCCTGGTTTCAGTGATCTGCTCGGCGAACAGGTAGGCGCGGGTCTGGGAGTCCTTGATGTCCTCCAGTCCCTTGGGCGGACCGCTGTAGAGGATCCGACCGCCATGCTCACCCGCCGCCGGGCCGACATCGATCAGCCAGTCGGCACGGCGCATGGTTTCCAGATCGTGCTCAACCACAAACAGGGTGTTGCCGGCAGCCTTCAAGCGTTGCAGCGCTTCGAACAGCGCTTCCCCATCGGCCGGGTGCAGACCGGCCGACGGCTCATCCAGCACGTAGATCACGCCGAACAACTGCGAACCCAATTGAGTGGCCAGGCGCAGCCGCTGCAACTCGCCGGACGACAGCGTCGGCGTGCTGCGCTCCAGGGCCAGATAACCAAGACCCAGGTCGGTCAAAGTGCTGACCCGTTCCAGTAAATCCTGGGCGATCCGTTGCGCGGCCAGGCGTTTCTCCACTGACAGGTTAGGCGTATGCCGCACATCCGGCGCGTTGGCATGGCCGCTGGCGCCGTGGGCCACGCGCTGTTCACGGGCCTCGCGGGTCTGGCGGTGAGTCAACACCTCGCCCGCTTCATCGGCCTGTTCCAGGTAACTGTGGGCCGCCACCGGCCTGAGCACCTCGGCCACTTGCAGCAACGGCATCTGCGACAGCTCGCCGATGTCGTAGCCGGCGAAGGTCACCGACAACGCCTCGCGTTTGAGCCGTTTGCCGTCGCACAACGGGCAAGGGCTGCCGAGCATGAATTGGGCGACGCGCTTCTTCATCAGCGCACTTTGCGAGTGGCTGAACGTGTGCAAGATGTAGCGCCGGGCACCGGTGAAGGTGCCCTGGTAGCTGGGCTCCATTTTGCGTTTGAGCGCAACTCTGGTTTCTTCCGGGGTGAGCCCGGCATAGACCGGGACGGTCGGTGTTTCCTCGGTGAAGAGGATCCATTCACGCTGTTTTTTCGGCAGATCGCGCCAGGGTTTATCGACGTCGTAGCCCATCGTCACCAGGATGTCGCGCAGGTTCTGCCCCTGCCACGCCGTGGGCCAGGAAGCCACTGCGCGCTGGCGGATGGTCAGGCTCGGGTCCGGGACCATCAAGGCTTCGGTGACTTCATACACCCGGCCCAGGCCATGGCATTCGGGGCAGGCGCCCTGAGGCGTGTTGGGCGAGAAGTCCTCGGCGTACAGCATCGGCTGCCCCGGCGGATAACTGCCGGCCCGGGAGTACAGCATGCGGATCAGGCTCGACAGCGTCGTCACGCTGCCCACCGAAGACCGCGTACTCGCCGTGCCGCGCTGTTGTTGCAGGGCCACGGCCGGTGGCAGGCCTTCGATGGAATCCACGTCCGGCACACCGACCTGATCGATCAGCCGCCGCGCGTAGGGCGCCACGGATTCGAAATAGCGGCGCTGCGCTTCGGCGTACAGCGTGGAAAACGCCAGCGACGACTTGCCCGACCCCGAGACGCCGGTGAACACCACCAGGGCATCCCGTGGAATGTCGACGTCAATGTTCTTGAGATTGTGTTCCCGGGCACCGCGTACCCTGACCATGCCGGAAGGAGGATTGGAGGTACGCGTTGAAGTCATCGGGAGCCCTTGAATAAATAACTGAAAAAAAACAACTCCCCTGTGGGAGCAGGCACTGTGGAGCGGGGATTTATCCCCGTTGGACTGCGCAGCAGTCCCATTTTCAGGGGCCGCTTCGCGACCCAACGGGGATAAATCCCCTCGCTACGGGCTCGCTCACAGGGGATAGTCCCACAATGGATGTGGTCAGCCGCTGAGGACGGTGCGGATCATGTGTGTCAGGGCTTCGGGCCCATAAGGTTTGCTCAGCAGATGGGTATCAGGGCTGAGCTGGTGATTGCGCGAAATAATGTCCCGGGTGTGGCCGGAGGTAAACAGCACCGCCACCGGGGGATTTTGTACCTTGGCCCAAGCTGCCAGGTCCGAGCTTTTGATCAGGCCGGGCATGACCACATCGGTGAAAATCAGGTTCACCGCTACGCCATCCAGCAACATCTGCATCGCCTGGTCACCGTTGGCCGCGGTCATGACCTGATAGCCATCCTCGCTCAGCAACTCCACCGCCGAGCTGCGCACCGCTTCGTTGTCCTCGACCACCAGAATGGTTTCGTGCCCGCCCTGTCGGGGTGAATCACGTAATGTTGTTTCAATGGGCAACGCACGCAAGCTGCGCGGGAAGTAAAGCTGCACCCGAGTGCCCTGCCCGACGACGCTGGAGATCTCGACGTGCCCGCCGCTCTGTTTGACGAAACCGAACACCATGCTCAGTCCCAACCCCGTGCCCTGACCGTCGGCCTTGGTGGTGAAAAACGGCTCGAACGCCTGCCCGAGCACTTCGGGCGACATACCGGCGCCGGTGTCGGCCACCGCGACACGCACATAATCGCCCGCCGCGATGCCCTTGCCGGCACAGAATTTACGATCGAGCGCTACATTCCCGGCACTCAGCTCAATGGTCCCTTCGCCCTGCATGGCGTCACGGGCATTGATCGCCAGGTTGAGAATGGCGTTTTCCAACTGGTTGCGATCGACGTTGATGTACCAAGGTTCTTGCGGCACCTGCACATCGATCTGGATGGTTTCCCCCAGCGCCCGTTGCAACAGCTCACCCAGCCCTTCGAATATCAGTTGTGGGTCGCATACCGCTGGCGACAACGGTTGGCGGCGGGCAAACGCGAGCAATTGCGAAGACAGTTTGGCGCCGCGCTCGACGGCCGCAATCGATGCACTGACCCGGCGCTGCACGTTGGCGTTGTCCGGTTCATGCCGCGCCAGCAAGTGCAGGTTGCCGGCGATCACCTGCAGCAGGTTATTGAAGTCGTGGGCTACGCCGCCGGTGAGGCCGCCGATGGCTTCGAGCTTCTGCGACTGGCGCAGTTGCTCTTCAGCCGCCAGCCGCGCATCGACTTCGTCGGCTACGCGCTGCTCCAGGTTGCGGGTGAATTTGAGCAAAGATTCTTCGGCGATCTTGCGTTCGTGAATATCGATCAACACGCCGGGGAAGCGGAAGGGTTCGCCCTGCTCGTTGAACTCGCAGCACCCACTGGCCTGCACCCACAGATAGCTGCCGTCGGGGCGCAAGACCCGGTACTCGGCGTTGAAGGGCTCGCCGGATGCCACTGACTGACTGACCCGTTCCTGGACCCAGCTGCGGTCGTCGGGATGAATCCGCGCTTCTGCGATGTCAGTGGGCAGGTCGGCCAGGTTCTGCCCGGTCGGGTAGGAGAACGTCCGGGCGAAGCGCTCGTCACCGGACAGCACGTTGCCCTTGATGTCCCAGACGAACGAGCCAAGCAACGCCCCGGCATTGAGCGCCAGGCGCACGCGCTCGTTGTCGGCGCGATACGCGTCTTCGGCTTCCTGGCGCCGGCGTTCGGAGATTACATATTCAGTGGTTTCAACGACCATCGCCATGACCCCGCCGGGGCGCCCTTCATCATCGGCGACCGGGCTGTAATAGAGGTCCAGCCAGACGTCCTCGGGGACCCCGTCGCGCAGCAATTCCAGCTCTTTATTGCGATAGGACAAAGTGCCGCCCGCCAGGCAGGTATCCACCACATGTCGATTGAACTCGGCCACTTCCGGCCAGCCCAGCTCCACCGGAACCCCCAGCAGGTAAGGATGGCGGCCACCGGCAAACGTCGAGTACGCATCGTTATAGATCATGTAGCCCTCGCGCCCCCAGAGCATCACCATCGGCAATGGCGACGCGAGCATCAGCCGAACCGTGCTGCACAGACTGGCGGGCCAGGTGTCGATGCCTCCAAGCTCAGTCTGGCTCCAGTCGAACGCGCGGATGCGCCCGGCCATTTCACCGTTCCAGCCGGCACACCCGTGGCTATCAGATAGAAACTGCATCGACTGGCTCTTTGTCTCTGTGAGTGGCTGACATGCGGGATCGCTGCGCGAGGACGACGCGTGCCCGTTTGTTTCGAGCATCGCCGACGCCAATGGTTTCATATGAGGTTAGCCGATTCTAGATCTGCGGATTTGTTGGGGTGGCCAGACAAAGAACCCTGTAGCAGCTGCCGAGCAGCGCGAGGCAGCTGCTACAGAAATCAGCGAGGCATCATTAAACCTCGATCAGATGCTTGAGCGGGTGGTAGCCGGTTTTGAGTGTGGCGGCGACGTCGAGGATCGCCTTCTCGATGCCATTCAAATGCATGCAGGTCAGTTCGATCGCTGATCGTTCCTACGCTCTGCGTGGGAATGCAGCAAGGGCCGCTCTGCGTCCCAAAAGCGGACGCGGAGCGTCCGGGGATGCATTCCCACGCGGAGCGTGGGAACGATCTCAAACAGACCGGGTTCAATCAGTACCGTATTTCGGCGAACGCGGTCCGTACAGCAACCCCGCCGGTTGCCCTGCCGACAGCAGCCGTGTACTGGCCACACCGGCAATCGGGTGACCGGCGTCGGTGGAGCTATTGATCACTTGCTTGACCGCTGCCGTAATCAGCATGCCAACCAAACCACCGCCACCGTTGTTGCCGCCCTCTTCGCTCGATGCCCGGGCCGAGCCGGTCCACAGGGTGGTGCCGCTCTTGAGGTCTACCAGTTTCGCGGTGGCGGTCACCACGGTTTCGCTGCTGATGATCATGTAGCGCGTGCCGTAGTCCGTCACGGTGATGTACAACCCCGCATCGGCACCGAAGATTTCCTGCAGCTTGTTGGCCGGTGCCTGGTGAATGTCCGCCGGTGTGGTCAGGCCATTCTGGCGGAATGTCTCATCGACCAGGGTGATCGGCAGCACGTAGTAACCGGCTTCTGCCAACGGGTACGTGACCTGCGACAACATGCTGTAGGACGCCTTGACGTCCGGCGAGTTGTTCAGCGGCGGCAGCACCAGAATGGTTTTCGGACGAGCTTGCTTGTAAGCCGAATAGTCCACGGTCTTGGGGCTGACACAGCCACCGAGCACAGCCAGCGCCAGCAGCCCGGCCATCAGTTTCAATGAATGCGCGATCATTGGGTGTCTCCGGTCTTGGCGTTTTTAAGCAGAAAATCCATGTACGGCGTCGACTCGGGAAACAGGGTTTTCTCGGTCCTGAACTGCTGCACCATCTGATCGTCCTTGCCCATGCTCAGGTACAACAGACCCAGGTGAGCGTGATAGCCAGGCGGCGGCGTCTTGCCGGTGGACTTGATCTTCTGCAGGTCGCGTTCCAGCGCTTCGGCCTGAGCTTCCTTGGGTTCTTCACCCTTGAAGTACTCGTAGACTTCCGGCTGGTAGCTTTCCCACTGGTAAAGGGTTTTCGGGCCGGCGCAACCGCCCAACAGGCCGCTGACCAGCAATGTCGACGCCATCAGCGCCCACGACACATATGTCTTGAACATGCTTTTACCGCTCCTTGTCATCAACCTTGATCAGTTACCCGGTTTCCATGCCCCGGCGTTCATCCCGTCCACCAGGCGATTGATCGCCTCGCGCATGGCCAGGTCGAGCACTTTGCCGTTGAGGGTCGAATCGTAGGCAGCCGTGCCGCCGAAGCCGATGACTTCACGGTTGGACAAGGCGTACTCGCCAGCGCCCTGGGTCGAATAAACCACTTCGGAGGTGCTGATGTTGACGATGTTCAGGTTGACCTTGGCGTAGGCCACCTGGGTCTTGGCGCGGCCGAGAATGCCGAACAGCTGGTGGTCGCCGGTTTCTTTGCGGCCGAACTCGGTGACATCACCGGTGACCACAAAGTCAGCACCCTTGAGGCGCTGGGACTGGCCCTTGATCGCGGCTTCCTGCTGGATCTCGCCCATGTTGTCGCGGTCCAGCACGCTGAAGCGGTTGGTTTGCTGCAAGTGAGTGATCAGGATGGTCTTGGCCTGACCGCCGAGGCGATCGACGCCGTCGGAGAAAATCCCGCGCATGTAGCTCGAACGGTTGTCGAACTTGCCGACTGCCATGGGCACACGAACACCGGCATACGCCACGCTGGCGCTTTCGACTTTTGCGACCGGCAAGGCGCGCGAGCTTTCCGTGGCGCAACCGGCCATGCTGCCCAAAAGGGCAATCGCTGCCGCCGACACCAACATCCGAGAGATCATTCTCACTGTGCATTCCTTCTGAAAAAACGGTTTATCCCGGCACGGCCATAGCCAACCGCTGCGGGTTGCAGCGGCGAAAAAGCGAGGGGGAATCAAATCGATAATCGACGTGCGGGACGTCGGCGGCCGGCATTATGCCAAAGTGCCATCACTGATAACAGTATTTAATTTTTATTGGCGTCAATGCATTGGCTGACGCGATCGTTCCCATGCTCTGCGTGGGAGTGCCTCCCGTGACGCTCTGCGTCACAGCTGGGACGCGGAGCGTCCATGGCTGCATTCCCACGCGCAGCGTGGGAACGATCAGTGTGATCAGTGGGGTTGTGCATGACTGAGAATCAGCGGAAATCGCGGCTGCGCACGCTGATGCCATCCAGCAAAGGACTCAGGTCGCTCAAGCGTCCGGCAATCAGGTGTCGCACCTCGCCTTCCTTTTCCCAGCGGCCATCGACCTTGAGCAACTGCGAGCCGACCAAAACCTTTCGCTGCCGATCAGCCAGATCGCGCCAGACGATGACGTTGATGTTGCCGAATTCGTCTTCGAGGGTGACGAAGGTCACGCCACTGGCAGTGCCCGGCCGTTGCCGGCCGGTGACCAGCCCGGCGACGCTGACCGGTCGGCCGTGTTCGACCTCCATCAGCTCTTTCGAACTGCGGCAACGTCGGGCTTTCAATTCACCGCGCAGCAACGCCAGCGGATGTGGGCCCAGGGTGGTGCCGACACTGTTGTAGTCGGCCAGCAAGTCCTCGCCCACCGTCGGCTTGGGCAGATAGATCGCAGGTTCTTCCTGACTCGGCAGGCCGGCAAACAAACCAAGCTGTTTCTGCACCCCCGCCACTTCCCAGCGCGCCCGATGACGGTCACCGGCCAGCCCCCGCAGCGCACCGGCATCGGCCAGTTGCTCCTGGGCACGAGCATCGAGTCGCGCGCGCTCGCCCAGGTCGGCGATGTCGACAAATACACCCTTTGCCCTCGCCGCTTCGATGCGCCGGGCATCGTCCTCGCGAAAGCCCTTGATCATCCGCAGCCCCATGCGAATCGCCGGCTGCGCGCCGGTGATCGGTTCGAGGCTGCAATCCCACTCGCTGGCGCGCACGTCCACCGGGCGAATCTGCAAATGATGCCGGCGCGCGTCCTGCAGAATCTGGTCGGGGCTGTAGAACCCCATGGGCCAGCTGTTGATCAGCGCACAGGCGAAGGCCGCCGGCTCGTGGCACTTCAACCAGCAACTGGCGTAGGTCAGCAAGGCGAAACTGGCGGCGTGAGACTCAGGAAAGCCATAACTGCCGAAGCCTTTGATCTGCTCGAAGATCTGCGCGGCGAACTCGGCCGTGTAGCCGTTTTTCTTCATCCCGGCGGCCAGCCGATCCTTGTGCGGCTCCAGTCCGCCATGGCGTTTCCAGGCGGCCATGGAGCGACGCAACTGATCAGCCTCGCCGGGGCTGTAGTCGGCGGCGACAATCGCAATCTGCATCACCTGTTCCTGAAACAGCGGCACGCCCAGGGTGCGTTTGAGCACGACTTCCAGCGCCGGCGACGGGTAAACCTCGGGTTCCTCCTTGTTTCGCCGGCGCAGGTACGGATGCACCATCCCGCCCTGGATCGGCCCCGGACGGACGATCGCCACCTCGATCACCAGGTCATAGAAAGTCCGGGGCTTGAGCCTCGGCAGCATCGACATCTGTGCCCGGGATTCGATCTGAAACACGCCGATGGTGTCGGCACGGCCGATCATGTCGTAGGTTGGCGAGTCTTCGGCCGGAATCGTCGCCAGACTCAAGTCCAGATGGCGATGACGGCGCAGCAAATCAAAACAGCGGCGGATCGCACTGAGCATGCCCAAGGCCAGAATGTCCACCTTGAGCAGCCCCACCGCATCGAGATCGTCCTTGTCCCACTGGATGATGGTGCGCTCGGCCATGGCAGCGTTTTCCACCGGCACCAGGCTGTCCAGCGGCTGCTCGGAAATCACGAAGCCGCCGGGGTGCTGGGACAGGTGTCGGGGGAAACCGATCAGTTGCTGAGTCAAACTCAGCACCCGGCGCAGCACCGGGCTCTCGGGGTCGAAACCGCCTTCAAGCAGGCGTTCCACGGGGGGTGTTGCATCGCTCCAGTGACCACAGCAATCGGCCAGGGCGTTGATCTGGTCCGGCGGCAGACCCAGGGCCTTGGCCACGTCGCGCACCGCGCCGGCCGCGTGATAGGTGCTGACCACTGCCGTGAGTGCGGCGCGGGTCCGGCCATAACGCTGGAACACGTACTGCAAGACTTCTTCGCGGCGTTCGTGTTCGAAATCGACGTCGATGTCCGGTGGCTCATTGCGCTCTTTGGAGAGAAAGCGTTCGAACAACAGCGTGGTGCGATCCGGGTCGATTTCCGTGATGCCCAAGGCAAAACACACCGCCGAGTTCGCGGCAGAACCCCGGCCCTGACAGAGGATTTTCTGCTCACGGGCGAACCGCACAATGTCGTGCACCGTGAGGAAGTAGCTTTCATAGCCCAGCTCGGCGATCAGTTCCAGCTCCTTGTCGATCTGCACCAGCACCTTGGCTTGCGGACCGTCCGGCCAGCGCCACGCGATCCCCTCTTCGGTCAGATGCCGCAGCCAGGACGTGGCTGTCTGGCCTTCCGGCACCAGCTCGCGGGGATACTGATAACGCAACTGGCCGAGGTCGAACGTGCAACGCCGGGCGATGGTCAGCGTTTCATCGAGCAACGCTTGCGGGTAGATCGATTGCAGGGCATCGAGGCTGCGCACATGCCGCTCGCCGTTCGGATGCAACCGCAACCCGGCCTCGGCCACCGGCAGGTGATGACGGATCGCGGTCATGGTGTCCTGCAATGCCCGCCGCCCACGGGTGTGCATGTGCACATCGCCGCTGGCCAGCGCAGGAATCCGCAGTTCCCGCGCCAGGGTCAGCAGTGCGTCCAGTCGTCGGGTGTCGTCCTGCCCGCGATGCAACTGCACCGCCAGCCACAGGCCATCGGTGAACGTCTGTTTGAGCCAATGACCGCTGGCAAAATCATCGACCGTGTCCGGCACCCACAACGCCAGCAACCCCGGCATCGGCGCGCTGAAGTCCTCGCGCAGTACTTGGTAATGGCCTTTCTCCGTGCGCCGCCGCGCTCGGGTGATCAGCCGGCACAGGGTCTGGTAACCCTCAAGATTTTCCACCAGCAGCACCAGTTTCGGGCCGTTCTCGATGCGCATTTCGCTGCCGATAATCAGCGGCAGCTCCACGGACTTGGCCGCCTGCCAGGCGCGGACGATGCCGGCCAGGGTGCATTCATCGGTGATCGCCAGCGCTTGATAGCCGTGCTTTTTCGCCCGTTGAAACAGTTCCAGGGCACTGGAAGCACCGCGCTGGAAACTAAAGTTCGACAGGCAGTGCAACTCCGCATACCCGACGCTCATGCGAACCAGCCTTGCAGCCACAGCGGGCCGCCCTCGCCCACCGCGCGGTAGGCCCAGCCCTGCTGGCCGGAACGGGTTTCGATCAGGTAGTAATCGCGGCGCACGTCGTCGCCGTCCCACCAGCCGGACTCGATACGCTCCGGCCCCATTAGGATTCGCGTCGAGCCTTCGTGTACGGCCTGCGGCTCCGTCAGCAACCAGCCCGGACGCTGCACGCCCGCCAACCCCGCGCAGAGTTGGCTGTCGACCCGAGCCTGCCACGCGCACTCTGGCCGGTGATCGGCCTGGAAACGCAAGCCATGCACCGCGTCATCCCCGAGCCGTGCGCGCAAGCGTTCGCGCAGTTGCTCCCAGGGCAAGGACTGCTGCGGACGGTCGTCGAACAGTTCCTGACGTTGCGGGACGAAGCTTGGCAGGTCTTCGGCGCGCAGCCGGAAACCGCGCACCGGGGCCTCGACCTGCACCTGTTCCAGCCGTCCCCGGGCCAGTTCGAAGAGCATCGCCGAATCGCGCTCGGCGCTGAGCAGGCCGACCTTGATCACCGTGTCCGGCAAGCCGGCGTGTTCCAGGTGCAGGTCGAAACGCTGCACGCCACTGTCCCGGCCGCAGAGGAAGGCCGACAGATCGCCGGTCAAGCGACGCAATGGAAACAGCAGCGCCTGATGGGATTGCACATCGAAGTTGAGCTCGATGCGCACATCAAACCGGTCCGGCGGCAGGTAGAACGCCAGCGCCAGCCGCCGCTCGCCGAACAGCGCATCCAGGTGCTTGAGCACCTGCGCCTCGAACCGTCGCGCCAGGCTGTTGCGCGGCAACGCCTGAACCTGGCTCAAGGTGCGCAACCCCATGCGCGACAACGCCGTGGCCACGGCTGGTTCCAGGGCAATCCGGTCAACCGGCAATTGCCCCAGGTGATAGCGCAAGGCTTGATCGTCCGGCACCACCAAGCCGTCATACATATTGGCCAACACCCGCGCAGCCACCGGGTTGGGCGCGGCGACGATCCGATGCCGAAAGCCCAGTTCGCCGAGCTCGGCACGCAACCGCGCCTCGAACTGCGGCCAGGGCCCGAACAACCCAAGGCTGGATTCGATTTCAAACACCACGGCACGCGGGTAATGCACGCTGACCTGAGAGCTGAACCGGTAGGCCCACGCCGCCAGGAACTGTTGCCAGTGCTCGATCTCGGCGCCATCGTATTCGGCCGTGACAAAGCCTTTGCTCAAGGCTTGCGCAGCGGTCATCGACTGGCCCGGGCGCAAGCCCAGCGCCCGCGCCGAAGCGTTGACCGCTTGCAACACCCGACGCTGTGCCGGGCCGGTCAGTAGCGCCAACGGTTCATCGGGATCGGGGCGCTGACGCAGTACCGCGTCCAGCGCCAATTGCGGGAAGAGAATGCAGACCCAGCGCATGGCAACCTCAATGCCCCACGGGAAAGGCAATCGGTGCCGACCGCGCCAACCCGCCCCGACACTTGAGCACACGCAACTGCGCGGGCCTGGCATCGATGGCGATGCGCAGCGCCGCAGGCGAAGGGTTGATGGCTTCGTTGATCGAGCGATAGGCAAACGCCAGGGTCGAGCCGGTTTCGGCCGCCACCTGCAAGCGTCGCAGCGCCCGGTCATCGGCCCTGTGCGGCCAGCACAGCACCGCGCCGCAACTGCCTGAACGAAGGCATTGTTCCGCCGCCCACAGCGCATCGCGCTCGCTGGCCTGGATGATCGACAACTGGCGCAGATCGACCCCGGCGCTCTGCCAGGCCTGGGGATACGGCACGTAAGGCGGCGCCACCAGCACAATGCGTTCGCCCGCCGCCGACAGCCGCGCCAGGGCTGGCCACACCAGCTGCAACTCGCCAACACCCTGCCCGGCCAGGAGGATTTCAGTCAACGCCGCTTCCGGCCAGCCGCCGGAGGGCAACGCCGCGTCCAGCGCGGCATGCCCGGTGGGTTGCGGGCTGACAGCCGGTGGCGCAGGTCGGCCCTTCCAGACCTGGCCGCCATTGAACAGCGTATCCAGCGCAACGACGGCGCCCATCACCCTTGCCTCACCAGACCGCAGAACACCCCTTCGATGGCCAGGTCCTGATTGGCCTCGACGATGATCGGCTTATAGGCCGGGTTGCGTGGCAACAACCGGACAACGTCGCCAACCCGCTCGAAACGCTTGATGGTGACTTCGCCGTCAAGCCGCGCCACCACGACCTGGCCGTTGAACGCTTCGGGATTGCGGTGCACGCCCACCAGATCGCCGTCAAGAATACCGTCCTCGATCATCGAGTCGCCCTGGACCCGCAGCATGTAGTCCGGCACTCGCGAGAAGATCGACGGGTCGAGCAGCAAGCGGCTGTGCACTTCGGCATCAGCACCGATCGGCGCACCCGCTGCGACCCGCCCGAGCACCGGGATGTCCAGCAACTCGGGCCGCGCCGGTTGCCCGAGCAAACGAATGCCCCGGGCCTGATGCGGATTGACCTCGATGAACCCGGCCTCGGTCAGCGCCAGCACATGCTTGCGCGCCACGCTGCGGGAGGCAAAACCAAACGCCTCGCTGATTTCAGCGAGGCTCGGGGACTGACCTTGCTCCGCGATTCGATCACGGATAAAGGTCAGGATGGCGGTACGGCGGGGGGTTAAAGTCGTCATGGAGTACATTTGTACTCTTTCGGCATTTTCCTGGCAAGGACCGCCAGTCAGCTCAAGCCACGCGACGCCAGAAACCCTGCGATGTAATCGATGAAAGCCAGCACTTTGGCGGTTGCCCGCCGATGACTGGGGTACACCGCCAGGATGTACGAGCCGAAGCTGTCCGGATCGATGACGTAATCGGCCATCACCTGCACCAACCGCCCATCGGCGATGTACGGCGCGGCGCTCCACAACGGCGTGTGCAACACGCCGCGCCCGGCCAGTGCGTTGGCCAGTAGCAGATCGTAATTGTCGCTGCGCAACCGTGGTGATTGCGGTTGCGGAAGGCTCAAGCGCTGCCCGTCGCGCTCGGCCCACCAGAATTCGCGGCTGAGCAACGGATGACGGTAGAGCAGCCATTCGTGGTCATCGAGGGTGTCCGGCGTGACCGGCAACCCCTTGCGCGCCAGATATTCAGGGCTGGCGCACAACGCCAGCCGATTGCTGCCGACGACGCGGGCAATCAGCCCCGGCAAGTCGTCATGGCCCTCGCGCAACGCCAGGTCGTAGCCGCTTTCCAGCAGGTTGACGAACTCATCGCACAGGTCCACTTGCAGGTT
Source organism: Pseudomonas sp. UMAB-40 (assembly GCF_900095275.1). Taxonomy (NCBI): domain Bacteria; kingdom Pseudomonadati; phylum Pseudomonadota; class Gammaproteobacteria; order Pseudomonadales; family Pseudomonadaceae; genus Pseudomonas; species Pseudomonas sp. UMAB-40. Next base: position 111,061 of record NZ_LT607573.1, read on the forward strand.
GATCTGCGGGTATTGCTCCAGAAAGCCGCCGCACACCTGATCGAGAAAAGCCTGCCCATACGCCAGCGGCGCGGTGATTTTCAGGTTGCCGCGCAGGCCATGCTGCAGCTGCTCGATTTCCTCGCCAGCCTCCTCCAGCCGCTGCAACACCTGGCGCGCGGTTTCCAGATAAAGACGACCCGATTCGGTCAGCAAAATCCGCCGGGTGCTGCGCTCGAACAAGCGAGCGCCGAGCTCCGCTTCGAGGTGATTGACCGCTTTGGTCAGGGCCGACGGGGTCTTGCCCAGCTGCTCGGCAGCGCGGCTGAAACTGCCGAGTTGCGCCGTGACCACGAACATTTTCAATGCTCCCAACTTGTCCATATTTTTTCCATTCAGGCAAAAACGTTTTTCGTGAGCGAGGCGTTCTGCTGGCCATGACAAGCCACTAATCTGGCCATCAGACGCAATAACAAGGAAACATTCAATGAAAAGATTCATTCCGAATCTATTGATGGTCGCAGTCAGTTTTGCCTCGATGGAAGCCATGGCAGCGGCCGATCTGGTGCTGATCAATGGCAAGATTTTCACCGCCGACCGCGCCCAACCGAAGGTGCAAGCGTTGGCGGTGCAGGACGGAAAAGTGCTGCAAGTCGGCAGCGATGCGCAGATCAAGGCCCTGATCGCGTCGGGGACCAAAGTCGTCGACCTCGGCGGTAAAGCCCTGATGCCCGGCCTGATCGACAGTCATTCCCACGCCATATTCGGCGGTCTGGAAATGGCCTCGGCCAATATGGAAGACGAGGTGGTCGACCTCGACGAACTGGAAAAACGCCTGAAAGCCTGGCGTGACGACGGCAAAGCGAAACATGGTGATGTGTTGAGCGTGGCCGGCATGAGTTCGGCTTATTGGGCCCAGGCCGAAGCCTTCGGCCAGAAATTCAACAGTGGCGAGTGGGCCAAGGTGCCCGTGGTGTTCACCGGCAGCGATCACCACACCGCGTGGGCCAACAACGTGATGCTGCAGCGCGCAGGCATTGATGCAGCGCTGCTGAAGAAACTGCCGGAGGCGGAAAAAGACACCATCGGCAAACTCGCCGATGGCAGTCCCAACGGTTTCCTGGTGGACGCCGGCTGGGATCGCGTCGCCTCAAAGATGCCAGTGCCGAGCCCCGCCGACATGTTGAAAGCCGCGCAATCCGCCGTGCACTACAACAACAGCCTGGGCATCACCGCGTGGATGGACCCCGCCGCCAACGCCGCCCCCGGCGAGCCGGTGTTCGCGCTCAAACCCACGGAGAACACCGTCGGCGTACTGCCGGTGTACAAAGCGTTGGCCGAAAGCGGCGGCATGAGCGCCCACGTCGCCGCGTTGCTGGTGGCCAATCCGAAAAGCGTGCCGGCCGATCTCGACACCCTGGACAAGGTACGCCAGCAATTCCAGGGCATCCCGAACCTGACCTTGCCCGGGGTCAAGATCTTCGCCGACGGCGTGATCGAATACCCGGCGCAGAGCGCGGCGATGATCGATCCGTACAGCAACTCGCACAAACAGGGCGAACTGCTGATCGATCCGAAACACTTTGGCGAATTGGTCAGCGCCATCGATCAGCGTGGCTGGCTGGTGCACATCCATGCCATCGGCGACCGCGCGGTGCGTGAATCGCTGAACGGTATCGCCCAGGCGCGCAAGGACCGCCAGAGCGGCGTGACCCACTCGATCACCCACCTGCAAATGGTCAACCCGAAAGAGTTCGCGCGGTTCAAACCGCTCAACGTCATCGCCTCGATGCAACTGCTGTGGGCCAGCGCCGACGAGTACACCCTGGACATGATCAAGCCGTATGTCAGTGCGCTCGCCTTCCGTTACCAATACCCGGCGCACTCATTGCTCAAACAAGGCGCGACCATCGCCGGTGCCAGTGACTGGGCGGTGTCCTCTCCCAATCCATGGAACGCCATGGCCCAGGCCATCACCCGCGAAGGCCCGCTGGGCGTGTTGAATGCCGATGAGCGTATTGACCGCGAAACGATGTTCTACGCCTACACCCTGAACGCTGCACGCACCATCGGGTTGGAGAAGCAGATCGGTTCGCTGAGCCCTGGCAAGCAAGCCGATTTCATCGTGCTGGACCGCGACGTGTTCAGCGTCGACAACAAAGCCCTGCATGACACCCAGGTGCTGCAAACCTGGTTCGCCGGTCGCGAAGTCTACGCACCGACGCTCTAAGAAAAATCATCTGTATCCACTGCCCGCACCCCGCGTTTGTCACCGGGGGTCGGCGCAGCCTTGCCGCAAAAATCTGCCCATAACAATCACAATAACGGGACGCACCCCATGAACGCTTTCACCCTGTTCGCCCTCGGTTCCTTGAGCCTTCTTCCCTTGAGCAGCCAGGCGCTGCCCTTGAATGACGACTTCGCCCTGCTGGTCGATCTGACCCTGGCCAGCGACTACCGCACCCGGGGCATTTCGCAAACCCAGAACGATCCTGCGGTGCAGGCCGGTCTGACCCTGGCGCACAGCAGCGGCCTGTACCTCGGCGCATGGAGTTCAAACGTCGATTTCGGCGGCGGTTTGAAGACCCGACAGGAAGTCGATTACTACGCCGGTTGGCTCTGGCAGGCGACCGATGCAGTCAGCCTGGACCTTGGCTATCTCAAATACGCTTACCCCAAGGAAAGTCAGTTCAACCAGGGTGAGACCTACGCAATCCTCAGCGCTTATGGCGTGAAGCTGGCGGCCTATTACTCCGCCGATGCGCCGGGCATCGACAGTAAACAGAGTTCGTTGTACAGCTACGTCGGTTATGAAACCGAGTTGCCTTACGACACAGGCCTGAAATTGCGATACGGCAACATGGATTTCAAGGACCCGCACCTGTACTCGATGTCAGGCCAGGCCGAAGACTCGTACCGCGAATGGGAAGTCAAACTGTCCCACGAACTGGCTGGTGTGATGCTGAACTTGAGTTACATCGACACTGACCTGTCAAAAAGCCAGTGCACCAGCAACTGGGGGTTCGACGACGTGTGCAGCGCCACGGTAGTAGCAAGCATCAGTAAATCCTTCTGACCCCCAACAATTCCTGTAGGAGCGAGGCTTGCCCGCGAAGGCGGCGTATCTCACACACCGACTTCGCGGGCAAGCCTCGCTCCTACAGGGCTGAGAGGTAAGGCCACGGGTAGATTCCGCGTTCGTGGCCATCGCTGAAGATCAGTTGCAGGCCGTAACCTTGCTGGTTGAGTTCAATCACGCGGATGCGCTCATCGACTTTCACCGTCAGCCCCTGCAATCGAAACGCCCGGCATTGCGAACACGGGCACTGGCGGCGCAACTCAACATGATCCAGCAACTGCTCGCGCCCGTCGGGCCAGTTCAACCGCAGCTGTTGTTTACCTTGAGAATTACCAATCGCCACCGGGTTCATTGCAGCTGGCTCAAGGCAATGCGCACGGCTTTGCGCACTTCCGGGTCGCCGTCGTCCTGAGCGGCCTGCAAGGGTGCGATGGCGCCTTTATCGTTCAGTTCGCCGAGGGCCAGCGCAGCTTCCTTGCGCAGGTTGCTGATGCGGTGGCCGAGGGTATCGATCAGCGCATCGAGGGCCGGGACGTAACGCAAACGACCGAGGCTGCGGGTGGCGCGCAGGCGGACTTGCCAGTAATCGTCGCTCAAGGCGTCGACCAGGGCAGAACCGGCGTCAACGTGACCGACCTTGCCCAAGGTGGTCGCGGCTTCTTCGCGCACTTGCCAGGCGTGGTCCTGCAAGGCCTGGCGCAGGGCCGGCAGCACTTGCGCATCGGAGGCCAGGCCGAGGGCGCCGGTGGCGGCGCGGCGGACTTCGGTGTCCGGGTCGTCGCTGGCCAATTTCGCCAGGGCTGGCAAGGCATCGAGTTGTTTGAGCCAGCCAAGCACGCCGACCGCTTCGCGCCGCACGCCGGCATCTTCATCGTTCAAGGCAACGACGGCGGCAGCGGCAGCATCGGGAAAACGCAACTCGCGCAAGGCCCTGAACGCGGCGATGCGCACGCTGACGTCGGCATGCCCGGTCCACGGCAGAATCACCCTGCCCGCGGCTTCGGTCTTGAGCAGGCTGAGGCTTTGTGCGGCAGCAGCCTGCACCGCCAAGGATGGATCAGTCAGGGCCTGGCACAGCGCTTCAACCACCGGTTCGTCCTCCCAGGCTTCGAGCAATCGCGCGGCTTCAGCGCGGACCTCTTCGGTCGGGTCTTCGGCCAGGCGATTGACCAGCCACAACAGGCCGTCCGGTTCTTCGAGGTCGGCCAGTTCGATCAGGGCAATTCTGCGCACGCCAGGATCTTCATCCGTGAGGCGCGGTTGCAGGGCGAGAATGTCGTCGTTGTCGGTTACATCGAATAGAGAGGTCATAGGGCAAATCGCGGCAGTTTGTTTTCAGGAGGAAGTCCGAGAGGGTTCAGGCGCGGTAACTGCCGACCGTCTTCGTGACGCAGTAATTCGAGGCAATGGCGTTTCAGGCGGGAGAACGCATGGCTCGTCACCAGTTCGGTGGTGCGTGGCCGGGGGAAGTCGAGGCGCAGGTCTTCGATGATTCGACCGGGGCGCGAACTCATGACCAGCAGGCGATCGGCGAGGAACAACGCTTCGTCGATGTCGTGGGTGACGAACACCACGGTGGTGCGGATTCGTGTCCAGATGTCCAGCAGCAGTTCCTGCATGTTCAGCCGGGTCAGGGCGTCGAGGGCGCCGAAGGGTTCGTCCATCAGTAACAGGCGCGGGCGATTGATCAGCACCCGGGCGATCTCGACTCGTTGTTGCATGCCGCCGGAGAGCTGGTCAGGCCAGCGCTCAGCGAAGCCTTTGAGGCCTACCAACGCAAGGATTTCATCGGCGGCCTTGTGGCGCGCGGCTTTGTCGATGCCGCGCATTTTCAGGCCGAAGGCGACGTTGTCACGCACAGTGCGCCAAGGAAACAGGGTGTGGTGCTGGAAGACCATGCCACGCTGGGGCGATGGGGCCGAGACTTGGGCGCCGTCGACTTTCAGTGTTCCGGTATACGATTGCAGATGCCCGGCCAGTGCGCCGAGCAAGGTCGATTTGCCGCAACCGGACGGGCCGAGAATGCAGACGAATTGCCCCGGTTCGATCTGGCAATCGAGGCCTTGCACGGCTTCGAAAGCCTGCTGGCCTTCGCCGAGGACGATGGACAGTTGGCGGATGTCGATCCGCCCTTCAGGGGTTTGCATCACGCTCATCAGGCTTTTCCTCGTGGTCGGTGCCACGGCGTGAACAGCCCGCCGAGACGTTTGATCAGCAGGCTGCTGCCCATCCCGAGTACGCCGATCAGCAACATGCCGACGACGATGTCGGCGTAGTTCTGGATGGTGTAGGACTCCCAGGTGTAATAGCCGATGCCGTATTGGCCGGAGATCATTTCCGCGGTCACCAGGCAGAACCACGAGGTGCCCATGCCGATGGCGAGGCCGGTGATGATGCTCGGCGCGGCGCCAGGCAGGATCACCTCCAGCAGAATCGCCCGGCGCCCTGCCCCGAGGCTTCTGGCCGAGGCGATCAGGCGTGGGTCGACGCCTTCGACGCCGTGCACGGTGTTGAGCAGGATCGGGAACAGCGCGCCGGTGAAGGTGATGAAAACCATCGACAGTTCCGAGGACGGGAACATCAGGATGGCCAGGGGGATCCAGGCGACGGCGGGGATTGGGCGCAGGACTTCCAGGGGTGGCAGCAGTAAATCTTCGGCCCATTTCGAACGGCCGATGGCCAGGCCCAACGCGATGCCGATGATCAACGCTGCCAGGTAACCGGCGAACACCCGGCTCAGGCTGCTGCTCAGGTGCTGGGCGAGCTTGCCGGAATCGCCGAGGCCGAGGGCAGCCTGAATGACCGCCAGTGGCGTCGGGACGTTGGCGAAGGTGACCAGGCCGAGGTTCCAGTGGTGGCTGGCGGCAAGTTGCCAGAACAGAAGGCAGAGCAGCAGCGAGGCGGCTCGGGGGATCCAGCGAATATATGATCGGTACATAATTTTCTCTCTCAACCGAGTTCACTGTGGGAGTGAGCCTGCTCGCGATGGCGGTGGGTCAGTCGACATCGATGCTGAATGTCAGTCCGCCATCGCGAGCAAGCTCGCTCCCACAGTTGATCGCTGGTGAATCTGGTATTTGCATCGCCTTCGATTCCTTGTGGGAGTGAGCTTGCTCGCGACGGTGGTGAGTCAGTCGACATCGATGCTGAATGTCAGTCCATCATCGCTAGCAGGCTCGCTCCTACAGGGGAATTGCGGTGTTTTGGGGTTAGCGGGCGGCGACGGCCTGGGTGGTGGCGTCGGTGAAGTCGAGGACTTTGCCGCCTTGGGCCGTGGCGAATTGTTGGGCCTGGCCTTTGAGCAGGAATGCGCTGAGGCGACCCTTGGCATCACTGGCAAACCACGCCTGATCCGCGAGCAATTTGATCCCGCTGTCACTCGCCTGGGCATACACGGCGCGGATGTTTTTGCCTTCCTGCTTCAGGCTCGCCAAAGCGGTAAACGCCGCTTCCGCCGAGGCGTACTGGCGGACTTTCGGTTCCCCGCGCACCCAGATCTCGGCCACATGGCTGAAGTCGGTGATGGCTTTACCGCTCAATGCATCCACCGCTTTGAGCGGCGTCTGCCCGTAGTTGGCCAGTTGCGCGGAGTAATCCAGGTTCGACGCCTTGAACGCGGAGCGGATGTATTGGTCATCGATAAAGGTATTGAGATCGAGACCGCGATCCGCCTTTTTCAACAGCTTGAGGGTGTCGATGGCAGTACCGACGGCCTGACGGTATTCGGGTTTCCAGCTGAGGTCGCGGGTTTGCACGCCCAGCGGGCCATGGAACAGGTAATTGACCTCGGCATCGACGCCGGTGACCTTGGCGATCAGCTCGCTGTACTTCTCCGGCTCAGCGGCCAGTAACTGGTTGGCTTCGAGGCTTGCGCGCAGGTAAGCGACGACGATTTCCGGGTACTTTTTCGCGTAGCTCTGATCGACCAGTGCGCCATGAAAAGTCGGTGCGCCCGCCTGGGAACCGTCATAGATCTTGCGAGCGAAACCACGGCTGGGGAACAGTTCGGCGAACGGCACGAAGTCAGCGTGGGCGTCAATTTTGCCAGCCTGCAATGCCGAGCCGGCGACTTCCGGCGGCTGGGCGATGATGTTCACGTCTTTGAGCGGATCCCAGCCTTGCGCCGCCACGGCCCGCAACAACATGCCATGAGCTGTCGAGGCGAACGGCACGGAAATGGTCTTGCCCTTGAGCTCCGCCAGGGACTGCACGCCCGACGCGCTCGGCACCACGATGCCATTGCCGCTGCCCTTGATGCTGCCCGACAGCACGCTGATGAACAGGCTGTGTTTGCCGGCGGTTTCGAACGCCACACCGTTGAACGAACCGGGGAAGTCGGCCATGGCACCGAAGTCGAGTTTGCCGGCGACCATCTCGTTGGTCAGCGGCGCGCCACTGGTGAAGTTTTTCCACTCGACTTCGTACTGGGCGTCCTTGTACTGGCCGTCGTGGGGCAGGTATTTGTCCAGCAGGCCTAGTTCGCGAATCAACAGACCGCCGGCGGCGCAGTTGATCGTGGTGTCCTGGGTGCCGATGGCAATGCGGATGGTTTCGGCCGAGGCCGACAGGGTGAATGAAGCCAGTACCAGACCGGCAAATGCGGCACGCAGCAATGTTGGCAAAGACATGGTGAATCCCCTCGAATCATTTATAGGATGTTCGTCTCCGCCACGATCAGGGCGTGGTGGGAAACGAGGGGTGTTTTGAAGCAAGCGTCCGGTGTTGCCGGGTAGCTATTTTGTTGTCTGTGGCGGCCTCATCGCGGGCAAGCCCGGCTCCCACAGGTTTTCCGGTGTACGCAAGATTTGCGGCTGGCCTCGATCCACTGTAGGAGCCGGCTTGCTGGCGATAGCGGTCCTGCCAGTCGATAAATCAGTTGCCTGACCCACCGCTTTCGCCAGCAAGCCGGCTCCTACAGGTCGGTGTTTCAACGTAATAGATATGGGATTTCGACTTTCACGGCACCGGTCGGGCAGTCCTTTTCACACGGCATGCAGTACCAGCATTCGTCGAAGGCCATGTAGGCCTTTTGCGTGGCCGGGTTGATCGCCAGCAGATCCATCGGACATACGTCGACGCACACGGTGCAGCCTTTGTGGGCGATGCAAAGGTCTACATCGACCGTGACCGGCGCGTTGGAGCGGAAGAAGATTTCCTGGGGTTGGTAGGCCATTTCACGGTTCTCTCTTTTGTAATACTCAGGCAGCAAAAGCGCCGACCCGCAGTCGGTCGTAGGCCTGCATTTCTTCGGCGTCGAGCGGGATGATGTAAGGCTCGACGGCTTTCTTGAAACTGGTCATCTGGCCGTCGTCACCCTTCTTCAGGTGGCAATGGCAGAACCAGTCGCTGTCGTTGCGTTGCGGATGATCGACCCGATAGTGGTAAAGCCCCCAGCGACTTTCAGCGCGAAACAAGGACGCGCGGGCGGCCATTTCGGCGCAGTCGCGGATCATGCTGACTTCCATGGCGCGCATCAGTTCGTGGGCGTTGTGCGCCTTGATCTGATCCAGGTCGCGCTGGATATCGCTGAAGCGTTGCAGGCCGATTTGCATCTTCTTGGTCACTTTCGGCGGTTGCAGGTAGTCGTTCACAAAACGCCGCAGCTTGTATTCCACTTGCGCGGGCGGCAGGCCGTGTTCGCGATCCAGTGGCGCGTAGACCCTCAATTTTTCCGTTTCGATCTGCCGGGCATCGACCGCTGAAAACTCGCGACCGACGACAAAATCCGCCGCGTTGGTGCCGGCAAACCAGCCATAAGTGAACGCACCGAGCATGTAGTTGTGCGGCACCGCCGCCATGTCACCCGCCGAGTACAGACCCTTGACCGAAGTCTCGGCCTTCTCGTTGACCCACACGCCGGACGCCGAGTGGCCGCTGCAAAAGCCGATTTCCGAGATGTGCATCTCGACCATCTGCGTGCGGTAGTCGGTGCCGCGATTGGCGTGGAACTGGCCGCGGCTTGGGCGTTCGTTGCTGTGCAGGATCTCTTCGATGTTCTGGATGGTTTCCTCGGCCAGGTGATCGAGTTTGAGGAACACCGGGCCGTTGCCGCTTTCGAGTTCCTGGTGGAACTCCCACATCATCTGCCCGCTCCAGTAGTCGCACTCGATGAAGCGCTCGCCCTTGTTGTTGGCGGTGTAGCCGCCCAACGGGCCGGTGACGTAGGCGCAGGCCGGGCCGTTGTAATCCTTGATCAACGGGTTGATCTGGAAGCATTCGAGGTTCGCCAGTTCGGCCCCGGCGTGATAAGCCATGGCGTAGCCGTCGCCGGCGTTGGTCGGGTTTTCATAAGTGCCCATCAGGTAACCGGATGACGGTAGGCCCAGACGTCCGGCTGCGCCGCAGCACAGGATTACGGCTTTGGCCTTGATCACATGGAAATCGGCGGTTCGGCAATCGAAACCCATCACACCGTTGACTGCGCCCTCTTCGTCCGTCAGCAATCGCGTGCAAACCAGCCGATTGGTGATGCTGACCCGCGCCCGCTTCAACTGGCGATACAGGACTTTCTTGATGTCGTGCCCCTCCGGCATCGGCAACACGTAGGCGCCCATGTGGTGGACCTTTTTCACCGCGTAGTCGCCGGTTTCGTCCTTCTCGAATTTCACGCCCCAGCGGTCCAGCTGTTCGATGGTTTCGAAGCTGTGGGTCGCATAGGCATAGACGGCGGCCTGATTGACGATGCCGTCGTTGGCGATGGTGATTTCCTTGGTGTACTGCTCCGGTGTCGAGTGGCCGGGAATGATCGCGTTGTTCAGGCCGTCCATGCCCATGCTGATCGCGCCGCTGCGCTTGACGTTGGCCTTGTCGATCAGCAAAACCCGCAGTTCACGGTTGCGCTCCTTGGCCTTGATCGCCGCCATCGGGCCAGCGGTGCCGCCGCCGATCACGACGATGTCGTATTCCTGTTCAAGGGTATTTCTACTCATGCCCGATCCCCTTTTTGCCGGTCGATCCGCAAGCGGTACTGGAAGGCATCGCCACGGTAGTAAAGGTGTTCGAAGTCCACGGGAAGGCCTGCGGCATCGTGGGTCAGGCGCTCGATGCGCATGATCGGCGAACCGGCTTCGACGTTTAGCGCCTGGGTCAGGTCGCTGTCGGCCAGCACCGCGTCGATGGCCAGGTCGGCGTGACCAAGGGCCAGGCCGCAGTCGTTTTCGAGGATCAGAAAAATGTCGCGGGTGACCAGGTCAGCCTTCTCCAACCGTTCGCCGATGGCTTTGGGCAGGTAGGTGATTTCCAGTGAGATCGGCTCGCGATTGATCAATCGGACGCGTTTGATCTGCGCCACGGTTTCGCCTTCGGCCACCTGCAATCGTTCGGCGACGAGCTTGTCGGCCGGGATGAATTTGAAGCTGCGCAGGCGGTTGATCACCTCGTAGCCACGACCGGTCATGGACTCAGCGAGGCCTTGCAGCGTGCTGACGTTCTGAAAGGTTTTCGGCTTGGCAACGAAGGTGCCCTTGCCGTGAATCTTGAAGATCAGCCCTTCCTTTTGCAGATCGCCCAAGGCCTGGCGCACGGTGATGCGGCTGACTTTGAACAGCGCGCCGAGTTCGCTTTCGGAGGGCATCTGACTGTCTTGAGGGTATTCGCCGTCGAGGATGCGGGCGCGCAGCACATCGCGCAGTTGCGTGTGCAGCGGGATGCTGCTGAGGGATAGAACGTTATCAGTCATGGCAGATCACTTGTTATAACGAGTTATGACGTGATCTTAGAGAGGCCATGCAGGCATTGAGAAATACTGATTAAGCATAAGGTTAGATTCACCAGACACACGCAGACTCTGTAGCTGCTGCAAAGATCGGTTTCTTCAGTGAGTTCAGCGCTTGAGGATCTGGTCCATCACCCAGTCGGTTTTCAGCGCGTGTTCGGCCACCGCCGGATGCTGCGCTTCGCCACGGATGTGCGCGTTCATGCCCAGCACGTGATGCCACTGGATGTGCTCGTGATGCTCGATGTGCCGGCTCAGATGTTCATCGGCTTCAAGTTGCACCGGGTGCTCATCGAACACCGAAAAACTGATCCGGCCCTGGCTGCCGATCAGCTCGACCCGATCTTCGCGGCGGTCGGCGACGAAGTTCCAGCAGCCCATGCCCAGGGCCCCCGACGCAAACCGCCAACTGGCGCTGACGGCGTCTTCGGCGGCATACAAACCGGCCTGCCGAGCAGTGAAACCGGCGACTTCGACGATGTCCCCGAGCAAATACTGAAACAGATCGAAGCCATGACTGGCCAGGTCGGCGAAGTAACCGCCACCGGCGATGACCGGGTCGGTGCGCCAATTGTCAGCGCCATCCAGATCGTTCGGCGAAGGCGCCTTGGTCAGCGTCCAGGACAGATGCCGCACCTCACCGATCCGCCCTTCCTCCAACCACTGCCGCACTTGTTGAAAGCGCGGCAGCGAGCGTCGGTAATAGGAAACGAACAGGTGCAATCCAGCGTCGGCAAAGACCTTTTGCATCTCACGGCTTTGCCCGGCATTCAGCGACATCGGTTTTTCGACGCAGCAATGTTTACCGGCCGCAGCGACCATCAAGCTATAGGCGTGGTGACTGTCGGGTGGCGTGGCGATGTACACCGCGTCCACCTCGGGATCATTGATCAGCGCTTGCGCGTCGGTGTAAACCCGAGCGATGCCGTGGCGTGCGGCGTAGTCGCTCACCGCGTCCAGACGCCGCCCCATCACCGCCACCAGCGCCGAACCGGGGGCCTTGTAAAAGGCCGGCCCGCTCTTGCGTTCAGCGACACTGCCACAACCGATCATGCCCCAGCGCACTACGTCCATGTTCTCTCCTTGATCCTTAGCCGATGCGCAAGGCGCGCAGGTCCAGATGACCGTCCTTGAGTGGCGGGCACCAGTAGTAACCGCCGGTGATCGGGCGGCTGATGCGGTACAAACCGTCGGTGATGCCGTCTTCCAGTCCGCTCATGCGCCGCAGTTGGGCTTCGAAGGCGTCGAGGGAAAAACCGAACGCCAGGAACATCAGGCCCGCGTGATCCCCTTCGATCCACGGCATCGAGCGACGGACCACGAACGCCTCGGGGGCGAAGCTTTCCTGGGCGGTGCGTTTGACGTGGGCGGAAATCGGCGCGTCATCCAGCTCTTCGTTATCGCTCAAGCGACGGCCCATGATGTTGTCCTGTTCATGGGACGGCATCGCGTGGAAGCCCTTCAGGTCATGCTGCCACTGCTGGATCGCGGCGAAGCTGCCACCGACCAGGCCATCCGCGCCCTCGCCCAACAACGCAGCGGCCACAGCGGCTTCGTCGTGCGGGTTTTCGGTGCCGTCTTCGTAGCCGGTCAGGTCGTGGCCGGTCATGTGGCGAAAGGTTTCGTTCATCTGCACCAGGCGCAGGGCCGGTGCCAGCGCGGCTTCGATGGCGTTGCTGCGATTGAGCAGTTCACCGCGGTCGACGCCATGCAGCCAGCACCAGAGCGCGTGCTGGGTCGACGGGTTGTCGACGCCAACGCCGGTCAGCGCTGGAAACGGTCGCAGGCCGTCGATCTGCGCGTGCAGCGCCTTGACCAGGGATTCACCAAAGCCGACCACCGCCGATTTTCCGTCCACCAGTTGCATCAAGTTGTCGAGCGCGGCCGGCAATGCTTCGGCGGACTCGATGGCGAAGAACATATGACGGGCTTGAGGCGGAACGGGGGTGGCGAGAATGCCCGGCTGGTAGTAACTCATATGAACTCCTTGAAAAAGAGCGTGGAGTTTAACCGGGGATGAGCCTTTGTGTGCACTCCCTGTAGCAGCAGCCTCGCGCTGCTCGGCAGTTGCTACAGGGGGTTTGTCGTTAGTGAGAGAGGGGATTCATTGCGAAACGCACTCGGACTCATGCCGGTCCAGCGCTTGAAGGCCCGGCGAAAGCTGCGCACGTCGCTGTAACCGACTTCTTCGGTAATGCGCTCGATGGACAAGTCCGGGTTGGCCAGCAGGCTCATGGTGCGAGCCTGGCGTACTTGCTCCAGCAGCGTCTCGAAGGTCAGCGCATGTTCGGTCAGGCGGCGGCGCAAGGTGCGGCTGCTCATGTTCAGGTCGCCGGCGATCTTCTCGATGTGACTGCCCTCGGTCAGGTCCCGTGATATCGCCCGCTCGACGGCCTGGATCAAGTCCATCTTGCGGTGAACCTGTGCCGCTTCCAGCTCGAGCAATTTGACCGCCTGACGCAGCGCCAGGGAATGGTGATTGGGCAGGCGCACGTCCAGCCAATGGGCGGCGATCACCATGCGGTTTTGCCGGCAACCGAAACGCACGTCCGGCCCCAGCAGACGCTGGTACTCGCTGAGATAGTCCGGGGCGGCGTGCATGAACTCCACCGCCACCGGCTTGAAATCGGCCCCCACCAGCGCCCGACCGTACACCAACAGGCTGGCGAAAAACTCCTCGACCGCGAACAACTGCACGTCGGCGAACGGCAAGCGGCATTCGACGTCGACAAACACCCGATCGCCGGCTTCCTCCACGCTCGACACCACGATGCCGCCCGAGGTGTGCTGATGCCGAATGCCCAGCGCAAAGGCATCGCGCAGGGTCCTGCACAACGACAGCACATGGCCGAGCAACCCGAGCGTGCCCAGCACATTCTGCGCGCCCACCCACAAACCCAGCCCCTGATTGGGCAAGGCTTTCAGGGCGCGCTGAATCATGGCCACGGCTTGCCGATAGGAAATGCGTTGCGCCGGGTCTTGAAGGTCTTCAAGGGTAAAACCCAGGCCTCGGCAAAGGCTGTCGGGGTTGACGCCATTTTGCTCGGCGACTTCGGCCAGGGTTTGCAGCAGAAATGGCGACACCAGCGCCAATTCAAAGGTGGGATCGATGACTTTCATCTGCATGGGGCTGACATTCCGGATCAGGCTGCATTCTTATTTTTGTTACCGGTTATGTCGAAGGAAGTTAGCACAGGGTTTAAACGCTGTCCGCAGAAGTCCCCCTAATGGCCGCCAATACCCTGCCCTGTATGGCGCAGACCGCTTATTTCTATGTTGCGGCCTGCGAAAGGCCGCCGGTTCGCCCCGCTAACAATAATAATGAGTACACACATGAACCCGACCCGCACGACATTCCCCCTGTTGGTCATCGGCCTGGCCGGCGTCTGCGCGCTTCAACCGGCACTGGCCACCGAGGCCGGCGTGGACAACATCGGCACCGGCACCGATGGCTTTTCCATGCTGCCGCTGGAGGTCGACAGCCTTCCGGACAACATGGTTGCGTTCAACCTCTACTACAACCATTACAAGTCCAGGAAGCTGAACATCAGTTCGCTGGGCGGCAAGGTGCCGAATGTCGAGATCGAATCCACGGCGGTCATTCCGCGCCTGGACTACCTCAGCCCGGTGCGGGTGTTCGGAGGTCGGCTGGCGGGCTACATCGCGCAGCCGTGGCTGAAACAGGAAGTCGCAGTGTTCGGCTTGCAGGACACCCGCGAAGGCATGGGCGACACTACCATCGCGCCGATCATTCTCTGGGACATGGGCAAGAACCTGACCCTCGGCGCCGCCGTGGAAGTCACCGTGCCCACCGGCGAGTACAGCGTCGATCGGCTGGCCAACACCAGCAACAATTTCTACACCTACAAACCGCTGTTTTCCTTCACCTGGCTGCCGACGGAAAGAACCGAGGTGTCGATGAAAACCACGTACAGCTTCAATGAGAAAAACAAGGACACCGATTACAAGTCCGGGCAGATTTTTCACTTCGATTATTCGGCGAGTTACAAGATCACCGACAACCTGATGCTGGGGCTGAACGGCTATTACTTGAAGCAGACCACCGACGACAAGCAGTTCGGCAGGACCGTGCAGTTCAACGGTGAGGATGTGAATGACGGCGTGCGTGGGCAAGTGTTTGCAATCGGGCCGGCGCTGCACCTGACCTTCTTGAAGTACGCCAGCGCGGAAATCCGCTGGGCCAAGGAGTTCGATGTGGAGAATCGGCCGGAGGGCGAGATGCTGTGGGCGAAGGTCAGTATTCCGTATGCGTTTTGACGGCCCCATCGCGGGCAAGCCCGTTCCCACAGGTTCAGCATCATCCTTGTGGGAGCGGGCTTGCCCGCGATGGCGATCGCACGGACACCTGACATTTGTCAGGTGTACACCGGCCAAGTATCCACAATCCGCCCGCCCCGAACCGCCAACAAATCCCCAAACTGCAACAACACAGACTCGGTCTGGGCCGGCCGCAAAAACACTTGATCCTCAACCCTGAGCCCCACCGCCGTCGAACCATTCACCATCTCCTGGTTCGAGCTGCGCCCATACACCCCATTACTCTGCAACCCCGACGGCGACTCAAACTCCGCCATCCAGTGACCGCCGTAGATAAAGAACGTCTCGCGCTGATTAACGTCCCACCACGAAAACACTTTCGACTTGCCATCCAGCGCCGGGATGTTCACCGCACCGGTGCTCTTCAACACCGGCGTGGCGATAAACGCCGCCGGCACATGCTCCACCAGCGACGGCAAATCGTAGTGCGTCGGCTTGAGCATCGCCGTGCCCACCGACACTTCGCTGCTCAAGCTTTCCTGCTCGTGCAGGCGATAACTCGGGCTACCGGCGGTATTGAGCGTCAACCCGTCACGCCACAGCCCCGGGAATTGCTGACGGGTGAAGTCGACACAGCGTTGGTAAATCACCATGACCTTGGCGAACAGCTCCTCGGGCGAGCCCAGTATCCCGGGCACGCCCATGCCCACGAACGGGTCGTAGCCCATGAACCCGGCGAACTCCAGGTGCTGCGGGTTCGCGCTGATCAGCGTCAGCATCTGCCCGAGCACCGCCAGATCAGCCACGCCGCCGCGATGCAAACCCACGTCCAGTTCGATGTTGACTCGCAAGCGCGTGCCCAGCCCTTTGGCCAGTGCCAGGTATTGCTGCAAACGCTCCGGCGTATCGAGCAGCCATTGCAATTGCTTCGACGGGTCGAACGGCCCGGTATGGGATGAGTAAAACAACTCGGCCGAACGCACCGGCAGCGGCTTGCCCAACAAAATGTCAGCCTGGGGAAATTGCACCGCGTCATGGTTGAGAAACGGCTGATGGAACGACATCAAGCGCTGGGTGCCGGCGCGTTTGGCGATGTAGCTCAGCAGTCCCGGTGCCGGCAGTGATTTCTCCACAAGGCGCAAGTGCTTGCCACCGCGCTTCACCGACAGCATCACCACGTCGATGTTGTGGTCCAGCTGGTCCAGATCGATCAGCATCACCGGCCGCATCGGGCCATAGGCCTTGAGTTCATCGTTGAGGGCGCGGAAATAGTCGCTGTACGGCCCGCCCCGATCACCCGGTCGCAGCAGCGCGCCAACACCCGCAAGCAAAGCGCCGACAGCGACGGTCCCGAGCAGAAAATTACGACGATTGACGGCCATCAGCTCACCCCCAGAATCGACGATAAATGCGCGTTGAGAAATTTGCCGCTGGGGTCGAGTTCCTGTCGAACCTGAATGAATTCCTGCCAGCGCGGGTACAGCGGTTGCAGATTTTTCGCGTTGAGCGTGTGCAACTTGCCCCAATGGGGCCGGCCGTTGTACTTCCAGAAAATCGGCTCGATGGCGGCGAAGAAGTTGTGGTGATCCATCTGGTAATGCTGATGGACCGAGATCGAGCAACTGTCGCGGCCTTCAAACATGCTCAACGGAATATCATCGGCTTTGACGTAGCGGTATTCGATGGGAAACCAGGTGCGCAGGTCCTTGTCCTGAATCAGCTTCAGAATCTCGCGCAAACAGGCCGGGCCGTGCTCCGCTGGCACTGAATATTCCATCTCGTTGAAGCGCACCGTGCGCACGTTGGCGTAGATGTCGAACGAGTCGCCCACCCGGTCATCAAAACTGGCCAGGTGACGCAGGTTGTTGAGCATCGTGCGGCGCAGGTCGGGAAAGTCGCTGGCGTATTTGTCGATCTTCTCGATCAGCGTCACGAACTCGTTGCCGCCCTCTTCATCCGGCGGGATCGGCGGTGTGGCCGGGTCGGTGGTTTCGTTGAGGGCGATCGACAAGGCGTAGTCGGAATGGGTCACCACGAGCATTTCCCAGTGCTGGTTTTCCCGGGTGTTCTTGTCGAGGTCTTCGAGCAGCTCTTCGGTCTTGGCAATCCACTGGCGCTCTCGCAAGCGATACGCCGGGCGGTTTTGCAGGCGCACTTTGGTGGCCACGCCGAGCGCGCCGAGGGACACCCGCGCAGCGCTGAATACCTCGGGATGGCGCGTGCTGTCGCAGTCCAGGACTTCGCCATTGGCGTTCACCAGTTGCAAGCCGCAGACGTGGGCCGAATAGGATTGAAAGTTTTTCCCGGTACCGTGGGTCGAGGTAGCAATCGCCCCGGCCAGGGTCTGGTAATCGATATCGGCCATGTTTTGCAGCGCCTGGCCGATGTCCTTGAGCGGTGTGCCCATGCGTGACATCGGCGTACCGGCGGCGAACTCGGCCTGAAGGGTCTGGGCGTCGTGCTCAAGCAACCCGGTGAAATAGCTCAGCGACAGCAACGTGCCGTCGGTCGGCACCAGCGCGCTGAAGGAATGCGCCGAGCCGACTGGCCGAACCTTGCCGGGGGCTTGGCGGATAACCTGGGCCAGTTCGTCCAGGCTCTTGGGCGCCAGCCGCGCCGCCGGCAGGCAACTCTGGCCGCCGGACCAGTTGCGCCAGGGAATCAGCCGTGGTGCGCGCAGGAATTCGGCCAGCGCGGGGCTTGAGCCCAGCGCGGTGAAGGCGCCAATGACGCTCGCCCGTTGCAGCAACTGACGCCGAGTCAGGTCCATCGTCATGAATCGCACCCTGCCGTTCTTATTGTGGAATGGGCTGGCCGGACATAAAGGCGATCAGCGCCAGGAACTCTTCCTGCGAACACTGCATGCACATCCCCATCGGCGGCATGCCGTTGTAGCCGTTGATCGCGTGGTCGAGCAGCGTGTCGGCGCCCTGCTGCACCCGTGGCTCCCAGGCTTTTTGGTCGCCGGTCAAAGGGGCACCGGCCGCCGGGTTGGCGTGGCAGAGCTTGCAGCTGTTGTCGTAGACCTGCGCCAGCGCGGCGTCAGCAGGCATGGCGGCGGCCGCTGCGTTGTATGTCGCCGGGTTTTTCGGCTCATCGCCACAACCGCTGAGCAGCGTGGCGAAGACGCCCCCCAGCAACGCCAAACAAAGGCTAGGCTTTTCAGAGACTCGACTGGCCCGCATGGTTGTCCTCTCGTGGGGCGCCCTCGCGGGAGCACCTTTTTTATTGTGATCAGGCACAGGTCAACACTAAGGCACCGACGCGGGTGGGATTGAGGGCATTGGGGGCCAACAAGGGGGGCATCTGAGGCCATGACCGAAGGTGCCGGCCGTTCCACGATCGAAAACCCTGAACCGCCGAACGATGAGATGAGTCATGACAAGCGAGGCCGAGGTCTGCTAAAACGATTCATCAGTTCATCACCCAATCCAGACGGGGTAGCGACATGACCACAGCACATATCCTTGGCAACCTGTTTCCCGACTCAAGCGACATCCCGGAAAAGTACCGCCTCGACGGTCAGACCGAGCAGCGTGAATACCTGGTCGACGGCGAACTGAAAACCTGGCCCGGCCCCCTCGCCCAAGTCCGCAGCCCGGTGTACCTGACCGGCGAAAATGGCGATGAACAAGTGATCCTCGGCAGCACGCCGCTGCTCGACGCAGAAACCGCATTGACCGCGCTCGACGCCGCCGTCCGCGCCTATGACCGGGGCCAGGGTTTGTGGCCGACCATGCGCGTGGCCGAACGCATCCAGCACGTCGAAACGTTTCTGGGTCACATGCGCGAACAGCGTGAGGCGGTGGTCAAGCTGCTGATGTGGGAGATCGGCAAGAACCTCAAGGATTCGGAGAAAGAGTTCGACCGCACCTGCGATTACATCGTCGACACCATCAACGCCCTCAAGGAACTCGACCGTCGCTCCAGCCGCTTTGAGCTGGAACAGGACACCCTCGGGCAGATCCGCCGCGTTCCACTGGGTGTCGCCCTGTGCATGGGCCCTTACAACTACCCGCTGAACGAAACCTTCACCACGCTGATTCCGGCACTGATCATGGGCAACACCGTGGTTTTCAAACCCGCCAAGCTGGGCGTGCTGTTGATACGGCCGCTGCTGGAAGCCTTCCGCGACAGTTTCCCGGCCGGGGTGATCAACGTGATCTATGGCAGCGGCCGCGAGACCGTCAGCGCGCTGATGGCCAGCGGCAAGATCGATATCTTTGCGTTTATCGGCACCAACAAAGCCGCCAGTGACCTGAAAAAACTCCACCCCAAACCTCACCGTTTGCGCGCAGCACTGGGCCTGGACGCAAAGAACCCGGGCATTGTGTTGCCGGAAGTCGATCTGGACAACGCGGTCAACGAAGCGGTGACCGGCTCGCTGTCGTTCAACGGTCAGCGTTGCACCGCCCTGAAAATCCTTTTCGTCCATGAAGACGTGGTCGAGTCGTTCATCGAGAAATTCAACGCCAAACTGGCCACTCTGAAACCGGGTATGCCATGGGAAAGCGGAGTAGCGCTGACCCCACTGCCGGAAGCGAGCAAGGTCGATTACCTGCACTCGCTGGTCGCGGACGCGGTCAGCAAAGGCGCCACAGTGGTCAATCCAAATGGCGGTGAATCGCGGGCGTCGTTCTTCTACCCCGCGGTGCTGTTCCCGGTGACGCCGCAGATGCGCGTCTACCAGGAAGAACAATTCGGCCCGGTGGTGCCGATCGTGCCTTACAAGCATCTCGACACGGTGATCGACTACGTCCTGGAATCGGACTTCGGCCAGCAATTGAGTATCTTCGGCACCAACCCGGTTGCGGTCGGTCGGCTGGTGGACACCTTTGCCAACCAGGTCGGCCGGATCAACCTCAACGCCCAGTGCCAACGCGGGCCGGACACCTACCCGTTCAATGGCCGCAAGAACTCCGCCGAAGGCACATTGTCGGTGCATGATGCGCTGCGGGTGTTTTCGATCAGGACGCTGGTGGCAACCAAGTTCCAGGAATCCAACAAGGAACTCATCAGCGAGATCATCAGCGGGCGCAGTTCGAGCTTCCTGACCACCGATTACATCTTCTGAGGACACCGAGCCTGAACACGTTCAGAGCCCATCGACTGCCACCGCTGCTGCGCCGGTTACTGCGTCCGTTGCTGGACCCGTATCGGCGCTATCGCTACGCCAAGCTGATCCACGCGGTCCGCGTGTCGCTCGGCTTGCTGGCATCGATCATGCTGACCACCGGCATCAACCTGCCCCACGGTGAGTGGGCCTCGGTAACGATGCTGGTGGTGATCGGCGGTTTGCAGCACCACGGCAACATCGGCAAAAAAGCCGCCGAGCGCGCCATCGGTACGTTGATCGGTGCCGCAATCGGCCTGCTGCTGGTGGCGCAACAGGCCTGGCTCGGGATGCCTTGGCTGACCTATTTTGTGATGTCGGTGGTGTGCGGGTTTTTCTCGTATCACGCCATCGGCAAGGGCGGTTACACCGCGCTGCTGGCGGGGATCACGGTGTTTATTGTCGCCGGGCATGGCGACAACCCGATCTCCGACGGGCTGTGGCGCGCGGTGGACATTCTGATTGGCGTGGCCCTGGCCCTGGCCTTTTCTTTCGCCCTGCCGTCGTATGCGGTTTTTTCCTGGCGCTATAACCTGGCCAATTCACTGCGCGATTGCGCGACGATTTATGGACGCATCATTGATGGTCAGTCCGTCTGCGATGACGAGCACCTGAAGCTGATGAATCGCCTGAACGCGGCGATGGTGCAATTGCGTTCGCTGATGCCGTCGGTGTCCAAGGAAGTGAAGATTTCCATGACCGAACTCGATGCGATTCAGCGTCATTTGCGGATGTGCGTCAGCACCCTGGAAATCCTTGGCAACACCCGGCCGGATGCCAAGGATCGCGACGCCATGGCGCAACTCCAATCGAGTTTCAGAACCGAACACCGGCAGATTCGCGTGCAACTGATCGGCATGGCCCGGGCGCTGAAAACCGGCGCGGCGCAGCGGCTCAGTCGCCCCATCGATTTGCCGGTTGATTCAAGTCTTGAAGCACCGGCCTACAACCCGTTGGGCTATCAATTGCTGATACGCCAGTTCGCTTCGAACATCGACGAGATGCGCCAGAGACTGGCGAAGACCGCGCCGCGCTGGAACATCTGACGCCCGCTTATTGAGTCACTGCCCGACGAGACTTCAAGCCCCAGCCCTGCTGCATGCCTGCGGCGGCCAGCAGAATCGCGGCAACGCCGATCCACTGTAGCGGCTCCAGGCGATGACCGAAGGCAAACCAGTCAACGAAAATCGCCGCAATCGGGTAAATGAAAGACAACGCCCCGGTCAATGCCGTCGGCAGTTTTTGAATCGCGCCGTACAGCAGCACATACATCACGCCGGTGTGGACGATGCCCAGCGTCACCAGGCTGGCCCAGGCGCTGGGTGCTTGCGGCAACGCCGAAAAGTGCGCGAAAGGTGCGAGCAGCAGCACCCCGGTGCTGACCTGGATCAGGGCAATCAAATGCGGTGGCGTGCCGGTCAGGTGTTTGATGATCAATGCCGCAATCGCATACAGAAACGCCGCCCCCACGGCCAGGCCGATACCCATCAGGTAATCGTTGCCCCCTGAGCCCTGCTCGCCATGGGCGCTGACAATGGCCAGCATCCCGAGAAACGAAATGCCCAGCCAGAACAGCTTTTTCAGGGTGATCTTCTCGCCCAGAAACAAAGCCGCCAACCCGACCAGCATGAACGGCTGGACGTTATAAACCGCCGTGCCGATGGCAATCGAGGCACGGGAGTAAGAGGCGAACAACAGCACCCAGTTGCCGACAATCGCAACCCCGCTGAGCACTGCCAACAGGAAGGTGGTGCGGGTCAGAATGCCCGGACGCAGGAAGCCGAATGCCGCACAGATCAACAACAGCGTACCGGCGCCAAACACGCACCGCCAGAACACCACGTCCAGCACGGGCTGCCCGGAGACCAGCACGAACCAACCGATGGTCCCGGAAATCAGCATGGCGACGGTCATTTCGAATGAACCGCGACGTATGTTTTTGTCCATCATCAGACTCCTGTGATTGAGGCCAAATTATGCCAATCCGTCCAAGGGCTTCTCCAGCGCAAAAAGCAGGCTAAACTCGGTTTCTGCCTTTTTTATCAAGGCGTATTTCGTCAACCGCCTAACAGGGGATTTGCCATGACAGACGACATCGACCAAGTGCTCATCACCGCATTGATGGGCGACTCACGTCGTTCGCTCAAGGCCCTGGCGCAGATCAGCGGCCTGTCCTCACCCAGCGTTGCCGAGCGTTTGCGGCGACTCGAAGAGCGTGGCGTGCTTAAAGGTTACACCGTCGAAATCGACCCCAAGTGCTTTGGTTATCAACTTCAGGCCATCGTGCGGATCCGCCCGTTGCCGGGCCAGTTGCAGGAAGTCGAACGGCAGATTCAGGCCATCCCCGAATTCACCGAGTGCGACAAAGTCACCGGCGATGACTGCTTCATCGCCCGCCTGCATGTGCGTTCGATGGAGCAACTGGACACCCTGCTCGATCGCCTCAACACCCACGCCGAAACCAATACCGCCATCGTCAAGAAGACCCCGGTCAAGCGCCGCTTGCCACCGATGGCATGAGTGCGCTTTTGATTCGAAACGCGTAAATTGACTGTTTTCCGGCGAAGGATTGGCGGTATGAAAACTCAGGCAATATTACTCGCGGCGCTGATGCTCGCGGGTTGCGGCACGATACAAACAGTGATTCGCGGTGACGAAGTGGCGGCGAAGGGTCTCAAGGATCAAAAAAGTTACTGCGGCGCCGTTCCGCGAATCTACAGTGGCGTAACCTACGATTTTTGCACGCTCAATGCGCCTCTGGAAAAAGGTCGGGATGCACAGGTGCATGACAATGCTCCGGCCATCGTCCTGATCGACGTGGTCATTTCCGGCGCTCTCGATACCTTGCTCCTGCCCTATACCATTTACCGTCAGCAGGCCGATGGCAGCATTGTCATCACTGAATAACCCTGAATTTCAGGCAATAAAAAACCCGCCTGAGCGGGTTTTTTACTTAAAGCCTGCGATTAATCATCGCGGCTCATGATGCCGAACAGCTGCAACAAGCTGACGAACAGGTTGTAGATCGATACATACAGGCTGATGGTCGCCATGATGTAGTTACGCTCGCCGCCGTGAATGATGGCGCTGGTCTGGAACAGAATGCAGACCGAGGAGAACAGCACAAAACCTGCGCTGATCGCCAGTTGCAGACCGCTGATCTGGAAGAAGAAGCTCGCCAGCGTCGCACCCAGCAGCACGAAGAAGCCTGCCGTGATGAAACCACCGAGGAAACTCATATCCTTGCGAGTGATCAGCACGTAAGCCGACAGACCACCGAACACCAGCGCAGTCATTGCGAAAGCCGAACTGACAACTTCAGCGCCGCCCTGCATGCCCAGGTAGCGGTTGAGGATCGGGCCGAGCAGGAACCCCATGAAACCGGTCAGGGCAAATGCCGACACCAGGCCCCAGGCCGAGTCACGGAGCTTGTTGGTGAGGAAGAAAAGCCCGTAGAAGCCGATCAGCACCACGAAAATATTCGGGTAGCCGACACGCATCTGCTGAGCAACGAACGCCATCACGCCGCTGAATGCGAGGGTGAGAGCGAGCAAGCCGTATGTGTTGCGCAGGACGCGGCTAACCTCTAGCTGCTCAGCCTGCACGCTGTTATTAACTGCGTAATCCTGTTCGCGCATGGCGACACTCCTGTTGGTTTGAAACGTTCAGTCGCAAAGATCATAACAGACGCTCTGTAACAAGCCATGCAGAGAGTTTGACAGTGTGTTTCATTCAGGTATTATGGCGCCCGCAACGCAAACGGAGGTGTGGCCGAGTGGTTTAAGGCAACGGTCTTGAAAACCGTCGACTGTAACAGGTCCATGAGTTCGAATCCCATCGCCTCCGCCATATTTGTACCGATAGAGCCCTGATTATTCAGGGCTTTTTCGTTTCTGGCTTTTGACAAAAACCTACAGCCATACTTCAGCCCAAACCTCATTCAGCCAACCTCTCTCGAACCATGTCAAAAAAGGTCGTCAGGATACGTCGGGAACTCTGTGCGCGCAGGCACACCAATGTCTCGGTGAAGCGTCGCTGACTATCGACGATTGGCAACCCGCGAAGCCGCGAGTCGAAGCCAAGCTCGGTCGCCGAGACAACACCTACGCCCATACCTATCGCCACGGCTTCGCGCGCGGCTTCACGGCCTTCCACTTCGATCGCCTTACGGATGCGCAAGCCCGCGGTTGCCATCTCTTCCTCCAGGCACAAGCGCGTCACTGAGCCTTTTTCGCGCAGGACCAGGGGCGTGTCGTGCAGATCGCCAAGGCTGATGGATTCGCGTTGCGCCCAAGGGTGGTCAACCGCGACGAACGCGAGCATCGGATCGCTACGCAGGGGCAGCGACAGCAGTCGGTCGTCTTCGATATTGCGCCCCAGCAGAGCAATGTCGGCTTGATGACCGAACAACCGCTGCAACACTTCATCGGTATTGGCGGTTTCAATCTTCACATCGATACCGGGATAACGACTGCAAAAGCGTGCGACATAGGGCAGCACATGCACCGGAGCATCCACGGCGAGGTTCAAGGTTCCCGTGGACAGGGTGCGGTAGTCCATCAGCATGTCGTGGGCATCGACACTGATATCAAACAAGCGCCGGGTCAGGCCGAACAACCGCTCGCCCACTTCAGTCAGGCGCACCAGACGCTTGTCGCGGTAGAACACCATCACCCCGTAGTAATCCTCGAGCTTGCGAACCTGATCGGACACCGCCGGTTGAGACAGGCAGAGCTGCTCGGCTGCGCGCGTAAAACTGCCGTTGACGGCAACGGCATGGAACGCCTTGAGTTGGGTATGGGAAATCGTCATCAGGGCAACCTTGGCATAGGTTCAACTTATTCATGCATACGATAAATCGATTTTATTTATAGACGATGAACTGCAAGCATGGTTTTCGCAAGCCCCGGACCAGTGTTCGAACACTGCCGCCCTCGCATCAACGCAGGAATGCTTAATGGAAATCGAACGTTTCGCCGCGATAAAACGCCGTTCGGACATGGTCCGGTACGACAACCACCTCTACATCGGAGGCCAGGTTGCCACGGACCTCAGTGGCGATATCGAGGAACAGACCCACGAGGTGCTCGCCGGTATCGAGCAGCTATTGCTCAGTGCTGGCAGCAGCCGCAAGCAGGTGCTTTCGGTGCGTATCCTGCTCGCCCATCGCGAGGACTATGCAGGGCTCAACAAGGTCTGGGACGAGTTCTTTCCCGAAGGCCATGCCCCCACGCGAGCTTGCACCCTGGCGGATTTGATCGACCCGGATTGGCGCGTGGAAATGATCGTGGTCGCCGCGTGCGGCTGATTGCTTCCTGAACCCTGCCCCCCAAACCGCTCCAACGGAGATGACCTCATGCGCCCCTACTGGCTCGATCAGGCCCTGAAAACTCAACCCGACTCGCCCTGCCCGCCGCTGCGGCAGAACACCCGTGCCGATGTCTGCATCGTCGGTGGTGGTTACACCGGTTTATGGACTGCCATCATGCTCAAGGAACAGAATCCGGAGCTGGACGTGGTCATCGTCGAAGCCGACATCTGCGGTGCCGGTGCCAGTGGGCGCAACGGCGGCTGCGCGCTGTCCTGGTCGGCCAAGTACTTCACCCTGGAGCGTTTGTTCGGCGTCGAAGAGGCAATACGCCTGGTCAAGGAATCTGAGCAAAGCATCTACGCCATCGGTAGTTTTTGCGAGAAGTACGCGGTTGATGCCGATTACCGTCTCGATGGCACGCTTTACACGGCGACTAACCGCGCTCAGGTCGGCTCGACCGACGGAGTGATCGCCGCGCTGGAGCGCAATGGCATCAACTCTTTCTCTAAATGCGCGTTAGCTGACATGCAGCGGATGGCGGGTTCGACTCGACACATTGAAGGCTGGTTCTCACCTGCGGCAGCCAGTGTGCAGCCGGGCAAGCTGGTGCGCGGTCTGCGTCGAGTCGCCCTGCAATTGGGTGTGCGCATCTACGAAGGCTCGCCGATGACCGGCTTGGAAGAGGGGCTGCCAGCCATCGTCAACACGCCGAACGGGAACGTGACCTGCGACCGAGTCGTGATGGCGATAAACGCCTGGATGGCGCGTGCCTTTCCACAGTTCTCGCGTTCGGTAGCCATCGTCTCCAGTGACATGATTATTACTGAGCCACGACCTGACCTGCTCGAGCGCATAGGCCTGACCAGCGGGGTCACCGTGCTCGACTCTCGTATCTTCGTGCATTACTACCACAACACCCCGGACGGCCGGATCATGCTCGGCAAAGGTGGCAATACCTTCGCTTACGGCGGGCGCATCCTGCCCGTATTCGACCGGCCTTCGCCCTACAAAGGTTTGTTGCGCAACACCCTTGCGGAGTTCTTCCCGGACTTTGCCGATGTCGGCATCGCCGCCACCTGGAATGGCCCGTCCGATCGCTCCGTCACCGGGTTACCTTTCTTCGGTCGCATGGGCGCTAGCGGCAACATCTTTTATGGCTTCGGCTATTCCGGTAGCGGCGTCGGTCCGTGTCATATGGGAGGGCAAATCCTCTCATCGCTGGTTTTGGGGGTGGACAACCCCTGGACACGCTCGCCGCTGGTGCAAGGTCCACTCGGCCATTTCCCACCAGAGCCGATCCGTTACCTGGGTTCGCTGATGGTGCGCAACGCCATTCGCCGCAAGGAGCATGCCGAGGACCACAACCTGCGCCCCCGTCGACTGGATGTGCGCCTGGCGAAATTCGCCGCGGCGGCTGGCAAGTCAGACAAGGGCTAACGCCTCAATCACGCAGCGAAACGTTTACGCTTGCCAATAAAAAACGCCTGGCCATTGGCCGGGCGTTTTTTGTTTACAGCGCGGGTGCGTTGCGCCGCCCAGTGGCGTTGATCGCCAAGGGCGCGTTGATCTGAACCCAAGAACCAATGGAATCGCACTGATAGAGCGCGAGATCCAACATGCTCACTTATAAGCTCAGCTTGTTATTGACATGTGATAAATCGATTTCAGTTATTTCTAGGCGAGTGTTTTTATTGGCCTATGCATCACTCCTTACAAAAACAACACCGCCGGAGAAGATCATGACCAAAGCTGAATTTCCGACCACACAACCGCTGGCTACTCCAGCCTTGGGTGAACCCTACCTGCTGACCCCAGGCCCATTGACCACGTCCAAAGCCACCAAGGAAGCCATGCTGCGCGACTGGGGTTCATGGGATGTTTCCTTCAATCAAGTCACTGCTGAAGTTCGCCAGAACTTGCTCAGCATGGCAGGTATACAGGACGACAGCTTCGTCTGCGTGCCATTGCAAGGCAGCGGCAGCTACTCGGTGGAGGCTGCTTTAGCCACTGCCATCCCTCGAGACGGTAAAGCGCTTGTATTAATGAATGGCGCCTACGGCCAACGCGCCACCAAGACCCTGGAGTATCTGGGTCGCGCGTTTATCACCCTGGACAAAGGGGATTACTTGCCGCCCCAGCCCGAGGAAGTGGACGCTTTGCTCAGGGACAACCCGGACATCACCAACGTCTTCCTCGTCCATTGCGAAACCAGCTCCGGCATTCTCAATCCGCTGCGCCAAATTGCCAAAGTGGTCAAAGCGCATGGCAAGAGCCTGATCATCGATGCGATGAGTTCCTTCGGAGCCGTGCCATTGACGGTCGATGAAATACCTTTCGATGTGGTGGTGTCCTCTGCTAACAAATGCATCGAGGGTATTCCGGGGTTCGGTTTCGTTATCATCCGTCGCTCCGTGATCGAGGCCGCCAAAGGCCGCGCCAATTCACTCAGCCTCGACCTTTACGAGCAGTGGGTTTACATGGAGCGCACTGGCCAATGGCGTTTCACGCCGCCGACCCACAGCGTGGTAGCGTTCCACAAAGCCTTGGAGCAACACACTGCCGAAGGCGGCGTGCATGGCCGGTTGGCGCGCTACACCCGCAATCGCGATGTGCTGGTCGCAGGCATGCGCGAACTTGGCTTCAGAACATTGCTTGAGGACCGTTGGCTGTCGCCAATCATCACCACGTTCTTCAGTCCAGAACATCCAAACTTTGAGTTCAAACGGTTCTACGATGAACTCAAAGCCCGTCAGTTCATCATCTACCCCGGCAAACTGACGGTAGCCGAAAGTTTCCGTATTGGCTGTATCGGCCAGATCGACGAATACATCGTCCATCAGTTGCTGCGCGCCATCGCCGACAGTCTTGTGGCGATGAACGTCGACATGCAACAGCCGACAGGCTGACCGCCCCTTTAAAGGTTCTTGTCAATTCGAGCACAGGTGCAATGGGTAGCACCTTTGGACAGGGATCTTTTTTTATCCATGGATTCGGTGACTTATCGCTAGGCAATGCCGAGCAGCAGTCAGCGACCGCGGCAATTTAATACTTAAAACCTGATGCCATCTCACTGCCATCTAATCGATGTCGTGTGCGTGGACAGATTTTCTGTACCGAAAACAAAAACAAAAACGAAACCAATTAATTTGCGCTGTCTGGCACCACATACGGGATCAGAACACCATGAACAAGAATGCTACAAGTCCTCTCGCAACCGGCTGGAAATCGCTCCAGCGTTGGCGCGTACAAATTTTCCTCATCACCTGGGTGGCCTATGCCGCCTTCTACTTTACCCGCAAGGCGTTTTCTGTCGCCAAACTGGGTATTGGCGAAGACCCGAACTTCATGCTCGAAAAGTCCATGATGGCCAATCTCGATGCCCTCTACCTTACCGCGTATGCAGTGGGACAGTTTCTTTGGGGCAACTTCTCTGACCGCTTCGGTCCGAGGGTCGTGGTACTTAGCGGGCTCGTCATCTCCGCGTTAGCTGCCCTACTTATGGGCACCTACGCCACCTTGCCGATTTTCGCCTCTTGCATGTTAATCCAGGGCCTTGCTCAGTCCACCGGTTGGTCTGGCCTATGCAAGAACGTCGGCAGTTTCTTCAGCACTGGCGAACGTGGCCGCGTACTGGGTTACTGGAGCACCTGCTACGCCTTCGGGGGTCTGGTAGCAACACCGTTTGCCGGTTGGTGGGCTTATAACCAGTACCATGACTGGCGCATAGCGTTCATCAGCAGCGCCGTGGTGGTGCTGGTTGTAGCGGTATTGTTCTTTTTCCTGCAGCGCAACCAGCCAGAAGATGTCGGCCTGCCTCCCGTCGAGATCGAAATAGAACCCGTCAGCAAGGTCGCAGTTCCGCGCGAAAGCATTTGGGCTGGCTTGCGCACGGTGATGAAAAATCGAACCGTGCTGGTGCTTGGCCTCGCGTATTTCATGCTCAAGCCAGCGCGCTACGCGATCCTCCTGTGGGGGCCAGTCATTATCTACGAACGGATGCCCGAGATTGGCAAAGTGGCATCCGCAATCGTTCCAACGGCGTTTGAACTAGCGGGTCTGGCAGGTCCGATCCTCATCGGTATCGCATCAGACAAGTACTTCGGTGCTCGTCGTATGCCGGCCTGTGTCCTTAGCCTGGTTCTCCTCACCATTTGCCTTGCGCTGTTCGTCCCCGCCATGCAGAGCGGCAGTCTTTACATGGTGGTTGGCCTGCTCTTCATGATGGGCCTGACACTCTACGGGCCGGATTCGATGATGAGCGGCTCGGCGGCCATTGATTTCGGCAGTAAGGACGGTGCGGCCTCCGCAGCAGGTTTCGTCAACGGTTGCGGTTCGATAGGGGCGGTCCTCGGCGGCCTGTTACCCGGATATTTCGACACCACCACCATATTCCTGGTGTTCACCGTCGCGGCGCTGCTGGCCAGCTTGATGTTGATTCCATTTTGGAACAGTCGCCCGAAAACGGTGGAAAGCAAGGAGCTGGCCTCGACTCCCGTGCAACCCGTCATTGTCGGCACCAACTCCTGAACCCGAATTAATCACTCACCCATTACTGGAGCAATCATCATGGACTACAAACAACCTTCTCAACTGCAAGCTGTGGTTCTGGACTGGGCGGGAACCGTCGTCGATTTCGGATCTTTCGCGCCGACTCAGATCTTCGTCGAAGCCTTTGCCGAGTTCGGCGTTGCGGTTTCCCTGCAAGAAGCTCGCGGGCCGATGGGCATGGGCAAGTGGGACCACATCCGCACGCTGTGCAACGAGCCACAGATTGCCGACCGCTACCATGCCGCCTTCGGCCGGTTGCCAACCGATGATGATGTCACCGCCCTCTACGAACGCTTCATGCCGCTGCAGATCGAAAAGATCGCGCTGCACTCGGCGCTGATTCCTGGTGCGCTCGACACCATCAACGGCTTGCGCGACAAGGGCCTGAAAATCGGTTCCTGCTCAGGCTACCCGGCCGTGGTCATGGAGAAAGTCGTAGAGCTGGCACGCAAGAACGGTTATGTCACCGACCATGTGGTGGCGACTGACGAAGTGCCCAATGGACGCCCACACCCTGCTCAAGCCTTGGCCAACGTGATTGCGCTGGGGATTAGCGACGTCGCCGCTTGCGTAAAGGTCGATGACACCTGGCCCGGTATTTTGGAAGGTCGTAGTGCGGGTATGTGGACCGTGGCGCTGACCTGCTCCGGCAATGCATTGGGCCTGACCTATGAAGAGTTTAAGGATTTGTCCCTGGAGGAATTGGCCGAGGAACGCGCGCGCATCGTCAAGATGTTCGAAGGTTCTCGCCCGCACTACCTGATCGACACCATCGTTGATTTGCCGGCAGTCATCGAAGACATCAATGCCCGTCTGGCACGTGGAGAAACCCCTCAGGGCTCTTGAGCCTGTAGCGCTTGTGCAACTGACAGTGGCCGTCCCAAGGACGGTCACAACCAAAACAACAAGAGAACGCCACCATGAACTACGCCCACCCTGGCACTCCCGATGCCATCGTTTCCTTCAAGTCCCGTTACGGCAATTACATCGGCGGCGAGTTCGTCGCACCTGTCAAAGGTCAGTACTTCACCACGACCTCACCCGTGAATGGCCAACCGATCGCCGAGTTCCCGCGCTCCACGGCCGAAGACATCGAAAAGGCCCTGGACGCTGCCCACGCTGCAGCCGATGCCTGGGGCAAGACGTCGGTGCAGGATCGCTCGTTAGCGCTGTTGAAAATTGCCGACCGCATCGAACAAAACCTGGAACTGCTGGCCGTCACCGAAACCTGGGACAACGGCAAAGCCGTGCGTGAAACCCTCAACGCTGACATCCCGCTGGCCGTGGACCACTTCCGCTACTACGCCGGTTGCATCCGAGCCCAGGAAGGCAGCTCGGCCGAAATAAACGAACACACCGCGGCGTATCACTTCCACGAACCCCTGGGCGTGGTCGGGCAGATCATCCCGTGGAACTTCCCGATCCTGATGGCCGCGTGGAAACTCGCCCCGGCCCTGGC
>NZ_LT607574.1:0-26625 GCF_900095275.1 Pseudomonas sp. UMAB-40
CATCGCCTCCATACCAAACAACTACACCCCGGAGCACACCATCATGAAACGCCAAATCCTTCTCAGCATCGCTTTCTCGGTTTTTGCAGTTAACGCTTTCGCCGCTTCTTCTGCTCACCCGGTTGTCGCTGAAGGCGGCTCGGATCGTCTGATTGAAAGTCGTGTGGCTGAGGGTGGTTCGGATCGTTTGATCGAAAGCCGTGTTGCTGAAGGTGGTTCGGATCGTCTGATCGAAAACCGCGTCGCTGAAGGTGGTTCGGATCGTCTGATCGAAAACCGCGTTGCTGAAGGTGGTTCGGATCGTCTAATCGAAAGCCACGCTGCATAAATGAATGGCTTTACCGATGCACTCAACGAAAGGCCCGGCCTAATCAGCCGGGCTTTTTTGCGCGTTCCATTTACTCAATGATCACACCCCGGCAGCTAATCCGGCCCATGCCCCATTTTTTCGTCTAATGTGAGTTGACGCGTTTGCGAGATAACTTCTTCGAACATCCTGGGGTTTGACTATGAAAACCATCGCTTACTGGTTGACGACTGCTCTGTTGGGTCTGGCGCTGAGCTCCTGTGTCGCGGTCGACGCCGGGAGCGGAGGCGCGGGTGAGATGGAAATTCGCTCGGGGAAAATCGAACAGATTACGCAGA
The DNA here is from genome assembly GCF_900095275.1 of Pseudomonas sp. UMAB-40. Taxonomy (NCBI): domain Bacteria; kingdom Pseudomonadati; phylum Pseudomonadota; class Gammaproteobacteria; order Pseudomonadales; family Pseudomonadaceae; genus Pseudomonas; species Pseudomonas sp. UMAB-40. Next base: position 646 of record NZ_LT607574.1, read on the forward strand.
CGCAGATGCAGACCAACCACGACAGCGGCGTGGGCGCCATATTAGGCGGCATCGGCGGTGTCGCTCTCGGCAGCCTGGTCGGACGTGGCACCGGTCGGGACGTTGCGATGGTCGCCGGCGCGCTGGCCGGTGCGGCAGGCGGTAACTACGCGGAAAAGAAAAAATACGATCAACCGAAGGACGCACAGCAGATCATCGTGCGGACCAACAGCGGCGTATTGGTTTCAGTGACCCAACCCATCAACCCGGCGCTGACCAAAGGCATGAACGTTTATGTCGAGGGTTCCGGTAGCGAAGCGCGGGTGGTGCCACAAAGTTAGTCCTGTGTCGCAGACCCCAGCCGCAAGGTGCCCTTGCGGCAGACTTCCCGCTACACCTTTTTGCCCAACGCAGCGTCGATCATCAGACGCACGCCCCGCAGCACCTGGGCCGACACCTCTGGCCTGGCCTTTGCCGTAGCCCGCGCAACAGAGAGCGCGCCGACCATTGCCGCGACGATGCCCATGGCCGTGGCCAGCGCGTCGACGTCGGGGTTGTTGGCGGCAACCCTGCGCTCAAACGCCCGCACCAGCACCATGTAGCCCTCGGAGAACTTCGCGCTGATCGCAAGATCCTGACGGCCGATTTCGCTGGCGGACGCAGCCATTGCGCAGCTCTCGGCGTAGTCGTCGAGGCTGTCCACCGCCAGATAGTCGGACAGGAAACGATCCAGGTCCGGCTCGCCATCAATCGTGCCCGTATAGAGCTTGGCATTGCCCTGCTCCAGGCTCCACGCCAGTGCCTCGGCGGCAAGCGCTTCCTTTGACGGGAAGTGCGCGTACAGCGCGCCGTGGGTCAAACCGGCCGACTTGCTGATTTCGGCAACCCCTACCCCGTCGATCCCTTTCTGGCGAAACAGGCGACTGGCGGTCTCCACCAGGGCGGCGCGATTGGCTTCTGATTTTTCTTTCGATATTTTCATGATGAGGCTCCTCTGCGCTCACTCTTGCACACTATGGTTGCATTCGCAATTAAAGGAAAACCAATGTTTATAAGGTTTTATTACGCTCGAAATATTTATGTTGACTTTAATAAATGCGACCACCATTATTAATTCAATGATTGCGAGCGCAATCTTACAGGGCGATAACCGCTCATCCAATCGGAGTACACCTCATGAAAATAAAAAATTCCGTTGCTTTCGTTACCGGCGCAAATCGTGGTCTTGGCCTCGCGTTCGCAAAAGAACTCGTGGCGCGCGGCGCGAGCAAGGTCTACGCCGGGGTACGCAACCCCGAAGGCGTCAACATTCCGGGGGTGATCGCCATTCGCCTCGACGTCAGCGACCCAGCATCCGTGGCCGCTGCAGTGGCCCAAGCGGGCGACGTGACGCTGCTGGTCAACAATGCCGGCATCGCCCGCCTGCTGCCATCCATGCTTGATCCTGGCCTGGTGGAAGCCGCTCGCGAAATCTTTGAAACCAATTACTACGGCGTGATGCACGTCAGCCTAGCCTTCGCCCCTGTGCTTAAAGCCAACGGCGGCGGCGCGATCGTCAACGTGCTGTCGGATGCGACCTGGGTCGCCGCACCTTTCCTGTCCGCTTACGCGGCATCGAAAGCGGCAGCGTGGAGCTTCACCAACTCGCTGCGGATCGAACTCCATGACCAGGGCACCAGCGTGCAAGGCTTGCACGTGGGCTTCATCGACACCGACCTGACCCATGGTTTTGACGTGCCGAAAGTCCAGCCATCCGACGTCGTGATCCAGTCGCTGGACGGCGTGGAAGCCGGTCTGAAAGAAGTGCTCGCAGACGAAGGCACACGCATCATCAAGGCCAGCCTGTCGACTGGGCAAGCGGCTTATCTGAACCCCGAAACCGTCGCGTAAAGGAGCTCATCATGCACCTCTTCCAGCGACTGGCCCTCGGGGCTGTCTTTGCCATTGCGGTCAGCGGCGCCATTGCGGCGTCGGCGACCACGCACAACAGCGCACCCAATCAATTCGTCGAAGCTGACGGCGTGCGTTATGCCTATCGCCAGTTCGGGGCCGAGACGGGCGTTCCTGTCATCTTGCTCCAGCACTTTCGCGGCAACATGGATTACTGGGACCCGGCAGTGACCGATGGCCTTGCACAGCAGCGACCGGTCTACCTGTTCGACAATGCCGGCGTAGGCCTTAGCAGCGGCGAAACACCCGATTCGTTCGAAGCCATGGCCGACCACGTCGCCGCCTTTGCCCAGGCCCGCGGGTTGAAGCAGGTCGATCTACTGGGCTTCTCAATCGGCGGCATGGTGGCGCAGGAAGTTGCGCTGCGTCATCCGCAACTGGTGCGCCGACTGATCCTGGCGGGAACGTCGCCACGCGGCGGAGTATCGGGACATGATCCGCGGGTCCCCGGGATCGCGCTGCGCGAATCGATTGCCACGCAGGAAGAGACCGCTTACCTGTTTTTCGATCCGGCGCCGGCAAGCCAGCAGGCGGCCCGGGAATTCTGGGAACGGCGTCACCAACGCACGGAAGGCCTCGACAAGCTCAGTTCGATGAAAATCATCGCGGCCCAAGGGGCGGCGCTGGGCAAGTGGAGCGTTCCCGGTGACGGCACTTTTTCGCAATTGAGCCAGATTACCCAGCCCACCCTGGTGGTCAACGGCAGCAAGGACGTGATGGTGCCCACCGAGAACTCCTACACGCTGCAACAGCATATTCCGAACGCCAAGTTGCTGATCTATCCAAGCTCGGGGCACGGCGCGTTATTCCAATATGCCAACGATTTTGTGCAGCAAGCCAATGCCTTCCTGAACTAGGTCGGAACCCATCGCGTTCGAAAAATATCGTCCAAATCCCCTTGGAGAACGACCATGTCAGCACTATCGTTTGCCGCATTCCGACGCTGCCTGTTAGCTGTTTCAGCAACCGCTGGTGCCCTCGCACTGGTCGCCCTCGTCTCGCCCTCTTACGCCCGGGCCAATACGCCACCGGAGGTCGCCGCCACCGTCGAGAAGGACAGCTCGATCCGTCCTTTCAAGGTCAACATTCCTGAAGACGCGGTGGCTGATCTGCGCAGACGCGTACTGGCGACCCGTTGGCCTGACCGCGAAACGGTCAACGATCAATCCCAGGGCGTGCAGCTTGCGAAACTGCAGGCGCTCGTGGGCTACTGGGGTACGCAATACGATTGGCGCAAGGTTGAATCCCAACTCAATGCCTTGCCGATGTTCGTGACCAACATCGACGGCCTCGACATCCAGTTCATCCACGTCAAATCGAAACACCCCAACGCCCTGCCACTGCTGCTCACCCACGGCTGGCCCGGTTCGATTCTGGAACTGACCAAAGCCATCGGCCCGTTGACCGATCCGACGGCCTACGGCGGTCGCGCCGAAGATGCCTTCGACGTGATCATTCCCTCGATGCCCGGCTACGGTTTCTCGCAGAGACCCGCCGACGGCGGCTGGGGTCCCGACCGTATCGGCGTGGCGTGGGATGTGCTGGTCAAGCGCCTGGGCTACAAGCGCTACGTGTCGCAAGGTGGCGACTGGGGCTCGGTGATCGCCGACGCCATGGGACGCCAGGCACCGCCCGGCTTGCTGGGGATCCACGTGAACATGCCGGCCACCGTGCCTGCCGATGTCGCCAAGGCGATCAACGACGGCACCCCGCCTCCGGCCGGTCTGTCGGCCAAGGAGACTGCGGCCTATGAGTCGCTGAAAACCTTCTTCGGCAAAAATGCGGCTTACGGCGCCATGATGAGCACCCGGCCACAAACCGTCGGCTACGGTTTATCGGATTCACCCGCAGGCCTGGCCGCGTGGATGTTCGACAAATTCAACCAGTGGACCTACAGCGGCGGCGACGCGGAAAAATCCCTGACCAAGGACGAGATCCTCGACGGTATTTCACTGTATTGGCTGACCAACAGCGCGATCTCGTCCGCTCGCCTGTACTGGGAAAACAACACCAACAACTTCAACGCCGTGGAACAGAAGACCCGGGATATCAAGATCCCTGTCGCAGTGACCGTGTTCCCTGGTGAAATCTATCAGGCGCCGAGAACCTGGACCGAGCGCGCCTATCCCAACCTGATCTACTTCAACGAAGTCGAAAAGGGCGGCCATTTCGCAGCGTGGGAACAACCTGAGTTGTTCGCCAAAGAATTGCGTGCAGCCTTCCGCACCTTGCGCTGAAAGCTGCGTTGCACGGGCCTGCCCATTGTCGTGATGGGCGGGCCTGACCACCGATTTGTACCCAGGTTTACATCACTCCACGCACCGTTTTGGCGTGATCCGGATTTCCCGATGCAGGTTATCTCCCGTGAGCTCGTCGGCGCGCCACGCGGGCTCTTTGCCTGCGCTCAACTCGACAGGGTATGGCCCGGTCGGTGCCAAGGCGGCCTGTGCCCTAGCGATGAAAGCATCGGCGTTTTGGGTGTAGAAGGTCCACACCCGCTGTTTTTCACCGGTGACCGTGCACACTAACTTCGCTAACCCGTTCTCCTCCACGGCCGGCTGTATCAGGGCCTGCATTTCATCCATCCGGACCAGGTCCCGGGATCTCGGTCGGAAAGTCTTGGAGACGTATTTCCAGGTGACCCTGATTTTGAACGGCAGCGCCTGCTTTTCCGTCGCGGATATCGACGGAGTCACACGGAAGGTCATAGGACCTTCGCTGTCTGGGAAGTCGGATAACTGAAAGTCACCCTCAGCCGGGTTGGCGAGTGTCTGTTGCCGGAAAGAGGGCCCGAGATCTTCGAAAAGTGCTTTGTATGCCAAGGCTTTGTCGAATTCCCGATCTTGCACACACGTATCGTAGGCCGCGCTGTGGACTGGGCCGTCATCCAGGCAAGGGTCGCGGTCGATCGGGCTGACCGGTGGGGGCGAACTGGAACACCCGGCGATGAAGACGCTTGCCAGAACCGACAACCAAACCAATGGCGACACGGTGGTGAATATTTGAGGCGTGTGGGTGTTGACGTGATTCAAAGTACCGTCCTTGGAGGGTGTCGCGAAAAATGGTTGGGGTCTGCGATTGGCCTGCGAGCATTGGCCATCTTTGCGTTTGATAGGTATCGGCCAGGGTCACAGGCAGTTTAGGGATATTCGGTGTCACGGAGCAGAAGACCGCGAGCTCGTCGTATTGCGTTTTCGTCGTGCCTCTTCCTCCTCCGCCAGTGCCTGACGCACCAGTGCCCGAGCCGCCCAGGCGGCGGCGTCGAGTGACTCTTCGACGCTCGCGCGACTGATATCGCGCACGGCGATCAACGCCTCGGTGCCCATGACGATCGACAGCGCCTGCTTCAATCGCTTTCGCGCCCGGGGTGAAAGCACGTCCTTCAGCGAGTCGACAATCGGCTCGATGTAGCTCATGCGTCGGCCCGGCCGCAGGGGTGCCTCACGGGATTCGTTTTCGAGCCACACCGTCATGAACGAACGCTCCATCACGTGCAGGCCGATCTCGTCGTCGATCAAGAGCTTGTTCAGCGCGTTCGCCGCCAGACCGATGCCCTTGACCGGATCGTCCCCGGGCCGCCAGATCTGCTCCAGCGGCGTCATGTCACGGTCTGCCGCCGTCTCGCTGATCAACGCCTCCGTCGACGGAAAGTAGCGATACGCCGTGGCGCGCGACACCATCGCGCGCTCGGCCACTTGCGCAACCGTCGGGTTATGGCCCTCGTCGCGCAAGGCGATGGCGGCATCGATCAGCGCCTGGCGCGTTCGGCGCTTCTGGTTGTCGCGGCCCTGATCGCCGTTACCGCTGGACGGGCTTGACTTCGAATTTGTCATGGAGTAAATGAGATCCTGTCTTGTCGTGAGACACGAGTCTCATAATAGACACTCGATATCCAACCAACAAGAGGTCGCCCGCACGACCGCGCGACGACTTCACATCAATTGTTTCAGTAACTGAACGCGCCTCTGGGCGCATGAGGTGAATGCCATGAATCACACACCCTGTTCGCGGACCTGGTTTCGGCTCGCTGCCCTCTACTTTGCCATTGGCGTGACGCTGGGCGTGGCAATGGGCGCTTCCGGCGATCATTCGCTCTTCGCGGTACATGCCCATGTCAATCTGTTGGGATGGGTGTCGATGGCCCTGTTCGGCATTATCGGCACCGCCCACCCGTCCATCACCGAAGGGCGCGTGGCTGCAGCGCAATTCTGGGCGTACAACGTTGGCGTCCCGGTGATGCTCGGCGCACTGACGCTGCGACTCAAGGGCTTCCCGTCAGTCGAGCCGCTGATAGGCGTCGCCTCCCTCCTCATCGGTTGCAGTGTGCTGCTGTTTGTGTGGCTGGTGTTCTCGCGCGTTGGTGTGACGGCCATGTACTTGAGCAGCCCGACAGGCGAGTCTCGCCAGCCTTGACGTGCTAAACACGTCGCCGCTTTTTGGGCCGCGTATCGGTCCGGGGTGATTCTGCCTCGGATCGATTGCTGCCTCCGACATTCTCCGACGGCAGTCCGATCAGCCTGAGTCTACGATCAGCGTCGCCCCCTCCAGGCGTGCACGGCAATACGCTGGACGCATCACATTTGATAACAGATCTCAAATGAGTATAAATCCTATTCCAGAATCAATTTCTATTGCGTATGATACGGATTCTCAATAACAGCAAAATCAAATGAGTGTCCGCATGACCGCCCCAATCTCCCTGTGTTCACAAGCCTCCGTGACGCCGCGCTTGCCTTCGACCTTGCGCCCCCTGGCGCTCGCAGTGCACATGCTGGCAGCCGGTATCGCCATCACTGCGCCCATCGTGCAGGCGGCGGAACAGACTGAGCAGACGAAGACTGGAAGCTCTGTGACCTTGGCCCCTATCGCGATCACGGAGACGGCCATTCGCGAACGCAACGCCGTCACCGAAGACACCAACTCCTACACGACTGAAGCTGCACGCACGGCCACGCCGTTGAGCATGTCGCTGCGGGAGACGCCCCAGTCGGTCAGCGTCATCACTCAGCAACGCATACAGGACCAGGATCTGCATACGATCCTCGACGTGGTCAACAATGCCACCGGTGTGTCGGTCAACCGCTACGAGACCAGCCGGGCGCAGTTCAACGCCCGAGGTTTTGAGCTCAACTCGCTGATGATCGATGGCGTGCCCACCATCTACGAGCAACCATGGAGCTCGGGGGAAATTTTCAGCAGCCTGGCCATGTATGACCGCGTTGAAGTAGTACGCGGAGCCAACGGTCTGATGACCGGTGCCGGCGATCCATCCGCGTCCATCAACATGGTGCGCAAGCGCGCCAACAGTAAAGACCTGAAGGGTTCTGTAGAACTGAGCGCCGGCACCTGGGACACCTACGGCGTCGAGGCTGATGTGTCCACGGCGCTGAACGAGGAAGGCACCGTTCGCGCGCGGCTGGTCGGGGAGACCAACGAGGGCGACACGTGGATCGACATGAACTCGAACAAGCGCCAGACCCTCTACGGCACGATGGATATCGACCTGACGCCCGACACCACGCTCTGGTTCGGCTTGAGCCGGCAAGAAAGCAACGCCGACTCGCCGATGTGGGGTGGCCTGCCAGTCTGGTACGCAGACGGCGGCCGCACCAACTGGAGCCGCTCGAAGTCAACTTCCGCCAAATGGAGCAAGTGGGACACGACCTACGAGACCTACTTCGTCAATCTTGATCACACCTTTGCCAACGACTGGCAAGTCAATCTGAGCTACAACCGTGGCGAGCGCACCGGCGACTCTTCCCTGCTGTACCTGTCCGGCAATCCAGGCAGGAACGGCAGCTCCGCGATGTCTTCGTTCCCGGCGACCTACAAGACCGAGACCACCCAGGATGACTACGGTATCCGCTTCAATGGCCCGTTCTCGTTCCTGGGTCGCGAGCACGAATTGGCCTTCGGTTATGTGGACAGCAAGCAGAAGTTCAACGTCGACTCACGTGACGCGCAAACAGGCTTTGGCGGTGTCGCCGATTTCGATTCCTACAACGGTAATTTCGCAGAACCGGTATGGGGCCCGAGGACCGACTACGGTTACAGCGAGACCCGCCAGAAGGGCCTGTACGCGGCAACCCGCCTGAATGTGACCGACGATTTGAAAGTGATCCTTGGCGCGCGTGAAAGCTGGTACGAGAAGACCAGTGATGACGTCTTCTCGGAAGTGAGCAAGATCGATGTCGATCATGAGCTGACACCCTATGCAGGTATTGTCTACGACCTCACCGACAACCTTTCGGCTTATGCCAGCTACACAGAAATCTTCCTGCCACAATCGGTACGCGACCGCAGTGGCCAGGAACTGGAACCGATCGTTGGCGAGAGCACTGAATTGGGCCTGAAGGGTGAGTACTTCGGTGGCCGCTTGAACGCCTCCGCGGCGGTTTTCCAGATCAAACAAGACAATCTGGGCCAGAACACTGGCGTGCTGATCGATCCTTCAAACCCGGTCGGCGGCTTCGCCTACGAGGCAAGTGAAGGCGCGACCAGCAAGGGTTTCGAGCTGGAAGTTTCCGGCGAGCTCGCAACGGACTGGAATGCATCGGTGGGTTACACCCAGTTCACAGCCGAAGATGCCAAAGGCGACGACGTCAACACGCTGTACCCGACCAAGTTGCTGCGCACCTTTACCACCTACCGCCTGCCAGGGGCTTTCAACAAGCTGACCATCGGCGGCGGGGTTAACTGGCAGGATTCGATCTACACCTACGCCCTCAACCCGGCCGGCAATTCCGAGAAAATCCAGCAGGATGCCTATGCGCTGGTCAACCTGATGGCTCGCTACGAGTTCACGGAAAACCTCTCGGGCCAGGTGAATGCCAACAACGTCACCGACCAGAAGTACTTTGACATCTTCGATGCCTACGGCGCCCTGACATACGGTGCACCGCGCAGCATTACGGCTTCGGCGAAGTACCGCTTCTAAGGCACACGGTCGGGTAGCGCTGCTCTCTCCTACCCGAGGTGTACACCACGAAGAAAACACAACACCGGCCTTGCGCCGGTGTTGTGCTTTCTAACGAATAGGCCAACGCTCTCGTTTCGCCTGCTCCTGACTTCCGCACTCATTGACCGCTGTGTATCATCAGCCCGGGCCGATGCTGCCCGCCGCTCGCTCCCGAAGGGAAAGGTGAAAGCATTGCTTCTCCCCCCAAATCCTGTCGTATCTCTTGAGAGCCGAGGTTTGGCAACGCGAGCACCAGAATGCCTTGGCTACAGGAGGAACGATGTTTTCAATCGAACAAGCCAAGCAGATGGCCAAGAGGCTGCGTGCCTCGCTTGAGGCGCGCCATCAAGAGGCGTCTCACTCAACCGCGCTTGAACTGGTCGCGCATCAACTGGGCTACAAGGACTGGAACACCGCGTCTGCGATGCTTTCCCAGGAACCTGACCAACCCGCCATTACCTTCGATAAAGCCATCCCGATATTGCGGATGTTTGACGAAACCAAGGCGCGCGAGTTCTACCTTGATTTTCTAGGCTTCAGCGTCGAATTCGAGCATCGGTTCGAAGCAGATCTGCCGCTGTACCTGGGCATCAGCCGAAACGGTCTGCAGCTCCACCTTTCCGAACATCATGGCGATGCGAGCCCGGGATCGACGATATTTGTCCCGATGCACAATATCGAAATGCTGCGCGACGAACTACAGGGCAAACGTTACGGATACGGACGGCCTGATATCGTTCAGCAAGGCTGGGGGCAAGTGCTGGAAGTCCATGACCCATTCGGCAACCGCATTCGGTTCTGCCAAAGCTGATCCTGACTGGCGGGCCGGGGTGACCCGGCCCGTTTGCCTCCCTGAGAAATCAGCCAACCTTGATACTTGTCCTATCCTTCTATCCAACCCACAACGCCAGACACCGACATGGCCGCCTCCGAATCCACCCTCCTCGACAGCTGGCACCATAACGCCCACGCCTGGATCGAAGCCATCCGCAGCGGTGCCATCGAAAGCCGCCTCACGGTGACCGACCAGGCCATCCTGTTGGCAGTGCTGGGCCGCCAACCCGAGCGCGTGCTCGACCTGGGTTGCGGCGAAGGCTGGTTGTTGCGCGCGCTGGCTCAACGGGGCATCACGGCGGTCGGAGTAGATGGCGATGCGACGCTGGTCGAGGCGGCACGGGCGTCGGGGTCGTTGCAGGTGCATGTGGCGAGCTATGACGAGTTGGTGGAGGCGAAGGTGGACATCGGCCGCGATTACGACCTGATCTGCGCCAACTTCGCCTTGCTGCACCAGGACATCATCCCCCTGCTCGCCGCCATGAACGCCCTGCTCGGCCCTGGTGGTGCGCTGGTGATTCAGACACTGCACCCGTGGGCTGTCGCGGCGGGCGACTATCAGGATGGCTGGCGGGAAGAAACCTTTGCCGGGTTCAAGGGCCAGTGGCAGCCCATGCCATGGTACTTCCGCACCTTGTCCAGCTGGCTGAATGCGCTGGACATCGCCGGCTTTCGGCTGGCCGTTCTGCAAGAGCCGCAGCACCCGCAAAGTCCGGTGCCGCAGTCGTTGCTGTTGGTAGCCGAATGCGGGCAAGGGGCTGTTCAGACGGTCGTTTGAACAACCGCGGCCTGCCGCCCCTTGAACGCCAACGCAAAGCAGAAAAAGATCGCCAGGGCGAACCCCGCCGGAAACAACCAGATGTGCTTCCAGTCATGGCTGCCCGACAGCGCATAGTGGTCGGTCACCTGCCCTGCGACCCAGAACCCGATCAGCATGCCCAGGCCGTAGGTCGCCAAAGTAATGAGCCCTTGGGCCGAGCTTCTGAAACGCTCCGGTGCCTTGGCGTCGGTGTAAATCTGGCCGGACACGAAGAAGAAGTCGTAGCAGATACCGTGTAAGGCAATGCCAGTAAACAGCATGAACGCCAGGTCGCCATTATTACCGTAGGCGAACAGCAAATACCGCAAGGCCCACGCCAACATCCCCACCAAGAGCGCAATCTTGATCCCGAAGCGCTGAATGAACAGCGGCAGAAGCAGCATGAACAGCACTTCGGAAACCTGCCCGATGGCCATTTTCGCCGTCGGGTTGGTCACGCCAATCTCCGCCAGAAACGGATTGGCATTCTGGTAATAAAACGCCAGCGGAATGCAGATCAGAATGGAGGCGATGAAGAACACCAGGTAACTGCGGTCCTTCAGCAAACTCAATGCGTCCAGCCCGAGCATTTGCTTGAGGCCGCTGCGGCCCACCTCAGGCTTCCGTGGCGCGGTGCGCGGCAAGGTGAAGCTGTAGAGGCCGAGCACCAGAGAGGCAATCGCCGACATCAGAAAGGTGTTGCGCAGCCCGCCTGACGAAATCAGGGCCTGGGAATCCCAGGCAAACACAAAGCTGATCACCACACCGGCCGCGATCCAGCCGAGGGTGCCCCACACGCGGATGCGGGAGAACTCAAGTGCCGGGTCGCTCATCTGCCGGAACGCCACTGAATTCACCAATGCCAGGGTCGGCATGTACACCATCATGTACGCCAGCACATACGGGTAAAACGTACTGAAGTCCGGCGCTCGATACAGCTGATACAGCAACACGGCGCCCACCAGGTGCAGCACCGCGAGGATGCGCTCGGCGTTGAAGAAACGGTCGGCGATCAAGCCGATCACAAAGGGCGCGATGATCGCGCCCCAGGACTGGGTCGAGAACGCCATGCCGATCTGCCCGCCGCTGGCGCCCAGGTTACTGGCGAGGAACGTACCGAGGGTGACGAACCATCCGCCCCAGATAAAGAATTGCAGGAACATCATGGCGCTCAGGCGCGCGGTCATCGTGGACATAACAGTCACCGTCTTATTGTTTTTGTTGTTGGAGAGAGGAACGAAAAACGTCGTGATCAGGCCTCGGGCAACCCCAGCAATCGTCGATTGAAACCTTCGTCGGATTGCACGCTGGCGAAATCGTCGAAGGCCTTCTGCGTCTTGGTGATCATGTGCTGCGCGATGAACGCCGCCCCTTCTGCGGCACCCTGGGCGGAGTCCTTGAGGCAACACTCCCACTCAAGCACGGCCCAACCGCTGAAGTCGTATTGGGTCAGTTTGCTGAAGATCGATTTGAAGTCGATCTGGCCATCGCCCAGGGAACGGAAACGCCCCGGCCGCTCGACCCAGCCCTGGTAACCGCCGTAGACGCCCGAGCGTGCATCGGGCCGGAACTCGGCGTCTTTGACGTGGAACATGCGGATGCGCGCGTGGTAGCGATCGATGAAACCCAGGTAGTCCATTTGCTGGAGCAGCAGATGGCTGGGGTCATACAAAATCGCGGCGCGTGGATGGTGATCTACCGCCTCGAGAAAACGCTCGAACGAGGCGCCGTCGTGCAGGTCTTCACCGGGGTGGATTTCGTAGCACAGGTCGACACCGGCCTCCTCGAAGCAATCAAGAATCGGCAACCAGCGTTTCGCCAGTTCGGCAAAGCCCTGTTCGACCAACCCGCTTGGGCGTTGCGGCCAGGGGTAGACATACGGCCACAGCAGCGCACCGGAAAAGGTGGCGTGAGCCTTCAACCCCAGACGCTGGCTGGCCCGGGCTGCGAGCTTCAACTGCTCGATGGCCCATTCGGTGCGCGCCTGCGGCTGGCCGCGCAGGTGCGTAGGGGCAAAGTCATCGAACAGGGCGTCGAACGCCGGATGCACCGCCACCAGTTGACCTTGCAGGTGCGTCGACAACTCGCTGATCTCGACGCCCGCTTTAGCGCAGACAGCCTTCAATTCGTCGCAGTATTCCTGGCTTTCGGCGGCGCGGGCCAGGTCGATGTATTGCGTGCCCAGGGTTGGCAACTGGATCGCCTTGTAGCCTTGGGACGCCGCCCACTCGGCAATATTGGCCAGGGTGTCGAAGGGCGCTTCGGCGGACATGAACTGCGCGAGGAAGATCCCCGGGCCGCGCAGGCCTGCTTGAGAAGTAGGGTTCACGGGCGAGTGCTCCGGGTTCATTGAGGGCAGACCAGTTCGGTCCATTTCGTGTCGCCACGATGACTGGCAATCACGGTTTCGATGAAGGCCATGCCGCGCAGTCCGACGTCGATGCCGGGCACGCCCGGGGCCGCGTTGCCATCGACGTTGCTGCGAATCGCCGTGGCGAAATCGCCATAGAGGTTGGCCATGGCTTCCAGATAGCCTTCGGGATGCCCGGCCGGCAGACGCATGCGCCGGGTCGCGGCGTCGCACAACCAGGGTTGGCCGACACCGGAACGCAGCACGCGCATCGGTTGGTCAAGGGACCGATGGATCAGGCTCGACGGTTCTTCCTGACGCCATTCCAGGCCGCCCTTGTCACCGTAGATGCGGATCTTTAACGGGTTTTCTTCACCCGCGCAGACCTGGCTGGCAATCAACACACCACTCGCGCCGTCGGCCATCTTGAACAGCATCGCGGCGTCGTCGTCCAGTTGCCGGCTGGCAACGTGGGTATTCAACATCGCGCACAGGTGCTGGATGGACTGGTCCGCCACGAATTCGGCCAATGAAAAGGCATGGGTACCGATATCGCCGATGCAGCCGCCCAACCCGGACTGCTCAGGCTGGTCGCGCCAGCCGGCCTGCTTGTTGCCCTGCCCCGCCACATCCTCGCTCAGCCAGCCCTGGGGGTACTCGACAATCACCTTGCGCACGGTGCCGATCACGCCGTCGCGAACCATCTGCCGCGCCTGCCAGACCATCGGATTGCCCAGGTACGTATGGGCCAGGCCATAGAGGCGATCGCTGCGTTCAAGCACAGCCTTGAGCGGCAGCAACTCGGCCAGATTCAACGCCGCCGGTTTCTCACTGAACACATGAAACCCCGCACTCAGCGCCTGGCTGGCAATCGGCGCGTGCAGGTGATTGGGGGTGACAATGATCAGCAGCTCCATACGCTGATCGGCCGGCAGTGCACGCTCGGCCTCCAGCATCTGCCGCCAGTCGCTGTAGCAACGGGAAGCGCACAATCCCAGCGCGGCGCCGGTGTCCTGATTGTTGCGGGCGTCGCGACTGAACGCGCCACACACCAACTCAAAACGGCCATCGAGCCCGGCGGCCTGACGGTGGGCTTGACCGATGAAAGCGCCCTCCCCACCACCAACAAAGCCCATTCTTATTTTTTGCACGGCAACACTCATCGCAACGCTTCTCTGTTTGAGGCGGTTTCCGGCGGCTTTACAGGAATGCATCCGAAAGCCGATGTAACCGGTTACATCGTGACGGAAATTTAGGCCCTGTTTTATGAGGTGTCAAACCCGAAATGAATCGCCAGGAACATTTCGGGGTGGCGCTGACCTGCGCTAAGCTCGCCGCTGCACAGTTCGATAACGAGGTGGTCTTGTCCAATATCCGCGAAGTAGCCAGGCTGGCCGGCGTCTCCGTCGCCACGGTGTCCAGGACGCTGAAGTCGCCTGAGCGGGTACTCCCCGACACGCGCGACAAGGTCAACGCCGCCGTGGAAAAAGCCGGTTATCGACCGAACCAGATGGCGGTGCAATTTCGCTCGCGCAGAACCGGCAACCTGGTGATTCTGGTGCCGACCATCGCCAACACTTTTTTCGCCAAGGTGATCAGCGGCGCGCAACAGGCCGCCCAGCTCGCCGGGTATCGGCTGTTGCTGTGCGACACCCAGGGCCGCGAGGAAGTGGAACGGGAATTTGCCGAATTGGTCTACGCCCATCAGGCTGATGGCGTCATTCAGTTGCGCGCCTATGACCCTTTTGAAGCGCCCTCCCCCAGCGCCGACTTACCGCCGATCGTCAATGCCTGCGAAGTGATTCAGGGCGGTCGTCATCCCACCATCAGCCTCGACAACCGCGCGGCTGCCAAGGCCATGACCGAACATTTGATCGAGTTGGGACACCGCCGGATCGGCCTGATCAAAGGCCCGAAAAGCAGCCCGTTGACCCGCGATCGCGTGGCCGGTTATCAGGACGCCTTGCAACAGGCCGGTATCACGTCGGATGCCGCGCTGATCTGCCACGGCGATTTCAGTCTGAAGGCCGGTCATGACGGCGCCGCCGTGATGCTGAAATTGCCTGACCGTCCCACGGCGTTGTTTTGCGAAAACGATGAAATGGCCATCGGTGCGTTGAAACGCATCAAACAACAGGGCTTGCGCGTCCCGGAGGACATTTCATTGGTGGGCTTCGATGACATCCCGTTCGCGGCGTACTGCGATCCACCGCTGACAACCATCTCGCAACCTGCCGAAACGTTCGGTCAGAAAGCCGTCGAGATGTTGATCGCGCTGATCGAGAAGAAACCGATCACACAACGGCATGTGGTGTTGCCGTTCAAGTTGACCTTGCGTAACAGCACGGCGGTTGTCAGGGAACGCTGACGGATTTCCCAAGTGACCGCGCTCCGATTGCAGCGTTAAAATCCGGCAGTTTTGGTCCACAGTTTGAGGAACCCCCGTTATGTCCAGTCTCGACACCTCCCTGCAAGACACCGCCGCACCTGAAGGCGTTTGTTATGGCTGCGGCAGCAGCAATCCGCACGGCCTTCACATCAAGAGTTTCTGGGACGAGGACGGCGTGCATGTGATCGCCGAGCACTTGCCTGATCCCATGTATTGCGGCTGGCCGGACTTGGTGTACGGCGGGTTGCTCGCGATGCTGGTGGACTGTCATTCCAATTGGACGGCGATGGCTTATCACTACCGTGCGGAAAACCGCGAAATTGCCAGCCTGCCCCGAATCAATTGCGTCACCGGCAACCTGGGCATCAAGTTCATCAAGCCGACCCCGATGGGTGTACCGCTGACCCTGCGTGCAAAAGTGGAAGGCGATGTCGGGCGCAAAACCCGTGTGATCTGCGAGGTCTATGCCGGGGACGTGCTCACGGCGGTTGGCGACTCCGTTTTTGTTCGCGTGGATACCGAGCAATTGGCGGCGTTGGCGCACAGTCGGTAGTTGCCTTCTCCCCCCAGGACTGTCCGTTTGGCCTGACGTTTCCTTCTGAAAGGATGCGACCGGCTTTGGTTTTCCTGGCGCTCAATGGTCTACGCTTGCCAACACTTCTCTGTTGTTACGTGGGCTCGCAATAGAGTGATCGATCCTGCGTGTCGGTACCGTAAGTTACAGGAGGTTTTATGAGCAACTTCCCAATCGTTGCCACGGTACTCTCGATGATATTGGGGCTCTCCGTCACTCGCCTTCTTCTGGGTGTGTTGACGGTGTTCCGCATCCGCCGCGCCGCTGCGCCTGATTGGGTCGCGCTGGTCTGGGCCATCATGCTTTTTACGACACAGCTGGAGTTCTGGTGGGCCGTCAACCAACTGCCTTCGATAAAAGTGACCTTTTCGTTTGCGGAATTTCTACTGCTCGTTCTGTTGGCGCTTTCGCTTTTCGTCTCTTCCGCGTTATTGCTTCCCAGTCGAAGTGAGGACGAGCAAAACGGGCTTCGCATTTACTTCGAACAGGATGGCCGCTACGCACTTCTATCCCTGTCGACTTTTCTTGTGCTCGGGCTCTTCGTGAATATCATTTTCTTTCAAGTATCGCCGGTAGCGCTTTGGGGCGCCCTGGATGTCCTGATGATTATTCTTCCTGTCTGCGCATTCAGTGCCAAATCGCGAAAAGCGTATTCGATAATAACGTTGATCTACGTGCCCATTAACGCGTTTGATATAGCCGTTTCACTGACCAACTAGGCGTTTCGGATGATTATTCCGAGCAATCGACGATGTCGGGCGCAAGGCGCTGGATACCGGCGTGCGGTTAGTGCGTGATGCCGGATTTGTATCGGTGCTTTTCCCGCTCGCGCGCGCCAATGAGGGTTTGCCGGGCGGCCCGCTCAGCGGGGTCTGGAGTGAGGCCGAAATCTAGCAAAAGCTGCGGCGTTAACGAGCGATCCCGGGTTATTCCCTGAAACTCGCTGCCGATACGAGGCCAGGCCCAACACGGTCTAATCTGAATGGAGCACGACCGCAAAAACACGCCTCCAGCCTCTTGATACAGGGGAAACGGGATGATCGTTGAAACAGCGCGCCCATGCTCGTCATGGGTCATACCCTCCCTGCTCGCCATCAGCCTGGCACTGATCGCAGGATGCGCAGGTAAAGCCGCTACAGCTCGTTATTCGGCCGCAAGTGTCGGCTCGGCCTGCTATGCCAAAGCGCTCCCCACCGCCGGTGAGGGCGGTCTGGCCTGGGGCACCACCTTGAGCATGGCGCGCAAAAAATCCCTGGATAATTGCATCCGCTATGCCGGTCGATCCGGTGGCACGCCGAACACCTGCCAGGTGGTGTTGGCGGAGTGCAGGCATTGAAACCTATGCAAAGCCGAGGAACGACAGGATCACCACGACGACCACCACTAACCCGACGATGTAGATGATGTTGTTCATGAAACCCACCTCTCAACCAGAATAGGACTGCGGCACGAGGGCTTACACCTACACGGTAGTGCAGCTTTGCTCACTATGCCATTGAGCAGGACCTGATTGATCCAGCCGGTTTCGCGTGCTCACCGACTAGAGCCGAAAGTGCTGCTGCATGGCTTGGGAGAGCAAATCCACCGCTTCATCCGCATCTGACGACGGCGATCGGATAAATACGACCTCATGCTCTGGTATGGCGGGCAAACCGTCGAGAATCTGCATGTTTTCCGTCACCCGTGCGCGGTCTATCAGACTGATCGCCAACCCGACCTCCACGCAGGCGCTGACGGCCTGGTTGGACGGACTGTCCAGCACCACGCGCAACCGTCGGCCGCTTTGTTTGAGTGACGCCACCATGGCTTGCCGATAAGGGCATTGCGCCGCATGCACGGCCAGCGGCAGCGGATCCATCAAGGCCAGAGACTTGTTCGCAGGTCCCACCCAGACCGGCGTGGTGGCGACGAGAAATTGCGCCTGCGCAGTCAGTTGCCCCTTGGCTTGGGCAATCACCGCGGCCTGAAGCTTTCCACGCTGGACCTGGTCACGCAGCGAGTCACTGGGGGCTGTCTTCAGCTCCAGCACCACGTTGGGCCAGGCGGCGGTGAAGGTCGGCAAGATGTCGCGGATGACATGGGCGGCGTATTCGTCGGGTACACCCAGGGTAATGCGCCCTGCCAGATGGTTCCCATGCAGGTCGGCCAGCACCCGGTCATGGGTGCTCAGCAGTTCTGTCGTCGACACGAGCAAACGCTTGCCCAGTGCGGTCAGGGACACAGATTGATTATCGCGATTCAGCAAGCGGCCGCCGGCCACCGCTTCAAGCCGCTGGATATGCACGCTCACCGCCGCCGGGCTTTTATGCAGCTGCTCGGCCGCCGCACTGAATTTACCAATCCGCGCCACCGCATGAAATGTACGTACCAGCTCGATATCGAGTATCGCCGTCATGATTTAATCTTCGTGAATGACTGCTGCATTTTATTTTGATTTATTAGATTAGGCCGATTTCATAGCCTGTGGCAATGAACCAGCCCACACCGATCTCCTGTCAGCCGCAAGTCACCTCCCACTGGCGCCAGAAGATGCCGCTGCCACTGCTCGAGGCGGCATTGATTCTGACCTGGAGTTCCGGGTTCGTCGGCGCGCGATTCTCGATGGATTATGCGCCCGCCTTGTTGGTGGTGTTTTGGCGCTGCGTCGTGGTCACGCTGATCCTGTTTCCTTTCGTCGCCAGGCAGTTACGGCAAACCTCCCCTGCCGTGTTACTGAAAAACGCCGGCATCGGTCTTCTGGCCATGGCCGGCTATCTGGCCGGCGTCATTCAAGGCATCGCCCTGGGTGTACCGGCAGGTCTTGCTGCGGTGTTCGCCAACCTGCTACCGATGGCCGTCGCCTTGCTGGCGGCTGGCGTGCTGGGGCAAAAACTGGCCTGGCAAGTCTGGGTTGGGCTGGGCATCGGCCTGGTTGGCGTTGTGGTGGTGACGCTTGGCGCGTTGGCCTGGGGTAACGCGCCCCTCTGGGCGTATGGCCTGCCGGTGCTCGGCACCCTTTCGCTCGCCGTCGCAACACTCTGGCAGAAGCATCTGCATGCCTCTGAATCGCTGGACCTACTGCCCAACCTGTGGCTGCAATGCTGCGTGTCGAGTTTTGCATTCGCCCTGATCGAGGGCACGCAAGGTAGCCTGGCGCCGATACCCAGCATGGGGTTTGCGCTGAGCGTACTGTGGACCGTGGGATTGTCTACGTTAGGCGGCTACGGGCTTTATTGGGTCTGCCTGCGCCGGGCGACAGCCACACGAGTGGCCAGCGTCTTGTACCTGTGCCCACCCGTCACGATGCTGTGGGCCTGGGCCATGTTCAACGAACCGTTGTCATGGCAAATGGTGTCGGGCATGGCAGTGTCCGGGGTCGGCATCTGGATGGTGGTGCGGTCGGAGACTCGGCAGATCCGGTGGCAAAGCTGATGGATGTTTCGGGGCAGAATGTAGTCACAATCTTCTATTCGCAGTTTGTTAACAAGGCCAAAACTGGCGATACAAAAAACCACCCGAACGGTGAAGGATCGAGCGGTTTTTTGGGGGGTGATCTATCAGGCCTAACCCAGTATCTCGCTGGCCACGTGATCGACCGCGCTTTTGGTGATGTCGACGATCAGATCGGCTTCTTCCTCGGTCAGGATCAACGGAGGTGCAAATCCGAGAATGTCGCCATGGGGCATCGCCCGGGCAATCATGCCGCGCTCAAGACAGGCTGCCGATAGTTTCGGACCGACCTTCAATGCAGCATCGAAGGGTGTACGTTGCTCACAATCGGCCATGAACTCGACCGCGGCCAGCACTCAACTCAACTATCCACACACATGGATAGTCATGACAGTTTTATCCTCTATTGATCCTTTATTCAGTCAATTAGCATCCGCAACAGATAGGCCCCTCTATCAACCATCGAACTGAAAAGAGGTACACCATGAACAAACCCGAGTTTTTTCTTACCCCCGGCTATGGGGAAACTCTCCTCAATGCGTTGCACTACTCGCAAGCAGTAAAAATGGGTGATCGCGTAGAGACTTCTGGTCAGGGCGGTTGGAATGACGAACTGCAGATTCCCGAATGGATCGAAGACGAGATTGCCCAGGCGTTTGAAAACCTGGAGCGAACACTCGCAACGGCGGGGGCCAGTTGGGAGCATGTGGTCCACGTCAACTCTTACCATGTCGGAGGTTTTCCCCCGATAGTCAACGAGACGATGGCCAAGCTGTATCGCCAGTACATGCCCAACCACGCCCCCATCTGGACACAACTCGGAGTCGCGGCGCTGGGGCTTCCAACGATGCGCATTGAAATCCGCGTTACCGCGATTGTTCATTGAGTTTCAATGAGCGGACGACTCTTCTCTGAATGTCTGAATCACCCAATCGATAAAAACCTTTAGCCGGGCATTTTGATGTCGATTGGGTGGATAGAGGACATGAAACTGCATGGCAGGACGAGACCAGTCTTCCAAAACGGCAACTAACTCGCCAGTGTCCAGATAGGGCTGAACAATGCGCCTGAAGTGCTGCCCGATACCGAGGCCCGCCAGCATCATTTCTTTAAGGCCATTGCCGTCATTTGTCGAAAATTCGCAGTCACCGACTTCATGTCGATGAGTGCCGTTCTCGAAAACCAAGGGTTCCGGCTTACCCGTCGCGGCAAAGAAGTAGCCTGCCTGAACATGGTTAGTCTGGAGATCATTGGGGGAAGCAGGCATCCCTCTGCGTTCGAGGTAAGCGGGGGCTGCGCAGGTGACGTAGTGAAGGTCGACAAGCGTGCGGCCGATCATCGTCATGTCATCCAGTTCACCGGCACGAATCACGCAATCCACACCTTCGCCAACGATATTCACGGGCCTGTCGCTGATGCCTAAGGCAATGGTGATATCGGGATACTCGCGATGAAAAGCAGGCAACGCGGGTATCAACAGGCAATTGGCGAATGAGGCCGGCGCATCGACCCGCAGGTGTCCGCCAGGCTTGAGCTTTTTACCACGCGCGGCGGTGTCCACTGAGTCCAGTTCGGTAATCAGACGCGTCGCATGACTGTAGTATTCAAGCCCGTCCGATGTGGTGGCGACCGCGCGGGTGGTTCGGTGCATCAGCTGGATGCCAAGATGCTTTTCGAGGTCGGTTATCAACTTGCTGACCGTCGAACGTGGCAGCGCCAGTTGGTCAGCAGCCCGGCTGAAAGAGCCTGTTTCCACAACACGTACAAAAGCACGCATTGCTAAAAGTTGGTTCACTGTGGTCTACCCGCTTCATGATGAAGGTGCAGCCTTACTGTCCATGAATCTGCACAGTGATGACTGAAATCAGTATGTTTGTTCCGAGTTTCAGTCTAACTCAGCGGGCGCTCCAGGCGTTGTATGCTTGGTGCCCCTATGTGATACACAACACCTGATTGTGTGAGTCCCGAGTTCTGACGAGGTTTTGCTTATGCCCCACTCCCCACGCATCCCGCACCTGCTGGCCTGCGCCTTGATCGGTTTATTCACTGGCGGCGCACAGGCGAGCACGCCCTCCCCTGTGCCCGAGAGTTTGCAACCGCTGCTGGTGACGATGAACGAGCGCCTGAACATTGGTGATCTGGTGGCGCTGACCAAGTGGGACAGCGGCAAACCCATCCAGGACAGTGCCCGTGAAGCGCAAGTTATCGCTAACGCCAGGAAGATGGCCGTTAAACGCAAACTGGACCCGGAACAGGTCGCCGAGTTGGTCGCCGCACAGATTGAAGCCAACAAGCTCGTGCAGTACGGGCTGCTCGCTAATTGGCGGGCGGCCGGCAAGGCGCCTGACACACCACGGCCGGACCTCAACAAACAGATCAGGCCCCAACTGGATGAACTGCAAAACCGTCTGTTGCAGCAATACGCTGAGTTCGCACCCTATCGCAAAGACCCGAACTGCCCGGACTGGCTGGGCGAGGCACGCGCCGGTCTGATCAAGGACCAACTGCATGGTCAGGCATTGATACGCGCGACCGGGGAGCTGTGTGTCGCCGATCAGTGACAGGCCGACGGCGGTCTCTGGCAGCCATTGACCGCATCAATAGTCACCATTAACTCAATGAAGTTCTCTTAAAAACTCCGGGGCGTACCATCGCCTCCATACCAAACAACTACACCCCGGAGCACACCATCATGAAACGCCAAATCCTTCTCAGCATCGCTTTCTCGGTTTTTGCAGTTAACGCTTTCGCCGCTACCTCTGCTCACCCGGTTGTCGCTGAAGGCGGCTCGGATCGCTTGATCGAAAGCCGTGTGGCTGAGGGTGGTTCGGATCGTCTGATCGAAAACCGCGTCGCTGAAGGTGGCTCCGACCGTCTGATCGAAAACCGCGTCGCTGAAGGTGGTTCTGACCGTCTGATCGAAAGCCGCGCTGCCTGAATGAATGGCTTTACTGCGGCATCCAACAAGAAGCCCGGCCTGACAAGCCGGGCTTTTTTACGCTCTGATTTTGTTCAGTCAAACTCTGGACAGGCAGAACGGCCGCACAGTGCTGCCACAAACGTCCGTCGATGAGCACCTGACTCTGCAATGGGCCGATCGTGGTCAGTACCAGAGTCAATCCACGATAAACAACTTCGCACCCGTGGTGCTGAAAGATCGATGCCCCTCAGCGTTGTTGCCCACCTGATAGCTCATCCCCGCCGTAAGCGTGAACTGGCGACCATCCTCCAGTTCCGTGTGCAACTCGCCTTCCAGGCACAACAGGATATGCCCTCTCCAGCACCAATGATCGGCCAGATAACCAGGACTGTATTCAACCATCCGCACACGCGTCGAACCAAACTGGCAGGTTCGCCAATAGGCGGTGCCCGTCTGTCCAGCGTACTGGACAGGTTCGACAGTCGACCAATCGGTCGTACCAAAGGGAACATCCGTTAGATCCATGGGTGGCTCATCAATGACAGAGGATCTGTGGACCGTACCGCTCCAGTGGGATTCTCGATAGATACAGATTCCCCGCATTTATGAGATACAGGCGCCCATTCAACCAAGATTGCCAGCTTGCAATCACTGACTCAAATGGATGCCGCTACGCCTGTGCCAATCAAGCCCGGCGTGTGGAGCAATACTCCACAATGAGTTGAGTGACCGCTGCCACCATCGCCTGATCCGCGTCAGGTGAGGCGAACAGCCGACATTGCGCATCCGGCAATGCCGGCAATCCTTGTTCAGCCCCGATAACCGTCAGTCCCTGCCCCAACTGACTGAGTGGCATGGGCGCTACCGCGAAGCCTGCCAGTGCCGCCGCCCGCAACCCGGCGGTGCTGCTGCACAACATGGCCGTGCGTTGGGCGATTCCCGCCTGCGCCAGCCTCGTCAGCGCGGCTTCGCGATAAGGGCAAGGCGCGGGGAACAGGGCCAGCGGCAACGGCGTCGGTAATCGGATGACGGGTTGCGCCGACCCCGCCCACACCAGCGGCTCTTGCCACAGCAGCAACCCCGCTTCGCTGGTTTCGCACAACGAACCGATGACCACGTCCAGTTGCCCTTGCTTCATCAGCGCCAGCAACGAACCGGGGATGTTCACCTGCACCTCGATTTCCATCCCGGGGTACTGCGCCGCGAAATCCTGAACAGTGCGCAGCAATCGAGACTCGACAAAATCTTCGGACACCCCGATCCGCAGCCGCCCGTGAAACGGTGTGCGTGTCAGGTCTGTCCAGGCATCACGGTTCAGCGCGAGGATTGTGCGCGCATAAGCGACCAGGCGCTCGCCATCGGCCGTCAGTTGCTGGGAACGGGTGGTACGCGTCAACAGCGGCTTTCCAATCTGTTCTTCCAATCGCCGCACGTGGCCACTGACCGCCGACTGAGTCAGGTGCAGCTTCTGGGCGGCACGGCTGAAGCCGTCTTCATCGACAACCGTGACAAATGTCTTGAGCAGCAACGTATCGAACATAGTTTTATTCGTGATTAATCGTGTTTGAATTTACGATTTATATTTCAAATACAACTATGTTGCAATGCTCCTCACCTGCCCCGCCCTCATCATTCAAGGTGTGCCATGACAACCCTTCTGCATATTCAATGCTCTCCACGCAAACAGCGCTCGGCTTCCCTTGAAGTCGCTCGCAGTTTCATTGCACGTTATCAAGCAAACACCCCGGACACTGAAATCGTCACCCTCGACCTCTGGAGCATGGCGCTGCCGGAATTTGATGATCTGGCGATGGAGGCCAAATACGCCGGACTCAATGGCACGCCGTTGACCACGGCGCAACAGGAGGCCTGGAACACGTTGAAAGAACTGGCTGCGCACCTGCACCGTGCCGATGTATTGGTGATGTCCGTACCGCTGTGGAATTTCAGCATCCCGTACAAACTCAAGCACTTCATCGACTTGGTATCGCAGAAGGACATCCTGTTCAGCGTTGACCCGGAGCGCGGCCTGGAAGGCATGCTGCACAACAAACGCGCCGTGGTGATGTACGCCCGCGGCCTGGATTTTTCGGCGCAGTCGACCACGCCAGCGGAGCGCTTCGACTTCCAGAAGCCCTACGTGGAAGCCTGGCTGAAATTTGTCGGCATCACGGATGTGCATTCGGTGATTGTGGAGAAAACCATCCTGGGGGAAGACGTTGACCTGCGCGCGCGTGAGGCCGCGACTCAGCAGGCCAGGTACCTGGCAGACAGTTTGTCGCTCACGCTTCAGCGGCCCCGGCCGCAGATCGATTCATTACAAACCGAAAAATTTGAATAGCCATAACCCGCCCACAAACGCGGGAATACCCGCTTGAAAGTTAGTCGCTTTGAGGAGCCAGTTCTCCCCTCCTCCAGACCGCACACTCAATTGAGTCAGTGATAACGACTGCAATGTCCATTGGTCAGGTAGCCTTGCTCTATAGATTCAATAAACCTATCTTTGAATCCATAGACTCAAGAGGAGATTTGTGAACATGGCAGTCCCCCTACAGGAACAAGCGTTCACCAAAAGCCAATGCGTAACAGGCCTGCGTGCCGCTGTCGGCATCCTCGAAAAGTGGAGCGCCACCAGCGATCAGGCCTGTCGCATCCTGCGCATCTCCCGCAGCACCTACACCCGCGCCCGGCAGCGCGATCCTTCGTGGTCCGTGGCGCTGGATTCAGACCAGATGCAACGCATCAGTTTCGTCGTCAATATTCACGCGGCACTGCGCCTGGTCTTCGATAACCCTGATAACGTCTACGGCTTTCCGTCGATGGCCAACCACAACGAGTTTTTCAATGGGCGCAGTCCGCTGGAGATCATGGCTCAGGGCGACATGATTTCCTTGTATGAAACCTTCAAGCGCATTGACGTGCTGCGTGGTGCGCAATGGTGACGGTGAGCGAACTGGCAGAACTGGCTGGCGAACAGCTGCAGGCTTATCGACTGGTCAATTCGAAGTTTCCACCGATTGCGATGTTTGATGACGTGGCGGATGCGGACGAGTTTGAGGTGCTGTATCAGATTCAGGCGCTGACCAATCCCCGGCTGAAGAATGAAGTGGGTCATCTTGAGTTGATTGCCCGGGATCAAATCCCGTTCGGCATCCCTGGCTGCTCTTATGCGACGGCGCCGTTTACCCACGTCAACCCGTCGGGTTCGCGGTTCAGCGATGGCAGTTTTGGGGTGTTGTACCTGGCGGACTCCATGGACACGGCGCTGGCCGAGGTGCGGCATCACCAGAGTCTTTATTGGTCAAATGTGCCGAGCCTCAATTATGAGCGGTTTGTGTTTCGGGGGTTGTCCTGCGCCTTCGTGGATGCGGCAATGAAAGACGCTGCCGCCATTGCGCTGACTGATCCGGTTTATGACCCTGACGACTACACGCACTCGCGGCGCTTGGGCAGGTCCGTAAAAGAGGCGCGCTGTCCAGGGATTCGTTACCACTCGGTGCGTATGCAAGGCAGTTATTGCTGGGCGCTGATGACGCCCAAGCCGGTTTTATCAATCATTCAAACAGCGCATTACGAGATGGTCTGGAATGGTCAGGTCACCAGCGTCAGCAAGATCAGCGAGGCTTGAAGCGTCTAAACCGGGCATTTGGTATTCATTGCCCGCATCGATAGTCACCATCAACTCAATGAAGTTCTCATAAAAAATCCGCGGCGTACCATCGGCTCCATACCCAACAACTACACCCCGGAGCACACCCTCATGAAACGCCAAATCCTTCTCAGCATCGCTTTCTCGGT
>NZ_LT607574.1:26655-101098 GCF_900095275.1 Pseudomonas sp. UMAB-40
ATAAATGAATGGCTTTACCGATGCACCCAACGAAAAGCCCGGCCTGATCAGCCGGGCTTTTTCGTGAGCTACTTTTAATAAATTCGCATAGCCGCCAGTCGATCCTCGCGGCACTATTGAAGTTCTGCAGCAAGCCATCGTGCAATTCTGCATATGCAACACTGAAGCGTTCACAGAACAACAAAAATACAGGAGTTGAAAATGTCTGAGCTGAACCTGCATCCCAACGCCGCAAAGTCCTTGCATCAATGGCACGACATGATCCTCAAGGGCAACTTGAGCGCCCTGCCCGAGTTGTTGGACCCGCAAGCGGTGTTCCGCTCGCCCATGGCCCACAAGCCTTACCCGGGAGCGCCCGTGGTATCGATGATTCTCAACACGGTCGTCAAGGTGTTTGAGGATTTCACCTACCACCGCGAACTGTCGACCGCCGACGGCTTGAGCGTCGTCCTGGAGTTCAGCGCCAAAGTCAGCGGTAAAGAGTTAAAGGGCATCGACATGATCCGGTTCAATGAACAGGGGAAAATCGTTGAATTCGAGGTGATGGTCCGCCCCTTCAGTGCCTTGCAAGCCTTGGGCGAGCAAATGGGACAACGCCTTGGCGCTTACCTGGCGGCCAGCAAAGCCTGATTGCGTTGCCTCGTCCGGAGTGAGGTGCTGCCGCTTGGCACCTCGCTTGCGGGTGCCGATCGCGATCATGGCGCAATGGCAACCCGGAAGAACTGATTGTCGGGCCGCGCCCTTGGTTCCAGATCCCGGACTATCCTTTCATGCGGTCGCCGCGCTTGCCTTGCTCCGCCGCGACACCCTGAGCAGCCAAATCCCCATGTCTCCTGATCTGGAGGTATCCCATGAGCGACAGCACCGAAGTCACGACTTTCACCGGCTGGGCCGCAATGGCCGCCGGCGCGCCACTGGAGCGTTACAGCTATGACCCCGGCCCATTGGGGGATGAGGAGGTGGAAGTCGCCGTGGAGTACTGCGGCGTCTGCCACTCCGACCAGTCGTTGATCGATAACGAATGGGGCGTCAGCCACTACCCTTTTATCCCTGGCCACGAGGTGGTCGGCAGCATTGTGCGAGTGGGTGCGCAGGTCCACGGCCTTGAAGTAGGTCAACGGGTGGGCATTGGTTGGTACAAGGGCAGTTGCATGCATTGCTCCTCATGCATCGGCGGCGCCCACCATCTGTGCAGCACCGCCAAACCCACCATCATCGGCAGCAACGGAGGCTTCGCTGACCGGCTGCGTTCGCACTGGGCCTGGGCGCTGGCGATACCGGGCGAGCTCGACCCGTCGATGGCCGGGCCGCTGTTTTGCGCCGGTTCGACGGTGTTCAACCCGTTGGTGGAGTTCGGAGTCAAACCCACTGACCGGGTCGGTGTGGTCGGCATCGGCGGCCTCGGTCATCTGGCACTGCGCTTCCTCAACGCCTGGGGCTGCGAAGTGACGGCGTTTACCTCGTCGCTGAACAAGACGGACGAGGCCCGGCGCCTGGGGGCGCACAACGTCGTCGCCTCGACCGACACTGACGCGTTGAACGCCATCGCCGCCACCCTGGATTTCTTGCTAGTGACCGCCAACGCCAACCTCGACTGGACTGCCATGCTCGCCACCCTGCGCGGCAAGGGTCGCCTGCACTTTGTCGGCATCGTGCCCGACGCGATTCCCGTGCATGTGTTCAACCTGATTCCTCAACAAAAGACCTTGTCCGCCTCCCCCGTCGGCTCGCCAAGTACCACGGCAACCATGCTGGAATTCTGCGCACGTCATCAGATCCTGCCGCAGGTCGAGCTCTTTCCCATGAGCCGGGTCAACGAAGCGATCGATCACCTGCGCAGCGGCAAGGCGCGTTATCGCGTGGTGCTGGATGCGAGCAAATGAAGGACTAACGCTGATATGGAAAACCCGACACCCGAACCTCAATCCGTCGACAGCCTCATCACCAGCAGCGCGATTTTTATCGTGGCGACATTGGCGCCCGGTGCCGACGCTGCCGGTGAAGTTCGCGCCTGGTGTGCAGACATCGCAGGCCTCGTGCGCTCGGTCGGCAAGCGCGTTCCCGACGGCAATCTGTCGTGCGTCTGCGGTTTTGGCGCCACCGCCTGGGACACCTTGTTCGGCAACCCGCGCCCCGCTTCGCTGCACCCGTTTCGGGAATTTGGCCCGGCCGGGCGCCGAGCCATCGCCACGCCCGGCGACCTCTTGCTGCACATTCGGGCTGACCGGATGGACCTGTGTTTCGAATTGGCAACGCAACTGGTTTCGTCGCTGGGCGATGCGATTTCAGTCGTCGATGAAGTGCAGGGTTTTCGCTATTTCGACATGCGCAGCATCATCGGCTTTGTCGACGGCACCGAAAACCCGGTCGGGCGCAAGGCGGTCGAGTTTACGATTGTGGGGGATGAAGACCCGCCCTTCAGCGGCGGCAGCTATGTGCTGGTGCAGAAATACCTGCACAACATGAGCGCCTGGAACGCGTTATCCGTCGAGGCTCAAGAGCGGGTTATCGGGCGAACGAAACTGTCCGATATCGAACTGGATGACGCGGTCAAACCGACCAACTCACACAGCGCGCTGACGACGATCACCGAGGACGGGCAAGAAGTGAAAATCCTGCGCGACAACATGCCTTTTGGTCGGCCGGGCGCGGGGGAATTTGGTACTTATTTCATTGGCTATGCACGGTCGCCTGCGCCGCTTGAGCTGATGCTGGAGAACATGTTCGTGGGCAGGCCGGAAGGCAACTATGACCGGCTGCTGGATTTCAGTACGGCGGTGACCGGGGGGTTGTTTTTTGTGCCTTCCGTGGAGGGGTTGGAGGGATTGGCTGAGCGTCAGGGAGAATTGGCACAAGCAGCACCGGACGGCGATAAATGAGCTATACCGGCTAATCACCCATTGCAGTTTCTACGCAGGAGTTGGCAATGAACCTCAGACACTCACTTGCAACCCTAATGATCAGCGCAAGCCTCTTCGGCTGCGCCACTTCAACAGACCATGGCGTGTCTGTCCCCTTGGTCGCCACCCGACAGAACACCGGGCAGATCGGCAACGTGACGCTGACAAGCTGGGACAAACAGACCGGACTCAGTTTCTTCATCACGGGTGCTCCAAGCGGAGCGACTCTACCCTTGCGTCTCTATAGCTTCATCCATAAAGGCAGCTGCCAGCAACCCGGGCCAGTGGCCTTTGCAATGAACGACAAGGTCAACACCCAGCGCGAAGCTGTACGCGGCTGGTCGTTCTCAAGAAGTGCACCGATCGCCCTGCAAGACCTGCTTTCCGGCGGGTATTCCATCGTCGTGCGAACGGCTCCAGAGAGTGGCAACGTCGATATTTTTTGCGGTGACATCAAGCCGGGAGGCGCAGTGAAGTAGCCATTCGAAACGGCTTATTCCCTGTCTTTCGTAGTACGGATGAGGTTGTCCCGTAATTTCACAATGGCTTTCTGCATTTGCACAAATTCGTCGGGATCAAGACCGGTTTGCGGGAAGCCATCTTCCGTGAGGCCCTCACGCAGTTTTCGCCCCTCGCTTGTGAGGCTGATGCGGACCTGGCGCTCGTCTTCCGGGTCGCGTTGGCGCAGCAGGTAACCCATCGCTTCCAGTTTCTTCAGGATCGGCGTGAGGGTGTTGGATTCGAGGAACAGCTTTTCGCCGAGGCTGCCAACGGTCTGGTTGTCTTCTTCCCACAGCACCACAAGGGTGATGTATTGCGTGTAGGTAAGTCCGAGCCGTTCGAGCATTGGCTTGTATGCCTTGCCGAAAGCGAGGTTAGAGGAATAGACCGCAAAGCACAGGAAGTCGGCAAGCTTCAGGTCGAGGGCGGCTGTTTTTTCGGTGGGTTTCATGAGCGTTCTCTGGGGCCGAAGACGGATGGGCTGGAAGGTCAGACTATACATCGCATGCGATGGTATCGGAAGTGCTCGCTGCTACGGTCGTCGCTTTCAGGTCGATCACGCCTGTGAAGGCCGACGACCGGTTCAACGGGAACGCGCCCTGATCGCGCGGTTCGGGTCACTTTCACGCATGACGATCAACGATCCGAACCGAGCCATCCTGATCATGACAAGATCAGTACTTCGATGCCTTCGGGCCTGTCACTTACCTCATCGGCTTGAACCCGGCCCGGACTTCCTGTGAGAACAGCTCCGGCTGCTCCCACGCAGCAAAGTGCCCGCCTTTGGCAAGCTCGTTGTAATGCACAAGTTTGGGATAGGCCTGTTCCGACCAACTTTTCGGCGCCGCATACAACTCATCGGGAAATACGCTGACCGCGACCGGGATGTTGACGCCCTTGACGGCAAAGAATGTCGATTTGTTCTCCCAATAGAGACGCCCCGAGGAAACGGCCGTTTTGGTCAGCCAGAACAACGTGATGTTGTCGAGGACGTCATCGGGCGTGAGACCTTCCGGGTGCCCGTCGATGGAGCGCGCAATCATCTCGTAGCTCTTCGGATCGTGATCAAGCATAAAGGCCGCCAGCCCAACGGGTGAATCATTGAGACCTGTCAGCGACTGAGGCCGATCCCCCATCATGATTGCGTAACCGATGTGCTTGTAAGTATTGGCGAGTTGATCAGCCGCTCGCTTCTCTTCCTCAGAAAGACCACTAGGTACCGGGTCGCCGCGAAACAACGCCGCGTCAAGGTCGGGGGGGATTACGCCAGGCATGTTCGAATGAATACCGATCAAGCCAGATGGCGCCTTTACAGCCATCAGATCGACAACGATTGCCCCCCAATCGCCACCTTGCGCCCCATACCGAGTGTACCCGAGACGCTTCATCAGCTCGATGTAGGCATCGGCGATACGATCGGGATTCCAGCCAGCCACGGTCGGTTTTTCCGAAAAGCCGTAACCCGGCATCGATGGAATCACCAGGCTGAACGCTTCGGAGGCACTGCCGCCATACGCCACAGGATCGGTGAGTGGCCCGATGACTTTCATCAACTCGATCACCGACCCGGGCCAGCCGTGCGCCATCAGCAGCGGCAACGCATTCTCGTGTTTTGAGCGGACATGAATGAAATGGATGTCCAGGCCTTCAATATTCGTAACGAAGTTTGGAACTGCGTTTATCTTCGATTCGATGACTCGCCAGTCGTAACGGGTCGCCCAGTGTTTGGCCAGTTTCTGGATCGTCGCCAGTTGTACACCTTGAGAGGAATCATTGACGGTTTCCTTGTCCGGCCATCGTGTTGCTTCTATACGCCTGCGCAACTCTGAAAGATCAGCCTCTTTAGCGCTGAAATGAAAGGGGCGTATTTCAGTGGAAACACTATTTGTTTTTGTTGAAGTATTAGTCATAGCGTCAGTCCTGATGGATAAACCGAGTAACCCTAGCGGTGCGACAGCGCAAGTGACTGCCGCAGCGCCGCAAAAATTACGTCTGGTCAGGGAAAGTTGTTTGATGTGTTTTGACATATCCGGCCCCCAAGGCGCGAAGCCACCCGTAGATCCCCTCTTTGATTGATGGGACCCTAACGACAAATAGGTATTTATGGCGGGCGTTGTAACACTTCGGATCGGTGTTTTTTATAGTTTGGGTAACAAAGTAAAAAGTTGAATCACGAGGTCTGCACATTAAATGAAACGTCGATATTGCCACGCGTTGCCTTCGAGTAAGGGCACATCTGGTCCGCAGCATGTGCGACAGCGCGGGCGACCTCATGGGGCAGACCTGGCAGCCGTACATTGAACCGAGCCTGCAGGAAGTAAGCGTTCCCGGTTTGACCCAGATCGATCTCGACCTCGACGGACACGTCGGCGGGAATCGTCACCTTCAGTTCTTTGCCCGCCAGGCCAACGGCGGCGATGTAGCAGGCCGACCATGCCCCGGCAAACAACTGTTCGGCGGTCGGATGCGGTTGAGTAGCGGCGAAGACGTGCGCAGGCTGGGCGTTTCCGGGCGTCGAGAGTTCGATGTCGAGGTTGCCGTTGTGCCCGCGGGAAGTGTTTCCAGTGCTGCTCAGGGCGGTGTGGGTTTTGCCGGTAACCAGGACTTTTTCGATGTTGCTCATCGGTGATTCCTTGAGAATTTAGTGAAAGTCAAACAGTACGAAAGCGACGTAACTATCTGACGGCATTGATTTTATAGGCGCACCAAAGGGGTCGAGAAGAACGGAAAAGGCGATCACCTTCGGCTTTTCCGCCCACCACCGCTCGTCGCCAAGGCGCAACGTCAGCTTTGACATCACTGAGGGATTAGTTGACTATTTATACATCGCATACGATCTAATCGATTACGATAACAAGCCACCGCAACCCCCTGCCATTTGGAGATCAGCCATGAACACCGGAAGCAGCCACACCCTGTCGAGCAATACCCATCACGCTTCCTGTGGCCACAACGGCAACAACTGGATCATTGCTTCATGAAGCTGATTCAGCTTCGAGCCTTCTGCTCAGTCGTCGACAGGGGCAGCTTTCGTTCGGCGGCACGGGAACTGGACGCTGCCCAAAGCACGCTGACAGAGTCGGTTCAAAGTCTGGAAAAAGAACTCGGGGTCACCTTGTTGGTGCGCTCCAATCAAGGCATCAGCCTGACCCTGGCCGGCAAGGTTTTCCTGACCCGGGCACGCTCGATCATTCTGGATTGCGATCGCGCGGTACAAGACGTCCGACAATGGAATGGAACGCCCGAAGGCCAGATCGCCTTGGGCGTCACAGCGGAACCAATGGCCGCGTGCCTGATGCCGGTCTTCAGCAGTTTTACCCGCCGATTTCCAAACGTGCAGCTGCACGTCGCCAGCGGAAAGACCAGGATGCTGATCGAGATGATTCGCGCAGGCCGACTCGACTTTGTGATGGGTCCACTGAGTCCCGACGTCTGCGATATCGACCTGCACATCGAGCGGCTTTACAGCTCGAAAACCAGCGTCATTGCACGCAAGGGGCATCCCCTGGCGGGAGCACGCTCAGTGCACGACCTGGCCGATAGCGAGTGGATCAGCGTCCGGCCGGCGGGAGTCGTCGGAAGCGCGGAGAACCATTTGATCGAGCTGTTCAAAGCCCAAGGCTTATCCCCGCCGAAGATCGCGATCACGACTGAATCGCTGCTGGAAATCCTGCACATCATTTCCGAAACGGATTACCTGACCATAGAGCCCAGCTTGCTTCCCGGCATGAAGCTGTTCTCCTCGTCGCTTATCAGCCTATCAATTCAGGAGCCGTTGGAGTCGTGCGAGGTGTGCTTGATCAGCCGCCGAGTGTCACCCTTCACCCACGTCACGCAGGAACTGACCAGCATGCTGATTTCATACTCGCGCTTGCGTCACCGGGCCAAGGGCTGAGCCTGCCCCCTTCTCCTTTTCACTTTGACGCATGACGAGGATCGTCACGACGGTCAATGTACTCAAGCCCCAGCGGACCTGTTCCATACACCTGAGAAATATATTCCCCCGATCTGGCCCAATGAAAATGCGGAGTATTGGCCGGGAGCACCACGACACTGCCCAGGCCATAAGCGATCAACTTGTCCGGATCAAATACCGAGCCAAAACCAATGTAAAACACACCGGACATGACGGTGTATATACGGTCTTCAGGATGGGTATGGGGCATTAACTTCGTGCCATTCGGCACTTTGACTCGCACAACGTAGGGGCCTGGCTTGGCGGGATCACCGACCAATACGGCGAGTTTTACTTCTTGCGGAAACGCTGGAAAGCTTCGCCACTCCACCTCTTCGTTATACGAAGCACCGGTTTTACCGAGCGGCAGTGGTTGTGCTTGAACCACCGACAGGGTTGTAAACAGGGCAAGAAACGTTGTCAGGCAAGCAGTTTTCATAATGCTCTGAATCATGGGAGGCACCCGAGAAAAATGTCCTCTCCACTGTAGTGGCAGTGCTCTCCTGTGATAATGCCGCTGATGCGTATTTCAGTTGATACGCAATGTAATCAATTCAATAACAAATGTAAGAACAGCTTCCCGGTTCACGGCGATGGCTAGCTGTGATCTCACTTCGTGAGCGTATGCGCTAACACAACCTCAACTGGATGGCGCAGTTGCACGTTGGCCAAGCGTTTTACCGCTATTTGACCTCCTCGATCTCATAATTCACATAACCGAACTCGTTGCTGCGAGCCGCCATGTATTTGCCGTTTTGCTCAAACACCGTGGCCTCGAAGGGCGATCCGCCAAGTGTTGTTACCAGGTGCCCGTCCTTGATTTCATACTTGGCCGGCACACCAAACTGGCCGTCATGCAGCATATTCAGGTATTCCCCTTGCGCAGGCGGCTTACCATCGACGCTGGTGATCAGGCGTTGGCCGTCGGCGCCATAGACAATCTCGAACGTCTGACCAGTGACAGCGTTACGCACCTTGACGGTTTTACCCACTACGTATGCTTGCAACTGCTCGTTGGTGAGCGCTTTGGCACCGTCGGTTTTCAATTGATCAATGGTTTTTCCCGCAGCGACTCGCTTGCTGTCCTCGGCATTGGGCGTGTACCAGATCGGCGAGGTCCACGCGCGTTCCTGGACGGTGGCCGAGACGCCGGCCGGCGGCGCTACTTGCAGCTTGGCCGCGTCATAGGTGCTCCAGCGCGGTGTCGGAATCTGCAATACGCGGGCGTAGTAGAACGCGTGCTGCGCCGGATCGAAGTCCGGATCGACCCAGACTTTTTTCAGCTCGGTGGCACCAATGGTGTTGGTGTAAGTCGCCTTGGACACGTCGACCGTCGAGCCCACTGGCGGGATTTTTCCGGTCGCCTGGTCCGGTTGGCGATCACCAGACCAGGCGACGTCGTAGACCTTCTCGAAGGTCTGGCCGTTTTTGGTCCAGCCCTTGATGATCTGGATGCGGTCAAGGTTGCCATCGTCGGCATCCTTGACCGCCCACACCACAAAGGACGGCGCCTGTTTACCGGTTTTTGCCGGCAAGTCGCTGCCCATGGGAACGCCCTTGGCATAAGCGGCATGCACCCAGTCTTTATCGTCCCACACACTGCTGTCGAAGCCCCAGCCACCAAACAGACGCACGGGGATCCGCACGCCGCTGGTGCCATAGACTTCTTTACGCTTCATGGCATCGAAGATTGATTCACGGGTGTTTTCCTCAGCCCACACGCCAGCCAAACCGGAGGTGCTGGTTTGCAGGGCCACCATGCCCGAGTTCT
Organism: Pseudomonas sp. UMAB-40; assembly: GCF_900095275.1. Taxonomy (NCBI): domain Bacteria; kingdom Pseudomonadati; phylum Pseudomonadota; class Gammaproteobacteria; order Pseudomonadales; family Pseudomonadaceae; genus Pseudomonas; species Pseudomonas sp. UMAB-40. The sequence continues at coordinate 35,783 of NZ_LT607574.1, forward strand.
GTTTACCGGAAATGCGCGCTGCCGGGGTGCTGTCGGTAAACCCGTGGGAGCCGAAGTTATAACTCTGTGAATAGGGGATGACTCCGTTGTGCGAGTCGCTGGCGCCGACCACGCCCATTTTGTAAGGGTTGTATCCACGGGCTTCCTGCAAGGCCATGCCGTTTTGCCAGGCTTGCCTGATGTAACTGCCATTGAGTTTCGACGTGCTGTTGTCGACGCCCAGCAGGAAACTCATGATTTCATAATTGGCAAACTCGTCGGTCGGCGATAGCTCGGGATGGGTTTCGGAGGTGCCCTTGACCTGGTGAATTTCGGTGAGGGATTCATTGCGCATCCGCGTTTCGGCCCACGCGGCATCGATGGGGCGGCCACGGTCATCAACGTCCACCGGAAACATCAGGCCGTTGCTGAGATTGGCATTGTGGGAGATCGCCAATACCTCATTGCCCTTTTTGCGTTGATCGTCCATCCAGGCCCACAAGTCCTCCGGCTTGTCCGAGTCGAGTGCTGTGAAGGGCAGGTCCGGCACCTTCTTTGAGTCGCGGAAAAACACATTACGGTGCATGTTTTGATTCTGGGGGGCCGAGGTCCATTCATACGCGACAAACGTGGTGAATTTGCCAGGCTTGTAATACTTGTCGGCGATGGCGATGTTCTGCTGCCAGATATTGCCGGCAACCTTCGGATCAATCAGCTCCTTGATCGGGTTGCTCAAACTGCCGGCGATCCACTTGAACACCCGGTTGAAATCTTCCGGGGTTTTGGCAATCAGCTTTTGCGCGATAGGCTGCTTGCTGAAGTCTGATTTCGGATCGTTGGCCAAGGCGATCACGCCGACGTATTCCGAATGATCGGTCACGCCATGGAAATCCAGCGGTCGGCCCTTGAGTTGCACTTCAAACCCCATCGGGTGCTTGATTGGCACCCCTAGTGAATATTGGTAGGCCTGCTCGGGATCGACCTGATGGTTGCCGATCAGGTAGGCATCAATCGACCAGGAGGTGTGCGAGTGCGTCTGGCCAAAGTAAACCTCGCGATCAGGGTTGCCTTCTGCCAATGCCAGCATGCTGACAGTAAGCGCGGTGCAACCGAGCAGTGTTGACGCGGTGAAGTGTGTAGGGAGGTTCATGTTCCACCTCTTGGGAATACGGCAGCGAGAGGGTGTGATTCAGGTCCAGAAATTCGCAACTCTTTCGAAAAACCAGAAGGCAGCCAGCGTACCCAGCCCATAAGAAGCAATCGGTCGGGCATAAACGAGCGCAGGCCGCGGCAGTCGACAACGCAGCAACAGTGCGCGAAGGCCCAGTACCACGGCGACGAACATCAGTTGGCCGATTTCGACGCCGACATTAAAGGTGAACAGTGCCAAAGGCAGGTCGCGCTGTGGCAAGCCGATCTCCGCCAGCGCGCCGGCAAATCCAAAGCCATGTAACAAGCCAAAACAGAACGCCACCACCCAGGGCCATTGAATGGTGAAACTGACTTCACCCCGGTTCTTGCGGGCGATTTCCACTGCCAGTAACACAATGCTCAGCGCAATTGTCGCTTCCACGGGTGGGCCGGGAAGCCGCACCGCCCCCAGCGCAGCGAGCGCCAGGGTGATGGAGTGTGCGAGGGTAAACGCGGTGATGGTTTTCACCAGCATCCAGCCATTGCCCACCAGCAGCAGAAGGCCGAAAACGAACAACAGGTGATCAAAACCGCCCAGGATGTGTTGGATGCCGTGGACCAGAAACGCTCCAGCCACCGAGAACGCTCCCGGCGTGACAGCAATCTCTATCCAGGGTTGTGAGGGGTGGACGAGCTTGGTCGTCAGGCCGCCGTCCAGGCGCGAGATACGCACCAGCACATCGGTGATGCTCGCTTGCAGACCGATGAACTCAATACGTTGCCCGACCAGTCCAGCAGAACCTGCATCAATGACTCGACGCTCGATCAGTGAATCGTTCAGTTCACTTTCCACGGGCTCAACGACAGTGCGCACACCTTCGGCAAACCGAAGCGCAATCGGCAATCGCATGCCTGAAAGCACAGGCGTGCGCCACAGTACTTCGTAGCGCCCGACGGCCGTTTCATTGAGTTCCAGGTAAGCGGGGCGCGACTCATGGGCCATGGCCGTTAGCCCCATGAGCCAGAGTGCCGCCAGCAACCAGACCGTGCGCCTCATCACGGCCGCTCCGTTTGTGTGGTGGCAATCGCACCGGCAGAAGCAGGCATCATTACCACCACTTCATAGCGTGCTTTCAGCGCATCGAAGCTGGCGCGTTTCGATTCGCTCCGTTGCTCGGACAACCAATCGGACTTGACTTGCTGGGCCACAGTTTCGAAGGGCGGTGACGGTGGTTTGGCCAGCGCATCTATCCACACCAGATGCCAGCCAAAACCAGACTCCACAGGCCCCACCCAGCGACCCGGCGTTTGCGTGAACAATGAAATGGCAAATTTTGAACCAAAGACTCGCGCCACCTGATCCTGGGATTGTTCGGTGTAGGCGTTTTTAAACATGAACGCATCGCCTTCACCGCTGTTCTTGTCAGTCAGCCTGCTTAACGCGTTCTGAGCATGGGCCTGCGCACCCGTACCGCGCTTGTCCAAGGCGAAATACAAATGATGGAACGTCGCGAGTGGCGGCGGGGCATATCGGGCCTGATGCTGGTTGTACCAAGCCTCCAGTACACCGGATGCCGGTTCGCGAAGTGACGCGACATCCTCGGCAAGGAAGTCCATTTTTTGCGCCAATCGACGGCGAATGATGGTGTCGTCTTTATCCAGGCCAAGTTTCAATGCTTCGCGATAGAGGATTTCCTCCTTCACATACTCATCAATCAGGCCCTGCAACTGTTGTTCCGATGCGGGACGCTGCCATCGCGCCAACCAGGAAATCGCGATGCGCTGAACAACGTCTGGGGTAATGTCGATGCGTTGGGGGTCTTGATTGGTGGTGGAGCGGTGTAAACCTCCAAACAGCACAAAGAGCGCAAAACCTGCAATTAAGAAGTGAAGTAATGGCTGGCGAAGGCATTGCGTGATTGCTGCAAATCGAGATTCTTTCGCGTTGCAGTCGTCTGAATTCATGACTTGTTGCCCCACGCTCTATTCGAATAGTTCCGAAGCACATGGAGTATTGCTGCTGGGCTGGAACTTTCCACCGAGGCTAATCACGATACGCACTAAGCATTAGTCCCAACCGGATTAACCCGTTTCCCGAGCCCGAGCGATCTTGCACCTGTACAGCTAGAAACGGAGTGTCCTTAGGCACCGGACCTTCTCATGCGGATTGTCTGCGCCAGGTACCGGGTGATGTGCCGAACTGGCGTTTGAATGCACGACTGAACGCAGCTTCGGATTCGTAGCCCACTGCAAAGCCGATTTGCGCCACATTACCGCGACCTTCGCGCAGGTGTTGAGCCGCTAAGTGCATACGCCAGAGTGTCAGGTACTGCATCGGCGGCTGTCCGACCAATGCCGTGAATCGTTCCGCGAACACCGAGCGCGACATGCCCACTTCAAGCGCCAGGGCTTCTGCCGTCCAGCCCTCGGTTGGACGAGCATGGAGCAGCGCCAGTGCGTGCCCGATATGCGGATCTCGCAAACCCGCCAGCCACCCGCGCCGTTCAGTGGGGAGGTTCGCGACATACTGGCTGACGGCTTCGACGAACAGCAATTCAGATAGCTTGGCGATAACCGTTGTCGAGCCGACGCGCCCCGCCGCGATCTCACTGACAGCGAAACGGAATGAGCTTTCAATCCAGGCTCCCGAAGCCGTCGCGCGGACATCCAGCTTCAACAAGGATGGCAGCGACGAAAGCAACGGGCTGAATGGCGTTTCAGAGCCGAGGAATCCGCACAGTAACTGTGTGGCCTCGCCGCCCCCGCCGTATTTGATGCGTGATATGCCGCCGACTTCCGGCGGCTGAATAACTTCGCGCCCCGACATGGGAGCAATGCTCAGATCACTGCCAAACGTATGAACGTCATTGCGCGGAAGCAGAATGAGTTCGCCTGCCCGCACGTCGAGGGTGGCGCCATCGTCGATTCGCAATTGCATGTGCCCCGCCGCGACAAAATGCGACGCAATGATTTGCCGAGGTGCCGCCAGGAACGGTTTGCAATCGTCTGCCGAGATTCTTCCGTTGATGCACCAGGGCGCGGTGAATTCCGCCTCGAGGAAAACCCCTCCAGACAGCCGAATCACACGCAAGACATCAGAAAGTGCATCCAACAATTGCCAGCCCTCCTTTCCGGAGTCCGGAGCATGTAATCAGGCGCACTGGTCATTTTCCGCCTGAACAGCGAGGCCTAGATTAGCACCAACGTGGACTCAGTGATCGAGACGATCCCCAGACGCTTCACCGAGGATCATTGACTCCCGCGTTAACCAAAATTGGCCCATTCCAACTTGACCACACCAGCCGGAGATCACTATGAACACCGCCGCTACCCTGCCCCGCTCAGATTCGGGCAACGCCGCCCGTTATGCTCAACTTGTCAGATCATCGAAGAAAGCGGAATGGCAGATCGACCGGGACTTGCTACAGGAGCGCAGCTTCGACTTCTCGCGCAAATTCTTGCCCGACGGACTATCGAGGATCGACCGCCTGACCTTTCTCGCCGCGGACGAGGCGCGCTTGCTCAGTCAGATTCAGGGCCGAACCTATGCGTATATTTTTGGCCTGGTCGAGCGTTTTATCAGTGCCAAAATGCTTGATCAAGGTCGGGCCCATGTATTTGACGATCAGCTCGCACTCGAAGCGCTGGTGCGCTTTTCCAACGACGAGATCAAGCACCAGGAGCTGTTCCGGCGCATGGAGACAATGATTGGTTCGCAATTGCCAGCCGGATATCGCCAAGTTGCCGATCCGAACGATGTGGCGCGGTCGGTACTGGCGGCCAGTACCTGGTCAGTGCTGGCACTGACCTGTCATATCGAGCTGTTTGTTCAGGCGCACTACGTGCAGAGCATCGCCCCGCGCGAGGAGTTGTGCCCACTCTTCAAGGACGTCTTCAAATTTCACTGGAAGGATGAAAGCCGCCACGTCGTACTCGATGAACTGGAGTGGGAAGCGGAACACGCGAAACTCTCGGCAGCCCAGCGCGACCAGGCAGTGAACGATCTGATTGCGCTGGTGGCGGCCGTCGACGCAATCCTGCAGGCACAATCGGCATCCGATGCCGACTACTTCATTCGAAATGCTTCACGATCGTTCAGTGTCGATGAGACAGCGCAAATCAAAGTCTGCGTGCTGAGCGCCTACCGCTGGCAATACATTATCTCGGGCGTGCAGCATCCACACTTTGGCCAGCTGCTGACGCGAATGACAACTCCAGAACAGCTGTCCAGGGTTCAGACCGCACTGGCACCCATCATGAGCAATTGATCGACAGGGGCGACCGACCGCGTGTCGGTCGCGCGACAGTGGGATGACGTGCTGAAACATGACTGATTGAGGATGGCAGCCATGACAATTCCGATGTGGATGCTGCTTGGATTTGCGACCTGGACTTTACTGTTGTTGATGGCAACCGTCGGGGTGTATCGCTGGGTCAGAATCTTGTTCTTGAATGTTCCGATTGCTTCTTTCCGAAGCGATCAGCTCGAAGGCGAGGATTGGTATCGGCGCGGGATAAGAGCACACGCGAACTGTGTGGAAAATCTGCCGGTCTTTGGCGTCATCGTGTTCGTGATCTCAGCCCTTGGAGTCGACGGTCCTGCGGTGAGCTACTTGTCCATAATCGTCCTGATCGCTCGTGTGTGTCAGTCTCTGGTTCACGTATCCCATGTGCAAACCGATACGGTTGTGGCGGTTCGGTTTACCTTCTTTTGCCTGCAGTTGATCTGTTTTCTCGCACTCATTGTTATCGCCGCTTGTGACGGTGCATGAATACTCACAGAGAGGGATGAATTCGGTCCGGGCTCTGCAAATCAACAGTTCGCTCGGACACGCACCCTCCCCCTCACACCTGATCCATCGCCTCGAACACGCCCTTGTCTTCTCCCAGGAACCCGCCGCTTTGATGCTGCCACAGCCGCGCATAGACGCCGTTCTTCGCAAGCAATTCGCTGTGAGTGCCCTGTTCGATGATGCGTCCGTCATCCATGACGATGAGCCGGTCCATGGCCGCAATCGTGGACAGACGATGGGCGATCGCGATCACGGTCTTGCCCTGCATCATTTCATCGAGGCTTTCCTGAATGGCGACTTCGACTTCCGAGTCCAGCGCGCTGGTGGCCTCGTCAAGCAGCAGGATCGGGGCGTTCTTGAGCATCACACGGGCAATTGCGACGCGTTGGCGCTGGCCGCCCGACAGTTTGATGCCGCGCTCACCCACAAGGGTGTCGTAGCCGGTACGGCCTTGCCGGTCGCTCAGTTGGCTAATGAACCCATCGGCCTGGGCATTGGCCGCGGCGCTGCGAATTTGCGCGTCGGTCGCATCGGGACGGCCGTAGGCGATGTTGTCGCGAATAGAACGGTGCAGAAGGGAGGTGTCCTGCGTGACCATGCCGATGGAGCCGCGCAGGCTTTCTTGCGTCACATGTGCGATGTTTTGGCCATCGATGCGAATCACCCCGCTGTCGACGTCATAGAAGCGCAGCAGCAGGTTGATCAGCGTGGATTTACCAGCGCCAGAGCGGCCAACCAGGCCGATTTTTTCGCCCGCACGAATGCTCAGGCTCAGGCCATCGAGCACTTGGCGCTCGCCATTGTAATTGAAGCTCACCTTCTCGAAGGTGACTGCGCCGCCTGAGGTCACTAGCACGCCCGCACCCGGTGCATCCTGCACCTTGGCGCCCAGGGTCAGTGTCGCCATGCCATCCTGTACGGTGCCAATGCTCTCGAACAGCGAGGTCATTTGCCACATGATCCAGTGCGACATGCCATTGATCCGCAACGCCATCGCGGTGATCGCAGCCACGGCACCCGCGCCAACCTCCCCCAGGTGCCATAGCCACAGGGCATAACCACCGGCGGCCATGATCAACGCCACCACTAGTGCCTGGTTGACGATCTCGAACTGGCTGACCAGACGCATCTGGCGAAAGCCGGTTTGCTTGAAATCCTCCATCGCGGCACGCGCGAAGTGCGCTTCACGATTGGAGTGAGAGAACAGCTTGACCGTCGTGATGTTGGTGTAGGCGTCCGAGATACGCCCGGTCATCATCGACCGCGCATTGGCCTGTTCCTGCCCGACTTTCCCCAGACGGGGAACGAAGTACAGCATGGCCAGACCGAACAACACGACCCAGGCAACGAACGGCAGCATCAGTTTCAGCGCGAAGCCGCCGGCCAGTGCGATGATCGCAATGAAATACACCCCGATCCCGGGTGCGATCTCGATCAGGGTGAAGAGCACGTCGCGCACCGCCAGCGCCGTCTGCATCACCTTGGTAGTGACTCGGCCGGAAAACTCATCGGAAAAAAACGAAAGGCTTTGCCGCAGCATCAGGCGATGGAAGTCCCAACGCAGCCGCAACGGCAAGTTAATCGCCAATATCTGGTGCTGCACCATGGTGCGCAACGCCACCAGCCCGACGCTGGTTACCATGACGATGCCCATGCCCCACAACACGCGACTTTCCTGCGCCGCCGCTTCACCACCCGCCTGCCAGGTCGAGAGCAGGTCCACGACCTGACCGAGGAAGGAAAACAGCCAGGCTTCGTAAATCGACACGCAGGCACTGAGCAGCGCAAGCGCAAGGATGTAACCGCGGGCGCCCCGGGTACAGGCCCACAGGAACCGAGCCAGGCCGGCGGGTGGCGGTGGTACCTCGTCAGGAGGAAAAGGGTCGAGTCTTCGTTCAAACGCACGAAGCATGGTGTTCTCCAAAACGATCAAGTGGGGGAGATTCTGCCATTGAACGGTTGCTTTGAGGGTTTTGTGAAATTGAGGTAAGGCGCTGTTGGCCGATTGCACCGCCGAACTGACTCAGCGATGGCAGAAAGTGCCCGGATTCATGTTCGCTTCGAGCGCTAAGGCGCGGCGCGATCCATGGCCCCGGTCGCAGGAATTTGAAATGCACGGCGTTGCTCGCCAGAATGGCGCCCCGATTCGGCCAACGTGCCGGACGTTCGTGGTGAAAAGGGGTTGCGGTTGAACGAACAGACATTGTCCATGCGCCTGGAACGCGTGGCGGCGCATGTGCCCGCCGGTGCGCGCCTTGCTGATATCGGCTCGGATCACGGCTACCTGCCGGTGGCGTTGATGCGCCGGGGCGCCATCGCATCGGCGGTGGCCGGCGAGGTGGCATTGACGCCGTTCCACTCGGCCGAACGCACCGTGCGCGAGAGCGGCCAAGACCTGCAAATCACCGTGCGCCTCGCCAATGGCCTGGCGGCCATCGAGCCGGGAGACGGGATCACGGCGATCAGCATCTGCGGCATGGGTGGAGAGACGATCCGCGACATCCTCGACAGCGGCAAGGCGCACTTGAGCGGCCAGGAACGCCTGATCCTGCAACCCAACGGCGGCGAACAGCCGTTGCGCCAATGGCTGATGGAAAATGACTACCGCATCCTCTGCGAAGAACTGCTGCGGGAAAACCGTTTCGACTATGAAATCATCGTCGCCGAGCGCGCCGCTCCGGTGCTGTACACCGCCGAGGAGCTGTACTTCGGCCCGCTGCAGATGCAGGCACGCAGCCCGGCGTTCCTGCTCAAGTGGCAGCGCATCCTGCGCCACAAGCAGCAGACCCTGACCCACTTCGCCCGGGCGCGGCAGGCCGTGCCCGAGGAGAAGGTGCAAGACATCGCCCGGCAGGCCCGATGGATCACTGAGCTGCTGGCTTGAAATTGTAAAGGGCTTACGCGAACAGTGCCGAGCGGTGATCCGGCAAAGCTACAAACGCCTCAGGCAACAGCATTCCCCATCCCGACGGCGCTGTTCGGATCATCATATTCACCTGTAGCAAAAGCTCCCCCCTCAAGGTGATAGACCGTCGGTTCTTCCGAAAAATATTCCTCCAAGCCCATCATGAATAGCCGATGGTCTTCACTCGCCTCGAAGCCCGGCGTGTGATCCTCGAGTGATTGCCATCGCACGATCAGGTTGAATAGCTGGGGGGTTTCGATCCCTTGCGCGAGCAAGTGACCGCGGTAACCCTTTGCTCGGCAGAGCAAAGGGGCGACCTCGGCAAATGCACGCCTGAACGTTTCAATGTGTTCTTTGTGCACGGGTAGCAGAGCGATTTCATAAATCATGGCGTTCCCCTAAAGCGAGTTCAACGGTCAACATTACGCACTGACGAGATGGGACGACGGCCCTACGGCAATCGCGATTTTTCCTTGAAGACCGTTGTTGGGCCTCTCCAGAAGCGCATGGGCGAGCGCAATGTCGGCGAGCGAATAGACGGCGCCAACGTGCGGTCGCAGCTGACCGCGCGCTATCAATGCGCTCAACTCATCAAGCTTGCCGCGGTTTTGTCTTGTGAAAACGAAGTGATAACTCGCGTTCTTGCCCCAGGCCTGAACAACATTTTGTGGCTGGGCAATGTCCACAATCGAGACCACGCGGCCAAGTTGTGCGAGCACGTCGGGGCTACGCGACAGTGTGTTGCCGCCGATGGTGTCGAACACGACATCGACTCCGCGACCACCCGTTTCCCGGATGATGGCGTCGACGTAATCCTCCTTCTCGTAGTCGATGATCACGTCGGCCCCCATACTTCGTGCGAACTCAACGTTTGCTTCGCGCACGGTCGTGAACACCCTTGCTCCGATGGCTTTTGCCAGCTGGATCGCCACATGACCGACGCCTCCCGCGCCGCCGTGGACCAGGATGCTTTCCCCCACTCTGAGCGCCGCACGCACGACCAGTGCTTCCCACGCCGTTCCGCCGACCAGGCTCAGGCTTGCCGCCTCAAGATGGCTGAGCGAAGGAGGCTTCTTCCCGACAATGCTTTCGGCAGCAACGTGGTACTCGGCGTAACTGCCTGGCCCGTCAAATATTTGCGGGGTGTACCAGACCTCGTCTCCCGGAGCGAAGGTCGTCACACCCGACCCGACGGCTTCGACAACGCCAGATACGTCGTGTCCGGTAATGGCCGGCAGTTGTACCAGGTCGGGATAATCGCCACGTCGTACCTGGTAATCCAGCGGATTGATGGAGGTTGCGTGTACCCGGACCAGGACCTGTCCTGCGTGCGGCACTGGCTTGGGCACGTCGCGAAGTTCGAACGATTCCGGGCCGCCAAATGATTTGAGTATGAGCGCTTTCATGGTCAATCCTCGTTTCGATAAAAAGGGATATCGGGATTTTTCGATATCTTGTGGTAAAAAAAACTACAGTTCTTGCCCTATGATCTCGGCAAGAGCCCTGATGGTTGCTTCATTGCGCTTGTAGTAGGTCCACTGACCGATGCGCCTGACTTCGACCAAGCCCACTCGTTGCAGCGTTGCCAGATAATCAGACACCGTCGACTGCGACAGGCCGACGCCTTCTTGAATACTACTGACGCAGACGCCCACCGTATGAACGTCACCTTCATCCTGCGGAGGGAAGTTCTTGGCCGGATCCTTCAAACCTTTCAAGATTTCAAGGCGTGTACGGTTTGAGAGGGCTTTGAATATTTCGAGTAATTCCATGACCCGAAGATATCGAAATTTACCGATATGTCAATATATCAATGCACGAGCCTCCGGCTGAGGCTTGCCTCAACCTTTGCCCGAGCGGACGTTAGTCGTAGAACGGCTCAACCGATACCCGACTGCCGACAAAAAAACTGTCGGCAACCAGTCGCAGCGGCTGGAGGTCCAGGTCACTGGTTTTGTCGCCAATCAGCTGTTGAAAATGTCGATACACCGCCGCGTACTCGCCCTCCTCCGAGACGGCCTGGCGCACGCCGTCGATACTCAACAGCGCGCCACCATTGTCCAGTCGCAGGGTGCCTTCGGTGCAGCGAATCTCGATGCTCCAGAGTTCCTCATGTCCGTGATCGAAATCGAACGCTGCGCGGACGTCGAGGTGACAGGCGTCAGACATTTTGATGGAAGCGGCAATCGGCGACTGGCAGTTGCTGGGGACTCGCAGCTCGGCAGACTCGACAAACAGCGGCAGCGGCAGCAGATGGGTTGCAATCGACAATGCATTGATACCCGGGTCGAAGACGCCCAGGCCGCCGGGTTGCCAGATCCAGGCCTGACCGGGGTGCCATTTGCGCACGTCTTCCTTCCAGTCGATCTGCACGCTTTGCAGGGTGCGGTTGGCCAGCCAGGCTCGGGCGGCTTCGATGCCGGGCGCGTAGCGTGAATGCCAGGCGAACAAACCGCTGACGCCTTGCTCCTGCGCCTGGCTCACCAAGGCCATCGCTTCACCCAGCGTGGCGCACGGCGGTTTTTCGACCAGCACGTGCTTGCCAGCGGCCAGCGCTTGTTGCACCAGCGCGAAGCGACCTTGCGGCGGCGTGCAAAACGCAATCGCATCGACCTGCGGACCCTTGTCGAGCAGCTCGCCCAGGGACCGAAAGTTCTCGACCCCGGCGCAGGGCTGCCCTTGCGTGGCGACAGACACCAGCTGGAACGCGGGGTTGGCGTGGATCGCGGGAACGTGTTGGTCCTGGGCAATCTTGCCGTAACCCACCAGACCGAGACGGATCGGTTGCATCGATGACTCCTGATTCTTTGTCTTGTTTTAGTTGTCGAGTCGGCAAGATTACGTTTGTGTAACGAGGAAGTCATTGATGACGTGCTTACGTTTCATCCTGCACGAGAGCTTGAGCGCCGGCATCCCTGCTAACGAACGCTTTGGGTCGATATCAAGCCGCCGGCTGATGACTGGTCACACAGTGAATCCCCCCGCCACCCGCCGCGACGGCGTCGATGTTCAGCTGCACCACCTCCCGGTCCGGGTACAGCTGCGACAACAGCTCAAACGCTTTCGTATCCGCCGGCTTGTCACCAAACTCCGGCGCAATGACCGCGCCATTCACCAGGAAGTAGTTGATGTAACCGGCAGCAAAGTCCGGGTTGTCGCGGTTGAACTGGCTTTTGCGTGGATTGAGCGGTGGCGACAGGGTATGCACTTGCAGCTTTCGGCCGTCGGCATCGGTGGCGTTTTTGAGAATGTCCAGGTGCGCCAATGTCACTTCCCGATCGTATGACGCGGGGTCGTTGTCGAGATTGGCGACCACCACGCCCGGCTTGACGAAACGCGCATAGAAATCGACGTGGGCGTCGGTGATGTCCTTGCCCTTGATGCCCGGCAGCCAGATTATTTTGCGCAACCCCAAACGGTCTTTCAGTTCCTGCTCGACCTCGGCTTTGGTCCAGTCGGGGTTGCGGTTGCGGTTGATCCAGCTGCTTTCGGTCATGATCCCCGTGCCGTGGCCATCCACTTCGATACCGCCGCCCTCGCCCACCAGTTCGCTGCGCAGGTAACGGGCATCTGCCGTGTCAGCCACCAACGCGGCCAGTTGCGCATCCTTGTCATGCTGCTGCTTGTTGCCCCAGCCGTTGAAGTTGAAATCCACGGCGCCGAGCCCGCCTTCGCCATCGATGACGAAGTTGGCACCGATATCGCGCATCCAGATGTCGTCGAGCTCGGTGGTGACGTAGGTGATGTTGGTCGTGCCGCACTGTTGTTCGGCCAGACGCCGCTCGCGCTGGCGGCAGAACACGGTGACCGGTTCATAGCGCGCGATGGTGCGGGCGATCAGGCCAATGGCCGCTTGTACATCGGGCGTGAAATCCTCCCAGATGGCGCTCTGTGCGCCGAACGCGATGAAGGCTCGTTCGTGTCGGTCGCCCTCATCCGGCATGCGCCAAGGACCTTGTGTCGCCGCGTGCACGGGCGCAACGCTGAAACCGAGGGAGGCAGCGGCGCCGAGACCGGCAATGACCGACACCTGCTTGATGAAGTCCCGACGTGTCGGCCTGTGTTGATCTTTGTCTGAAGCACTCATTTTGCAGTGGCCGTCTTGAATTTGGTCCAGGTGCGCATCCGCGCCCGCATGTCGGATTGGGGAATGTCCTTGCCCGGAATCAGCCGCGCATAGGTCGCCTCATCGAGGTAAATGTCCGGGTTGTTGCGCATACTCGCATCGACACTGGGACGGGCCTTGGCGTTGGAAGTCGGGTAGCCGGTGAAGTTGCTGATGGCGGCCATGTTCTGCGGGCGCATGACGAAGTTGATGAACGCGTAGGCGTACTCCGGGTGTCTGGCGTCGACCGGGATCGCCATGGTGTCCATCCACACCGTCGTGCCTTCGCGGGGAATGCGGTACTCGAATCGGGTGTGCTTGCCGGCGCCGTCAGACGTACGTTGTGCCTGGGTCATGTCGCCGCTGTAACCGAGGGACAGGCACAGGTTGCCGTTGACCAGATCGGTCACGGGTTGCGACTGGAACTTGCGAATGTGCGGTCGCAGTTTCATCAGCAACTCACTCGCTGCGGCCAGGTCTTCAGGCTTGGCGCTGCGCGGTTCGCGCCCGAGGTAGTTGAGCACCACCGCCAGCACTTCGTCTGGCGAGTCGATCATCGAGATGCCGCAATCGGCAAATTTCGCCGCCAGTTCCGGTTTGAACAGCATGTCCAGGCTGTTGACCGGGGCGCTGGGCGAACGCTGTTTGACCTGTTCGTCATTGTAGGTCAGGCCGATGGTGCCCCAGGTGTAGGGAACGGTGGCCTGGCTCGACGTTTCGTACTGCCTGCGCAGCTTCTGCAAACCGGGTTCGATGTCGTCCACGGCGGTGAGTTTTGACTGGTCCAGCGGCAACAGACTGCCGGCGCGCATCAAGCGTTCGGCAACGGTGTCGCCGGGAAAAATCAGGTCATAGCCACTGCCGCCGGCGAGCATCTTGGCTTCCAGGGTTTCGCTGCCATCCATGACGTCGTAGATCACTTTGATCCCGGTTTCGGCGGTGAATTTGGCGAGGGTGTCTTCGGCGAAGTAATCGGCCCAGTTGTAGAGCCGCAGGGTTTTTTCTTCGGCGTGCAGCGACGACGAGGCGATTACCAGTCCCAAGGCGCCGAGCAACAGCTTGTAGGGAGTGCACATATCAAACTCCTTGAGTGTTCCAGCGTGCATGAAGGTGACGACCGTCCTGACTCAGCAACGCCCCGTACATGTCCGGGCGACGGTCGCGGTAGATGCCCCAACTCAGGCGTTCTTCGCGGATGGCGGCCAGGTCGAGGCTGCGCACCAGCACACCGCTGCTGTCACGGTCGGCTTCGGCGAGCAACTTGCCTTTGTGGTTGCAGATGAACGACGAACCGTAAAAGCTCATCTGCAACTCCGGATCGGTGGTCGCCACTTCCCGGCCGACGCGATTGGCCGCCACCACCGGCAAGATGTTTGCAGCGGCATGGCCGCGCATGGTCATCTGCCAATGGTCACGGGAATCCAGGGTTTCGCAGCCCGGCTCAGAGCCGATGGCGGTGGGAAACAGCAAGACTTCGGCGCCCATCAGCGCCAGGCAGCGGGCGGTCTCGGGGAACCACTGATCCCAGCAGATCCCCACGCCGAGGCGCCCGAACGCCGTGTCCCAGACACGGAAACCGGTGTCGCCGGGGCTGAAATACTCCTTCTCCTGATAACCGATGGCATTTGGGATGTGGGTCTTGCGATACACCCCCAGCAAGCGCCCGTCGGCGTCGGCCACACTCAGGGAATTGAAGTAGGCATTGCCGGCCTTCTCGAACCAGCTCAGCGGCAGCACCACCCCCAACTCCTTGGCCAGCCCAGCAAAGCGCTTGAGTAAGCCGCTGTATCGATACTCTTCGGCCAACGCCAAATGCTTATGGCTTTGTTCGATGCAGAAATACGGCGTGGCAAACAGCTCCTGCAACAGGATGACTTGGGCGCCCTTCGCCGCCGCCTCGCGGACCAACTGCTCGGCCTGATCGAGGTTCTTCGGCAAGTCCCAGGTGCACGGCATCTGGGTGGTGGCAATCGTCAAAAGGGTCATGGCATCACCCCTGCACTGGCCAGGCGGGCTGCTGCTGGGTGATGCAATGCACCCCGCCGCCGCCATGGGCCAGGTGATTGATCCGCACCGGCACCACTTCGCGTCCCGGGAACGCCCGGGCCAATACCTCGGCCGCCGCGTGGTCGGCGTCGATGCCATAGGCCGGCATGATGATCGCGTTGTTGGCGATGTAGAAGTTGGTGTACGAGGCACAGAACACTTCGGCTTCGGTGTCCACGGCGTCGGTGGCTTCATAGAGTTCGATCAGCTCGAACGTGCGCCCGAGGGCATCGGTGGCCAGTTCCAGCGCACGACGGTTTTCCCGTGCAACCTCGGCGTACACCGAATTTTTGTCGTGGGTGGCATCCACCAGCAACACGCCGGGGCGGGCGAAGGCGCAGACGCCATCGACGTGGCCGTCAGTCATGTCGCCGGTCACGTAGTCCGGGTCACCCGGCAGCCAGATGGTTTTCTTCACGCCCAATAACCGCGTGAAGATTTCCTCGATCTCGGCCTTGGTCATGCCCGGGTTGCGATTGGGGTTGAGCAACACCGATTCGGTGGTGATCAGCGTGCCCTCGCCGTCCACATGAATCGCACCGCCTTCGTTGCTCAGCGGAGTGCCGAAACATGGCACGCCGAGATGATTGAGTGCGCGGCGCCCCAGGCTTTCGTCCAGGTTATGCAGCGACTTGCCACCCCAGGCATTGAAACGCCAGCTCACCCCGCCCAGACCGTGTTGCGGATGGCAGACAAAGCTCGGGCCGGAGTCCCGACACCAACTGTCGTTGACCGCCAACGGGATGAGTTCGATGTTGGGTCCACACAGCGCTTTGGCACTCGCGACAGCCGTCGGGTCGACGACCATTTTCACCGGTTCGAACCGGGCGATGGCGTTCGCCACCCGGGCAAAATCCTCTTGCACCAACGGCAAGGTGACGCCCCAGCCCGACTCCCAAAGTGCCTGGTTGTGCGGCCAGACCATCCAGGTCGCGGCGTGCTTCACCCACTCTGCCGGCATCCACCAGCCACTGTTCTGAAGTTCGTTCTGCTGCATGACAAGCACCCTTGAGTTAAGTCATTGTGTTCAATGAAAACTGCCTTCGCGGTCTTGGCATGCATGCTACGGCCGTAAAACAAGGCCAACAAACGATGGATTTTGTAGACAAGTGATTAGAGGAACTTATCGATATGCTTAAGCACTGGCCTCCGCTCAGCACCCTTCGCGGCTTTGAAGCCGCTGCCCGCCTGGGCAGTTTTCACAAGGCCGCCGACGAGCTGCACCTGACCCAGTCGGCCATCAGCCAGCAGATCCGCACGCTTGAGGCGTACCTTGAGCAGCCGTTGTTCTTTCGCAGTGGACGCAGCGTCAGCCTGACCGATGCCGGTCACGATCTGCTCAGCACCACCCAGGCGTTATTGCAGCAACTGGCGGTCGGCATTCGTCGCCTAGGGCAGTATCAGAAACCCAACCAACTGGTGCTCAACACCACGCCGACATTCGCCCGTCATTGGCTACTGCCTCGACTGGGGGATTTTCGCCGGCAGCACCCGGAAGTCGACCTGTGGATTTTCAGCACCGATGAAGTCCCGGACATGACCACCCAGACCATCGACCTCGCGGTGCGCGATGACATCAGCTCCCAGGCCGAGTGCAGCTTCAAAGTGCTGCACGCCGACCGCCTCTACCCGGCCTGCCATCCAGACCTGCTGGCGGTGCCCGTCGAGCAGCGCACCACCCTTCACGGCGAGCGGGAAATGGACTGGAGTCATTGGGCGGTGGAGGCTGGGATTGATGTCGGGCAGAAGGATCAGGGGCTGAATTTCTCCGACCCCGGCCTGCTGCTGGACGCCGCATGCGCGGGGCTCGGCATCGCGTTGGTCAGCCAACTATTGAGTCGGCCAGCGAGGGACAGCGGACTGTTGCAACCGTTGGTGGAAGACACCATTCGCGGCCCGAACTGGGCCTTGCTGACCCACCGTGACAGCGAGAACAATCCGCTGGCGCGAAGCTTCGTCGAGTGGCTGTTGAGCAACCTGGGAGCAGCGAGCCAGACGCAGTAAGGGTCTTGAAGGCACCCGCGACCACCACTGGCTTTCCGCGCCGCGCGGTCTAACCCTTGACCGCCGCTTCGATCGCCGCGACGTCGATTTTCCCCATCTGCATCATGGCGTCGAACGCTCGCTTGGCCGCCGCTGGATCAGGATGGTTGATGGCGTTTGTCAGGACGCGGGGCGTGATCTGCCACGACAGTCCCCACTTGTCCTGGCACCAGCCACAGACGTTTTCCTGGCCGCCGTTTCCGACAATCGCGTTCCACAAGCGATCCGTTTCGGCCTGGTCGTCAGTCGCCACCTGGAACGAGAACGCCTCGTTGTGTTTGACCCCAGAGCCCCCGTTCAGGCCGAGACACGGGATGCCCATCACCGTGAATTCGACCGTCAACACATCGCCCTGCTTGCCCGCCGGATAGTCGCCAGGCGCGCGAAGGATGGTGCCCACCGCGCTGTCGGGAAACGTTTTGGCGTAGAACGTCGCGGCGTCCAGCGCGGCGCCGTCGTACCAGAGGCAAATCGTGTTTTTGCTGACCATTCTGGTTCTCCATCAATGGGGAATGAATGCTCATTCTAGCTGAGCGACCAGCGGGACCACGAAGAGGGCCCTGCCCCTTGTCGGCAGATCAATGCGGCGACGAAGTCCAGAGTGCTCATTACTGGAAACTCGGCTCGGCACAAACCGCTGACGTGGCGCGAAGTGTACGCAGCCCCAACAGTACGATCACCACCATCACCAGCCCCGCACCGATGGCGACGCCGAACCCTGCCCGTGCGCCATAGGCGTCGATGACCAGACCCGCGAGTACGCCACCGAGCGCCACGCCGATGCTGATGCCCGTCGTCATCCACGTCAGGCCTTCGGTGATCCTGGACGGTGGAACGATGATCGTACCAAGGTTCATGACGACGACCATCGTGGGTGCGAATGACATGCCTGCCACAAACAGCATCCCGGAAAGGATGTAGACGTCTGGCGAGAAAATAGGCAAGACGGCTGTAACTGCCGTGATCAGAACCCCAACGAAGAACTGCTTTTCAATCGCCAAGGAGACCCTCAACGCGCCGAACGTCAGGCCCGCGATCATTGAGCCGAGCGCATAGGCTGCGAGGATGAAACTGGCGGACGCTGGCCAGTCTTGTGCGTTGGCGAAGGCCACCACCGCCACATCGATTGATCCGCCAATCACCCCCATCGCCAGGAGTGCCAGAACGATGGTGCGAACGCCGGGAATCAGCAAGGTCGAGCCGGTGCTTTTCCTGACGCCCACGACGACCTTCGGTTCTGTCTGCTTTTGCAGAAGAAAAGCGCTCACGCCGATGACCAGCAACAAGACCGCCACAAGAGGTCCGGCTTCGGCGAAAAAGCTGACGCTCAGACCGATGGCCAGGGGTGGACCGATAATGAACGCGAGCTCAGTCAGCACCGTGTCCAGGGAGAAGGCCGTGTGCAGCTGCGGCTTGCCACGGAAAAGCTGTGTCCAGCGTGCTCTTATCATCGCGGGCATGCTGGGCATCGTGCCCGCCAGTGCCGCAAGAATAAACAACAGCGGGGTCGGCGCCCTCATAGAGACGGCAACGATCAGCGCCAGCAACATGCCAATGCTGAAGGTGGTCACTAAGGGCAGCACCCGACTCTGCCCCCGCTGATCGACGAGTTTTGACACGTGCGGGCCGATCAGCGCATTCGCCAGGGTAAAGGTACCGGCGACCGAGCCAGCCAGCCAATACAGACCCGTCTGCTGCACCAGCATGGTAATGATGCCGATGCCGATCATTGCCTGCGGCAGCCGGGCAATGGAACTCGCGATCACCAACCCCATGACCCCCGGGGTGGTGAGCAGTTCGCGGTAGGGATTTGCCATGATTTCTCCTTTTTATAATGCTTCGCTGATGGGTACCCCGCTGCACGCCCGCAAACTGTTGCGGGCGGTTTATCGGCGACTCAATGGCACATGTGAACCAGCAAGCGAGGCTGTTGCAACCGTTGTAACTGCCTCGCTTGCAGGCAGATGAGCGTTACGCTCGACCGCTTACAAAAGCGCCCGGCTGAAGGCTTCAGCCAAGTGTTTGCGATGACTGATGTCCTCCATCATGGACACATGCGTGCCTGGAATAGAAACCGAACTAATCGCCAGATCCGGCAATAATTCTCTCCAGCCGCCGACCATATCCACCTGCGGCAGACGAGCACGCTCACGTTCAGCCGCGTAGAAATGGTAGAGGTTGATCGGCAATGGCGAGGGCGTGTAGGCACCGGCAATCTGTGAGAAATGATAAATGGCTTGCCATTTGATTGTTTCCAGCAAGAGGTCGGCATTTGAGTCATAGCCGCCCAGATCCTGGGCTTTTTTAATCAGCTCAGCCAACTCGTCAGCCTCATTCAGCCCATCGAATTTTTGACACTCCGCCTCCGGGGCCACCGCCTTAACATGCTCGATAAAGTACTGCTTTATGTCTCGGTTCTTATAAAGCAGCTTATGAGGCGCAGGCACGTCAACAAACCCTAAAAACTCGACGCTCGCTTCTTTGCGCATCAGCGCATGGGCGATGGCATAAGCGAGGATCCCGCCAGAGGAATAGCCCGCGATTCGATACGGTCCTTCCGGCTGGATCGCCTGGATGAGCGGGATCATTCGTTCGGCCATATCCTCCAGGGATTGAGGTTGCGGCTCACCAATGGCCGACCACGGCAATACGTGGATCGGGCAGCTCACCCGCAGTTGTTGCGCCAGTGAAACCGCATACGAATAATCCGCCAGTCCCGACGGCACAAAAAAGACCGGAAGCTCAGACCCGTCCGCGCGCACCGTGATCGCTCCGACAGGCGGCTTCAGCACAGGAGACTGTGCGATCCGAGAAGCAAGATGAGCCAATCGCGGATGATCAAAAATGTCGCTCAGCGAACACTCCAGACCATAACGCCTGACTCTTTGCATCAGCTGGACAGCCATGAGCGAATGGCCGCCGAGGGCGAAGAAGTGGTCATGGCGACCGACCTGTTCAACCCCGAGCAATTCCGACCAAAGCGCGGCGAGGATCGTCTCGGTCTCACCTTGCGGTGCCTCATACACCTCATGGACAAAAGACTCGCCCTCAGGAGCAGGCAATGCCTTGCGATCCAGCTTGCCATTAGGGGTGAGCGGCAAGCGTTCGATCAGCACAAAAGCCGACGGCACCATGTAGTCGGGTAAACATTCACTCAGGTAATCGCGCAGTCGTCCTGCCAGCGACAAGCCGGCCTCTGGCTGAGCCACAACATAAGCGACCAGTCGCTTGTCCGGGTCGACGCCTTGCACCTCCACAACCGCCTCGCGGATGGCGGGATGCCCGGACAATCTGGCTGCGATTTCACCCGGTTCGATCCGCAAGCCGCGGATCTTGACCTGATCGTCGTTGCGGCCCAGGAACACCAGGTTTGCGTTGGGCAGATAGCGCGCCAAATCCCCGGTCTTATACATCCGCGCGTCAGGCTTGCCGGCGAATGGATCGAGCAAGAAGCGCTCAGCCGTCAGTTCGGCGAGGTTCAGATATCCTCGTGCAACCCCCGCGCCCCCGATGTACATCTCGCCCACCGCACCCAGCGGAACAGGCACGCCATGCACGTCCAGAAGATAAACCCGCGCGTTTGCAATCGGACGGCCTATCGGAACCGGATCAACGTCTTCAGAGGAGCAGCGATGGACCGCCGCCCAGACGGTCGCCTCCGTCGGGCCATACTCATTGAATAATTCAACGTGGGTGAACGATGAGGTCACTTCGTGGACCAGCTTCGCCGGGCATGTTTCACCCGCCACGATCACCTGACGCAGTTGTCCATAGCCGAGCTGGGCGACTTGCGGCAGAACCAGCCTTGCCAGAGACGGCACCATCAGCACTGAGGTGACGTTGTTTTCAATCAACAGCCTGCTGATGATGTGTGGATCTACCACTGCATTGCTGCCCGGCAGGCACAACGCACCGCCGGTGGTTAACGTTCCGAAGATACCTGCCACGGAGCTGTCAAACGCCACCGACGACAACAGCAAAAATACCGCATCGGCTCCCGGCTGATAGACCGTGGTCCGTGCCAGTGTCGACGCGACCAATCCACGGTGTTCGATCATGACGCCCTTGGGCTGTCCGGTTGAACCCGAGGTATAGATCAGATAGGCAAGGTTGTGCGGTGTGAGGCCGGGAATCTGCAGATTGCCCTCTGCTTCCGTCAGGACTTCATTGGGATCAAGCACGGTATGGGCCTGCAACGCCTCACCCAGCGCCTGCCGCCCGGCCGCATCGGCCAGCACCAGGACCGGAGCGGTATCGGCCAGAATGTAAGCCAGTCGATCACCCGGATAGGTCGGATCGAGCGGCACATAGGCGCCGCCCGCCTTGAGGATCGCCATCAGGCCCACCACCATCGCCGGGGAGCGCTCGACACAGATCGCCACGCGCTGGTCAGGCCTGACGCCCGAAGCAATCAGCCGATGCGCCAGCCGATTGGCCCTGACGTTGAGTTCGCCATAGCTGAGCGTCTCACCCTCAAAGACCAGCGCCGTGGCTTGCGGACTGCATGCAACCTGGGCTTCGAATAGTTGATGAATACACAGATGAACAGAAAATTCAGACGTAACTTGGTCGTGCATCCTTGCCTCCAGAAGTGAATAAACTCACTTCTATCGATTGTTCGCACTTACATCATGCAAGTGCAGTCCTTGGAATATTATCTAATCAATCCAACCTGCCATCTGCCGCGAACTATCCAATGGCAACGCGTCGATCATTAGAACTAACTATTTAGGGCAGACCTATCCGCCAACCCCTCTTACCCGTGTTATCACACATAACTAACGTCAACCGAAACGCCCATCCCAGAGAGCTCGCAGCTAACAAATACGGTGTATTCATGGCGCATGAAAAACAACATTCACGGTCATAAAACCAGAATGTTTTTTTCTGCACTAGAGATACACGATGATCTTTGAGTCTATTTGGCAAGAGCATTTCTTTCCGGTTTCAGCTACGGGGTCCAGCGACGCCAAGAGTCTACCCCTGAAACATCGAAGTCAATACCGGGGAAAAACTGACACATCCTAACGAAGTAAAACCGCCCCATTCGGCGGTTATCCAGTTCAATTATGAGTGTGGAAAATCATGGTTTCTTGAGTTTTTGTAGGTGCCTTCCTACATATAGATCGCCCTGGTACGCACGTCGCCTTGCTGAGGGTGGGTCCGAGCGTTTGATCGAAAGCCGCGCTGCGTCAGTTCAGGGTGCCCTACTGCGGCTGAAAGGTCTGAAGATACGCCAACAGGTTTTCAATCTTCTCCGGATCGCTGAGCCCCCAGAAAATCATCCGGGTACCGGGTACTACTTCCTTTGGATCTTCGAGGTACGCGATCAGGGTTTCG
Organism: Pseudomonas sp. UMAB-40; assembly: GCF_900095275.1. NCBI lineage: Bacteria > Pseudomonadati > Pseudomonadota > Gammaproteobacteria > Pseudomonadales > Pseudomonadaceae > Pseudomonas > Pseudomonas sp. UMAB-40. Next base: position 58,125 of record NZ_LT607574.1, read on the forward strand.
CGGGTCCAGACGATGCCGGCCGATTTCATGGCGTCGGAATATTGATAATCCGTCGTGCTACCTGACGGGCGTCCAAAAATGCCATTGAGATGCGGCCCGAACGAACCCCGCGCCGACTCCCCCACTTGATGGCAGCCACCGCATATCCGTTTGAACAGTGTCGCGCCGGCTTCAGCATCGCCGACTGCTTGTGCCTGCGCGCTGAACAACCCGGCAGTGAGTAGCAAGACCAGGGTGAGTGCTGCGGCTTTCTTCATGTACTGCTCCAGATCTTCTGTGGCTTATCCCGTGTGAATCAACTCATACCCGATTGAAACTTCTTCCTGTAGGCCGCCGGCAGCAAACCCACTCGTTGGCGGAAAAGTCTACGGAATGAATTGCCATCTTCGTAGCCCACGGCGTAAGTGATGCTGTCCAGCGTCATTCGCGTGGATTCAAGCAACTGCTTGGCCTTCTCCAGACGCAGGGTTTGCAGGTAGGTAATCGGCGTGTACCCGGTGGCGTCCTTGAAGCGCCTTTTGAAGTTGCGCACACCGAACCCGAATCGCTGGGCGACATCATCAATCAGCAGGGGTTGATCGAAATGTGCCTCCAGCCAGTTTTGCGATCGCAGGATATCGCCATCCCCGTGGCTCTTGGGCAAAGACCACATGACATACCGTGTCTGCGAACAGGTTGGCCGCGCTTAGTACTTCCAGGGCCAGGGTGGCGCTGGCGGCGGAACATTGGTCCGCGAGTAAAAGCGTGACGTGCATAAATGATCCAATTGCGCTTTTCGCATGAAAAAAGTCATTTGCGCACCTACCTTACCTGATCCCTCCTGCCTAAAGTGCACCGGTCACTCAAACCTTCGGCGTACTTATGAATCTCTGGTTCCGACTGTTCCTCATGCTGTTTCGTCGTCCGTGGCGCAAGCCGGTTGATGCCTTGGCCACCACCGTCATCCGCCTGCGCGTCTGGCCACTCGACCTCGACCTCAACCGTCACGTGACCAATGGCCGCTATTTCACCCTGGCGGACATCGGGCGCATGGATTACGTGCTGCGCAGCGGCGCATTCCGGGTGGCGCTGCGTAACAAGGCGGTGCCGATCGTTGGCGATACCTGGGGCAAATTCCGTCGTGAGCTGAAGCTGTTCGAAGCGTTCGAGATTCACACCCGGATGCTGGGCTGGGACGATAAGTGGAGCTTTATGGAGCACCGCTTCGTGAGCAAGGGACGCGTGGTCGGCGTGGTGGTGATGCGCGGTCTGTTTCGCGCAGGCAAAGGCACGGTTGCACCCGGCGAGTTCGCCCGGGAACTGGGCCTGGCGGAACAATCGCCGCCGATGCCGCAGTGGGTGACAGACTGGTCGCAAAGCTGCAACGACATGAGCCGCGAGCTTCGCGAGGAAGAGGGTCAGCCTGCCCGACGCCCGCAGGCAGTCGAGGAGGTTTGAGGCTCCGCTGACAGCGGCAAGCGCAGGCTCTATTCTGTGCACCCCCGCGATTTCACCGGAGATACCTTGTGCCACCCCTGACCGCCCGCGAGGTTTACCAGCAATTGCGCGACGCCGCGCTGGAAGTCCGGCCTCTGATACGGCTCGGCGAACAACCCGAGCCCGGCCACGTGCACGTCGATATCGAAGGCTGGCGCCTGAGCCTCGGTGTCGACGGTAATCGCCTGCTGCATTGCCAACGTTGCCAAAGCCCGGACGGCCGCGAGGGTGAACTCGACCGCTGGCAACGTTACGGCACCGACCCGGTCAGTTTGCTCAGCACCTGGGAGCTGGCGCAGATCGAGCACTTGCTGTGCCTTCAGCGCCAGCCTTAGAGATCAACGATCACCGTTCCGGCAATGCTCTCGGCAAACCCCACACCGAACAGACGACCCGGCGTTTCGAACCCGGAACGCCGCTCCCCGGCCAACACCCGTCGCGCGGCTTCCACCGCGGCCAACGGTGTGTAGGAGTAGCCGTTGATCGTCTCGATCATCGACTGCGCAACCTGCCCATCTGCCCCCGTCACCTCGGCAACCGCACGGGCCCGATGCGACAGGCGCTCTTGCTCGCTGGGGCCATCGGGAAGTCGGGATAAGTCGCCATCAGGGAACGCGTCACCGCTGATGTGCACGAACATCGCGATGTTGGGGATACCCGTCGAGCGCCCGCCGGTGACCAGGTCACCGAACGACAGCGGCGCGCAGAGCACAGGCCCGGCGCCGAAATCGAAGTGACGCGGTTGCGCATCCGGCGCAGGAACGAGTACGCCGTCGACCCGCACCATCAATCCCGCACCGATGATCTCGCCAACGCTATTGGCCGATCCGCGGGACATGGAGCCTGCGACCTGCAGCGCGATCCGTAGCGACTGCGGCTGTTCGACGCGACGGGCAACGTGCAGGGCGAGGCAGTCCGTGGGGACAACGTCCCAGCCGACGCCAGGCAACAGCATCACACCGGCGTCCTCGCCCAACCGCTCCGCCAGCCGGTAAACGTTGATTTCGGCAGTGATGTCGAGATAGTCGACCCCGGCCTCGAGGCAGGCCCGCATCAACGGTTCTGCCGTCAGCACAAACGGGCCGGCGCAGTTCAACAGGACGGTGACGCCGCTCAGCGCTTGCGCCGTTTGAACGTCGGGCGTGAAGGTGCGATAGGGCACGTTCAGTTGCCGGGCAAGCGCGGCCAATCTTGTCGCATCGCGTCCGGCGATTTCGAAGTCCAGCCCGGCTGCCTTCGCCTGTGCCGAGACCATCCGACCGGTGTACCCGGTTGCGCCATAAATCAGAAGTCTGCTCATTGTGGGTGCTGCCAGTTTTTATAGACGAACTCGAGGCTGTACCCATCCGGGTCCAGGACGTTGGCCGCGTAATAATTCGGGTCGTAATGCAACCGTGCGCCGGGAGCGCCGTTATCGGTGGCGCCTGCTTTCATTGCAGCGGCATAGGCCGCATCGACCTCGCCCCTGCTGTTCGCAACGAACCCGACATGCGCAGCCCGCCCCTCCACCACGCCTTCACGCAGCCAGAAAAACACCCGGCCATGCGCGCCGAACCCCTTGAGGTCCGGGTGGCCCGGCGGGCCATCCTTGCCGTCGTAATCCAGCCGGTCAGTGATGCCGAGCGGTGTGAGCGCCGAGGTGTAGAAATTGACGGAGCGTCGGGTGTCGCTGACTGAGATAAAAACATGATCAAGCATGGAATGCGCCTCGCTGATTCAGATGATGTAACCGCCGGAAACCTCAATGGATTGCGCGTTGACCCAGGCACTTTCTTCGGACATTAGCGTGGCGATTACTCGACCGACGTCGTCCGGTTCGCCGATGCGACCGAGCGCCGTTTGCGAGGCCAGCAGCGTCTCGAATTCTTCGCTCAAGCCACCGCCCAGTTCGGTGCGAATGGCGCCAGGCGAGACGGCATTGGCACGGATGCGCCGCTCACCAAACTCCTTGGCCATGTAACGGGTCAGTACTTCCAGCCCGCCCTTGAAAGCGGCATAAGGCGCTACGCCCGGGGTGACCACCCGTGTCGTCGCGCTGGTCAGGTTGACGATGCTCGCGCCCTCCTCCATCAGCGGCAACAAGGCCTGTGTCAGGAAGAACGGGCCTTTGAGGTGAACGTTCATGAGGTCGTCGAACTGCGCCTCGGTGACCGTCTCAAGTGGGTTGAACAGGCCGTGGCCGGCATTGTTGACCAGACCACCCAGGGTGGTGGTTTGCCAGTTCGATTGCAGCGCCTGCCGTACTGCATCGACGAACACGCGAAAGCTCCCGGCATGGCAGACGTCCAGTTCGAGGGCGACGGCATGACCACCTTCGGACTTGATGCGCTGAACAACCGAATCGGCCGCCTGCACGTTGCTCTTGTAGGTCAGGATGACGCCCATTCCACGCCGGGCACAGTGCACTGCGGCGCTGGCACCGATGCCTCGACTGCCGCCGGTGATGACGATAACGCTCATGGCTTGCTCCACTGTCAATCAGATGAGCAACCACGGTAACCATAGACCGTCGAGCGAGCGCAGCCGTTACTGCTCCAATCCTGCCTGTTTCTGCTTTTCGCTTGCGTCGTGCGTCACCCTGCGGTCAGATGTCTCCCCATGGAAAACCAACTGCATGAACTCAGAACCCTCGCCGCCAGGGCCGAAAACCGGCGTACAGAGACGGGCATCCCGCGCGTGGCGATGGTCCAGGGTGCGATTCCCGAGCATCAGTTGGCCGCTGTCTATGAGCCGATGATCAACCTGATCCTGCAAGGCAGTAAGTCGATGACCGTCGGCGATCGCACCCTGCGGTACGACCCGGCGACCTATTTCGTGATGTCGATTGAACTGCCTGCGGTCGGCAGTGTGCATCCAGCCACGTCCGGCGAACCTTACCTCGCCGTCGCCTTGACACTGGACCCTGCCGTTCTGGCGCCGTTGCTGACAGACCTGCCAAAACCTGCCGCTCCGCCTGAACAATCACGGGAGGCCGGTTTTTCGGTGGCCGCGGTCACACCCGAGCTGATGGACGCCTGGGTGCGCATGCTGCGATTGATGGACCGGCCGGCGGACATCCCGGCGCTGAGCCCGGTGTACGAGCGGGAGATTCTCTATCGGGTTTTGCAAGGACCGCACGGCTGGATGCTCCGCGAAATCGCCGCGCCCGATACGGCCATGGCCCGTGTCAGCCTCGCCATCCAGTGGATCCGCCGCGCCTTCGCCGAGCCGCTGCGGGTGGAGGACATGGCCCGCACAGCGTCAATGAGCGTGTCTGCGTTCCACCGCCATTTCAAAGCCGTCACCACGCTCAGCCCCTTGCAGTATCAAAAACGCGTGCGGTTGCTCCAGGCGCGGACTTTGTTGGTGGCGAACGCTAAAAGCGTCACCAGCGCCGCGTTCGATGTCGGCTATGAAAGCGCTACCCAATTCAGCCGGGACTACGTTCGTGTCTTCGGTTTGTCTCCGGCCCGGGATGCTGCGCGGATCCTAGCGCAAATACGCGGTCGTGCCGACTGAAGGCGCTTCAGTCCGACTTGTACCACCGACTTTGTTTCACGTCATAGCGTTGGCGAATGCGGGTACCGAGCGATGGCCATGAAAGCGCCGCCACTGGCACCCACCCAACCATTGCGCATACCATGCTGCGACTTCAAACCGTCAGGTATCGCCCATGATCAAAGCCAGTTTGCGAAGCCACCTGACACTCTGGTTTGCCGGTCTGTCGTTGCTCACGCTGGTGAGTGTGGGTTTCTACGTGGGCCACATCGCCACCGAGCAGATGAAGCAGGCCAGCGGCAATGCGTTGTTGAGCACGGCAAGGTCGGCGGCCGAGCTGTTGGGCGCGCAACTGCATGAGCGTCAGCTCGAAGTGTCCCTGCTCAGTCGAGCGCCGTTTTTCAAGCATGGCGACCTGGACGATCCGGATATCTTGTCGTCGATGGAGCTGCGTTCACAGTCCCGCGCCGAGTACGCCTGGATGGGCGTGGCTGACGCCAACGGGCGTGTACGGCAAGCGGTGAACGGCCTTCTGGTGAACCAATCGGTGAAGGAGCGCCCCTGGTTCCAGGCCGGGCTGCGCGGTGCCTATACCGGCGATCCTCATGAGGCGGTCCTGCTGGCCAAACTGCTGCCCGGAACCGCCAGTGGCGAGCCTTTGCGCTTCATCGATTTAGCCGCGCCGATCCGCAATGCCGAGGGCCAGGTAATCGGTGTGCTCGGCGCGCATGCCCATTGGAGCTGGGCGACGCGGATTGTCGACTCGGCCGTGCTGCGCAAGGACATGACGCCCGAAGTGGAGGCGCTGATCGTCGACCATGACGGCAAAGTGCTCTACCCGGAATCACTCATGGGGCAACGCGTGGCGGACATGCCGGTCGCCCGGGAAAATCATTCCGACACGGCCGGCTGGTCAGTGGGCAACGGTTACCTGACCAGCGTTGTCGCGGTGCCCACGCCATCGAGCACGGACCTGACGTGGTACATCGCGGTCCGTCAGCCACTGGATATCGCGCTTCAACCCGCACGTATCCTGTTTTACAAATTGCTGGTGTTGGGGGTCATTGCCGCGGTCGTGTTTGGTCTGGTGGCGTACTACCTGGCGCTGTACCTCAGTCGCCCGATCGAGCAACTGGCAAAGTCGGCCCACCGGGTACAGCACCATCAACCCGGCGTGACCTTCCCCCGGGATCATTCGGTGCGAGAAATCGCCCAACTGGGCCAATCCCTCCAGGGCATGACGGAGTCCTTGCTCGGCAAGGAGCGCGAGTTGCAGGAAGCCAATGCGTCGCTGGAAGCCACGGTCGCGCAACGCACCGCCGCCCTCACCCAGGCCAACGCCGATCTGTTGAAACTGGCCACCCACGACGCACTGACCGGCGTGTACAACCGGCGCCGATTCGACGAGAAACTGGATGAGTGCAACCTGCTGTTTCAACGCACCGGACGGCCCTTCGCGTTGCTGTTCATCGACGCCGACCACTTCAAGCAAATCAATGACACCCACGGCCACGCGATCGGCGATGAAGTGCTGCACCAACTCGCCCGGGTAATCCAGGACAATACCCGCGCCACTGACTTCGTGGCCCGTTACGGTGGCGAGGAGTTTGCGGTGCTGCTGCCGGAAGTCGAGGAACCCGAGAGCCCCGAGGTCGTTGCCGAGAAGATTCGCGCCGCGATTGCCGCAGCCACTTTTGCTACGGTCGGGCACGTCACGGTCAGCATCGGCATCGGCCTGGCCGAGTTATCGGACAGCAATACCACCGCGCTGATCAAACGCGCCGATCAGCAGCTCTATCAGGCGAAGTGGTCGGGAAGGAATCGGGTGGCACAGCAAGCCAGAGTGACGGAACGCCAATGACCTCCAGCTTCCACTGATGAAAACCCGGTTCAACCGCAAGGCCATTACTTAAGAACATCTTCAGAGGAGCAAAAACCTGTGGCTAGGGGAGTTATCCCCTCGCCACAATTGCGCATCCGCAATCAAGACCGGGTACTGGGCTTACTGAACGTTTTTCAGCTTGACCACATCACCGGAGATCTTGGTGGTGTAACCGGTCAGGACCCACGCCCAGAACCAGTTTTCCTGCACCTGGGTGTTGATCATCGCGTCGCCGCCCTTGGCTTTGATCGCCGCATTCTGAGCGCGAACAAAACGGTTGTTCTGCTGGATCGGGATCACGCCGAACAGCAGCAGGCCAGTGGCGCTTGCTTCACTGTGGCCCAAGACGGTGTATTGACTGCTTTCATAATGCTGGGTGTTCATCGGCGTGCCGGTGCAACCCGCCAGAACCAGACCGAACAGCGCAACCGCGACAACTTTACTAACGTACTTCACTGAAAAAACTCCATGAGATAGTGCCCGGGATCCATCTCTCGGGCGGCGCACACTCTAACGGATGAGATGGCCAATTGGTATCAGCTAAAGCAGGCAATTTGCCACCCCTTGGTTGGCGGCGGCTTTTGTTCGAGAGGTGTTGAGCGCGACGGCAGCGTTAATCAACGCCTTCAACGCTTTCTCATTAATTTCATCCCCTTCATGCACGTCTATCGCCCGTCGCGTATTGCCTTCAAGACTCGCGTTGAAAAGCCCCGAAGGATCTTCCAGCGACGCCCCCTTGGCGAAGGTCATCTTCACGGCGCTCTTGTACGTCTCGCCGGTGCGGAGATGCCGGTATACGACGACACCGGAGCGCCCCACCAATCACTCAACTCCTTGATTCTCGCGTCTATCAGCGAAGAGGCACTTTCTCCGTCTCCGTCCTTTGCACGGATGGCTTCCTTTGTCTGCCTTTGTCACGCTCTTTGATTACCGATGTATTTAACGCGAAAGCTATAGCCAAAAATTCTTAAAAACTGTTATTTGTTACAGTTGCCGATTCGCACATGCAGCTCTATCTTCTTTTACGTAATAAAAGAATTAGTCGTATGAATTATCAACTTCCTTGTACGTCTATTTTCCGGCAGAAATGCAGCAAGACCTCATTATCTACTTATAACTGGAGTCCATCATGACAGATAAAAAAAACGGCCAGATAGACCTGACCCTCGGGACGCCTATTACGTCAGACAACAAGTCCTTCGAAATCAATCCCAAATTTGACGCAATTTCTATGAACATCAAAAGTGGGACTATTGTATTAACTGCCGCCAGCCCAGAGTCAGCAGCCACGAAGATAGATAATGCCATTACTGCTATAGATGCAGCCATCGCATCGATAGGAGGTATTCGGGCAAGTCTAGGAGACTCTGAAAGTCGATATCGACCATTCAATCTTTCAGACGAAAACGGTGTAAACCATATAATCAGCCAGAAAAACAGCACCTACTCGCACCGATTCCCAGAAGGCTCGACACTCGAAGACGACAAAATTTACGCCATTGACATCCTCATCGAGTTAAAAAATGGAATTTACCAGGACGGAGAAGGCAAACCTTGCTTATATAAAGATTTTTTAAGAGACTTAGACAACATCAGCAAAAACAATAAAAACGATAATTGACAGTGTTGACGGATTTATCTGAAGTCATAAATAAACCCGCCTACTTTGTTCTACGTCCTGGAGCAAGCACAACTTTGCCAATTGCTTCCCAGTCGGTCCAGCCGTTTACGTCCCCCTCACCTCCAAATGTACAGTTGCATTTTCACCAATCTCATAATCCGCTAAAGTGCGTCCGTCCTCCAATTGCCGACCTTGGTGGAACAACCTTTGCTGATATGAATAAAACCCTTTCTCACTCTGAATCTTAACTTTTAAATTTTCAACGGAATCCGAAGGATTCACATAAAACAACTCAAATACCTCCCCCGAATGGAGTTCTATAAAAATGGTCATCCCAGAATGAATAAAAGGGGTGCCTTTAAGCTTTAAGATATTCCGGACAAGAATGCTTCGACCGAAGGGATTTTCATCAGTTGAAATAGTAATCTGCGACTTTTCTACTGACAGCAACGTGCCGTCAAACTCTTTAACCACGTATACACCCACACTCTCATCATAGATATTAGCCTTGACGTAAACAGGCATATTTTTCGCTGCATTCTTTATACACTGAGCAATATTATCAGTCATTTAAGTCCACCTATCTTCGCTAAGACATCGAAGGGGCGTATCGCCCCGCCGTTTTATGATTGCATCGACAACACTAGTCAGCAGCCCGCATTAAACCACCTGTAATAAGTGACAGTTTTTAATACATTTTTGCGATAACACAAACAACCTAAAGAAGTCGCATGAATAAATTCGTGACGGATTGATTTCAGGAGCACTAACTAAGCACTGCTTAGACGTCAGTTAAGCCGACACACGATCTGTTACAGCTGGCGAAGCCTGCTGCTACAAGAAGTGCGATTCATTGATCGAAATTAGTTCTTGCTCTCACTTCGCCGGTTTGGCACGCGCGGCCGCTCGCGAGGTGTTGAGCGCGACGGCAGCGTTAATCAACGCCTTCAACGCTTTCTCATTAATTTCATCCCCTTCATGCACGTCTATCGCCCGTCGCGTATTGCCTTCAAGACTCGCGTTGAAAAGCCCCGAAGGATCCTCCAGCGACGCCCCCTTGGCGAAGGTCATCTTCACGGCGTTCTTGTACGTCTCGCCAGTGCAGATGATGCCCGCATGCGACCACACCGGAATCCGCCACTTCCATTCTTCGACCACGTCAGGGTCGGCCTGTTGGATCAGCGCCCGGACCCGGGCGAGCGTTTCGCCCCGCCAATCACTCAGTTCCTTGATTCTCGCGTCTATCAACGAAGAGGCATCTTCACCCTCTCCGTCCTTTGCACTGATGGTTTCCTTCGTCATGGGGTACCGCCTCCTTCAGGATGGTTTCGCCCGGTTCATGATAGTTGGCATTCGCCCGCGCTTGAGTAGCGCTGACTGACGGCTTGCATCCCTGACCGATAATGACTGCAGTCAGTCGACAGCACCCCATCAGTGCCTGGCCATCAACCCATGAAGCACGCCGACCCTTAACCCCGCTTCGGAAGGTGTCATTTGCGAGATGCCAAAAACCTTGAACGCGGCCAGCATGACCACCAGACCGCCCGGCAAACTACTCAGCCGATGGGGTTGCAAGCTCGCCAACCTGAGCGAATTGACCTGCCCCGCTTCAAGCAGGCGCAATGACAAGCGCAGCAAACCGCCGTAGGTGATTCCGCTTTGGTCATCGTCGTTCAAGCCGTTGGCCTTGAGGACTTTGGCGAGCATCCGCGCGGTGCCTGAAGAGCCGATGGCCTGCTGCCAACCCAGTGCACGGTAACGACGCGCGACCTTTTCAAACTGCACAGTGGCGACACGCTCGGCTTCCAGCAGGGCCTGAGCCGTAATGCGCCCACCCTGGAAGTACCGCGTGCCAAAAGTGCTGCTGCCAATGGCAATGCTTTCGGTCAGCAGGGGCTGGGCGCCCTGCCCCAGAATCAACTCGGTGGACCCGCCGCCAATATCCACCACGAGCCGCATACTCGCGGCACTCGGTGTCGCGTGGGCAACCCCGGCATACACCAGCCGGGCTTCTTCATGCCCGGAGATAACGTCGATTCGAAAACCCAGATGACGCTCGGCGCTGGTCAAAAACAGTTGCGCATTGTCGGCTTCGCGCACCGCGCTGGTCGCCACGGCCCGCACCCGTCCAGCCTCAAAGCCGCGCAGCTTTTTGCCGAATCGCGCGAGCGCTTGCCACCCCCTATCCAACGCCAACTCATCCAGCGCGCCGCCCTGAAATCCTTCGGCCAAGCGGACGGGCTCGCGCAGGGTTTTGACTTCCTGGATCACGATCTGCTGGTTGCGTCTGACCGACTGGCCAATCATCAGGCGAAACGCGTTGGAGCCCAGGTCAATGGCCGCAAACAGAGAGGCGTCTCCTTTCATGGTGAGGATTCCTGGAAAATTCATCAGCCCGTGGGCGGGGGTTGCGCTGGGTGTTCAGGACGGTTTGCGATGATCTTGCCATGCCTTAGGTGACACCAAGATGACACCGCCCTTCACTGGCCATCCTTGATAGAGGCTGGCGCTTCCCGTAAAGACTTCCGCCCAGGCACGCGGGTATGATCCGGAACAATCCATCCCCCATGGCCCCCTCTATGCCCGCGTCCATAATCCGGTCCTCACCCGCGCCATTACTCCAGCCAGGCGAAACCGTGGTCTTGTTCGACGGCGTCTGCAAGCTGTGCAACGGCTGGGCAAGGTTCCTGATCCGCCACGACCGCGACCAACGCGTGCGCTTGGCGGCAGTGCAATCGCCCGAAGGACAAGCGTTGCTGGCGTGGGCAGGTTTGCCCCTGGATCAATTCGATACCATGGCCGTGATCCGCGACCGGCACTACTGGGTGCGTTCGGATGCCGTCTTCGAAGTCATCGCCCAATTGCCCGGCGCCTGGCGTCCATTGAGACTGTTGCGCGCCTGCCCGCGCACGCTGCGGGACTGGGTCTACGATCGCATTGCGCTGAATCGATATCGGCTCTTTGGAAAATACGACACCTGCCTGTTGCCCACGCCCGACCATGAGCGTCGATTTTTGAAAGCGCCAACGTGAGCGCCTTGAAACGCACCCACTGGATCGCCCGGGGAAGCCTGGCGTTCATGTTTGCCTACCATGGTCTGGTGCCCAAGCTGCTGTGGCTGAGTCCAGGCGAGCGGACCATGATTCAAGCCCATGGCATCCATCAGGTGGAGTTGTTTGCCTATGCCGCCGGAGTCGCCGAGATTGCCCTGGCCTTATGGCTATTGCTCGCGTCACGCATTGCCTGGCCGTTGATCATCGCCTCGGCGGCGCTGGCCGGCCTGCTGCTGGATGTCGCGATTTTCAATTTCTCCATGCTCAGGGATGCCTTCAATCCCGTAACCCTCAATGTAGCCGGACTGGCGCTGTGTGCGGTGACCTGGAATAGCAGGGCTTGATGGGATCTTGATAAGCAAGGTCTCCGCCATCGCCTTACGCCGCGGCGATGGGATAGGATACGCCCCCCGTTTTTTTCATTCGCACGCCAGCCCAAAAAGATCCATGGGCGCGGAAACAGGACGTTCACATGACCATGGAAACGTGTTCACTGGTAGGGTTCACCTTCCAGTGCTTTCAGCTCAATAGCACTGCGCCCAAGTTTTTTGGATTCTCGGAATTCATCGCAGGCCTGGCACTGATGGTGTTGGTCTGGACCACCGTCGATGTGCGTTACAAGTTTCGTATCGCCACTGCAACCTTGCCTCTGAGAGGCTTGTCGTTATTCGTCACTTTCAGCGTAGGCATCTTGGCCCTGTTGACTGACCTCTGGCGCGCCAAGCAAGGCTGGGTTCCCTCAGGGCCCCTGTTTACTCCCGAGTCGTGGCAATTCTGGCTGGGTGCGGCTTTCCTCCTGACCATTTTCATCTGGCTGTGGTCCGCGTTCATTCGCCCGGCCAAGTTCAACCGATTGAATGCCAGCCGTTTCGTCAAAACTCTCGAGGCCAGCATTATGCGTGGCTCGCCAACGGAGCTGGCGATCGTAGCGGATGAACTGTCCAGGTCTGTCGTCAGGATCGTCCAACATGCCACGACCTCCCCATCTGAACTATCCGGTGCCGACCGGCTTCTGCTTGCCATGGGCAGCCCAAAGTTCTGCCGAGCTACGGTCGAGGGCGCTCCGGGATTGATTAACGATCTGTTCCGCGAGATGAGCCGGCAACGGAAGTACCACCTGTGTGTCGAGATTTTCACCAAAAACATCGTGACCGCCGCGATCGACAATAAGGCCTCGTTCCTCTACAGCGAGACGGACTACTACGAATCGGGCTCGGAAGGTATCACCCGAACTGTGACATCCGCACTGTGCGGGGACCCTAAGCTGGTTGAAAGCATCTCCACACTCCTTTCCCCCACCTATTCGCGTCGCACGCCATGGGACATCGATCAATGGCGGGCCTATTACCGCCTGGTGCTCGAAGCATTCATCAGTCATGTCGCAAGCAACGCGCCAAGGCGGGCGGCGGCACTGCACGGGGCGCGGATGAGAGTCACGTCAATCGTCGACGAATTGAACGACGACCTCCAATTGACGCAGTTAAAGATTCACGATGATCTTTACTTACGTTTGACGGCATTGGGTGACCTCATCAGGGATATGGTCACCGTTCTTGACGAGCGCATGTCAGCGAAGTTGCCGATTCCGCAACACGCTACCGAAGACATTGTGAAATTGATTTGTTCGTTGATCGAAGACGCATCACGCGTAAGAAAACCGAGAATTGTCGCGCGTCGCATTCATCATGAGCTCATATGGAGCGGTATTCTGAACTCCCACGAGCTCAGGACAACGATCGGCCAACACATCCAGCAGCAAGTTCATGGTTGGCTGGAGCGCACGATACATCAATGTCCCGACCTGGACAGCTCAAGGCTGTTAGGTTACAGCCTCAACGTCCTGGGTTTTTACCCCGTGAAAGAGGCTCAAAAATACGGCATGTACTGGCGTTCATTTCATATGCGGCTGTTGGAGTGGACGAAGGAAAATATAGCGACACTCATAACGCGATTTCCGGGAATGGAATACGATTGCTTCGTCGAAGGTATGCGTTACGACGCTGAGCACTGCCGCCTCGTTCTGGAATATCCACCTGATGAAAAGGGTGAGATCCACCGCGATTATCTCGATGTGCAGCTCTGTCAGGAAACAACTCCCCCCGCTTAGTCGCCGCAGCTTTGATCCGCCGGAGGCATATCTGCCGTGCAAAACACCAGAAACGTTGAGAGCATGACTCACCGCTCCCAACGCGAACTCAGGATAACGCTGCAAAGATTCACCCGCTGGAAACCCGGATCCTTGTAAGCCAGGAAATCATCGTTGAAAGTCCCGAATGTACTCTGGGGCCGATGCTGCAGCCCGTGATAAAACGCGTCGATCATCTGATGGGCAAAGTCGGTATCGCGAGGATAGGCAGCGATCACCGCTTCGCGTTGTTCGTCCGTGAACAGCTCAAAACCACGCCCCGCCACGTCCATTCCCGCGCCGGCCTGCACCAGGGCAATCTCTGAATGCATGTGTTCTGGAATGCCCGGCGTCGTATGGAGCGCGACGGCGTTCCAGACTTTCTCGATGTCGCCTTCGGCGATGTGATGGCCTCGTAGGAAATCGCGCGCGGCATTCGCACTGTCCACCTCGAAGCGAAGCTGACTCTCGCGATAGATCGAGGTCAGGCCGAGGTCGTGGAACATGGCAGCGACGTAGAGTAACTCCGGATCAAAGGCCTGGCCCTTGCGCTCTCCGAGCAACGCCCCCCAAAAGTAGACACGCGTGGAGTGGGAAAACAGCAACTCGCTCTCGGTATCGCGAATGAGCTGCGTCACCTCGCGGGCCATTTTGCTGTCAGGGATTTTCACGCTGAAAAGGTTGTTCGTCGCCACGGTTTATCCTCTGTCACAGATCGGCCCGTTGATCTGGAAAAGGGTACGCGTCGCCCGGATCGCAACACAGCGCCAATGTCGGGAATTTTGAGTGCACCAATGGCCGCTATTTCACCGCGCCGGCGTGTATCACAGTGTGTACGACTATCCTCTTGATACATCCGTTTTCACCGGGCCTGGGTTTCGACACAGGCCAGATACGTCACCGCGTTGAAATGCATTCAAGGTTTCAAGGGGCTCAGCCAGATCCCCTGGCCAACGGCTTGCAACGGAGACATCACCATGAAGATGGCAATGCAAAACAACATCGGCAATACCCGCCGCCGCTTGGCCAGCTCGTCGATCCTGGCGTTTGCCCTGTTCGGCGCGCTCGGCGTGGCGCACGCGCAAACGCCTGCCGCCGCACAGCAGGCGGCAATCACGGCAGAAGCCACTTATTCAACACCCTCCCCGTTCGGCCCGCTGAAGCACATCAAGGCTGGACTGCTGAACGTGGCCTACGCCGAAACTGGCCCGGCCGACGGGCCGGTGGTGATTCTTCTGCACGGCTGGCCCTACGACATTCACAGTTATGACGAAGTCGCCCCGCTGCTTGCGGCGAAGGGGTATCGCGTATTGATGCCGTATGCGCGTGGCTACGGTGATACACATTTCCTGTCCGATAAAACCCTTCGCAACGGCCAACCGGCCGCGTTGGCCAGTGACGTCATCGACTTCATGGATGCCCTGAAGATCAAACAAGCGGTGCTCGGTGGCTACGACTGGGGCGCGCGCTCCGCCGACATCGTCTCGGCGCTGTGGCCGGAACGGGTCAAGGCGCTGGTTTCGGTCAGCGGCTATCTGATCGGCAATCAGGCGGCCGGCAAGAATCCACTGCCGCCCAAGGCGGAATTGCAGTGGTGGTATCAGTTTTACTTCGCCACCGACCGCGGTCGCGCCGGGTATGAGAAAAACACCCATGACTTCGCCAAGTTGATCTGGCAACTGGCTTCGCCAAAATGGGCGTTCGACGACGCCACTTTTGACCGCAGCGCCAAGGCCTTGGAAAACCCCGACCACGTCGAGATCACCGTCTTCAACTACCGCTGGCGCCTGGGCATGGTCCAGGGCGAGCCTCAATACGAGGCGCTCGAACAGAAACTGGCCATGGCGCCGTCCATCAGCGTGCCGACCATCACCCTTGAAGGCGATGCCAACGGTGCGCCGCACCCTGCCCCCGAGGATTACGCCAAGCGCTTCACCGGCAAATACGAGTTCCGGCTGATCAGCGGCGGCATCGGTCACAACCTGCCGCAGGAAGATCCACAGGCGTTCGCCAAGGCGGTGATTGATGCGGATCACCTTTGAGGCCGATCTGAAATAGCCCTTTCACAACGACGGCTCGTTTTATCAACGAGCCGTTTTTTGTTAGAAAAAACCCCAGACATTATTCGAGCAACGAGACCAGACGCGGCTCCAGGGACATTTCGAATACATCCAGCACCGCCAACGTCACCGGCAACTTGAAACGCCGCCGCCCCGCACTGCCGGGATTGAGGTAAAGCTGTTCGCCACGCCACTCTATCCTTGGCTTGTGCGAATGACCGGTAATCACCAGTTTGATGGCTGAGTCGAGCGCGGCCGGGAGATCGGCGATGTCATGCACCAGCAGCGTTTCCCATCCGTCGAGATCGAAACGAAGAAGGTCGGGGATTTTTTCTGCCCATGGGGCGTCCAGGTCATTATTCCCGCGGACGACGTAAAGCGGGGCGATAGCGTTGAGTTGATCGAGAATGTCGGCGTTGCCAATGTCGCCCGCGTGAATGATCCGCTCACAACCCGCCAAGGCAGCCAGGGCTTCAGCGCGGAGCAAGCCATGGGTATCGGAAATCACACCAACTTTCATGCGCCGCTCCAGATCAGGTTCAAGGATGAGTTACAGCTCCGTCCCGCAACGTCCGCCTGACCTCAGCCTGTATGGCATAAGCCGGCGCCTCCACCGCATTGAAATCTTGTGTATAGCGCTGGGCAAATCCTTCTACCCCCCATTCCTGAAACTGCTGCACATGCTTGAGTTCGTGAGCCCAGAGCACGATGTTCTGTTCTGCGGTTTCAGCATCCCGGAAGAGGATGATGTCGATCAGCGTCACGGCACCGACATCGGGGTTTTGCAGCATGGCAGTGGCGGCGTTGAACTGGCCGTTATCGCTGACTTTGTAGCGTGCGGCATCGAGGACGCTGGGGTCGTACCAGCGCAGCAGTTGCTCCCGGATGTGCGGTGGAATGGGTTGCAGGCCGGTGATGGCGGCGTCAGCGCGGGCTTGGGTCAGCCACAGTGCCAAGGCCGGCGCGGCGATCTGGTAGAGGTCATCGGTCAGCCCCATGTCTGGCAGGCAAATGCAACTGTCCAGGCACACTTGCTTCTCGCCAGCCGGGCAGGTGCCGGTCTGGGCTGGCACTTCAAGCGTCAGGCACAGAACAAACAGCGCCACCAGGCGCGTGATGATGGGCGGCATTGGACGCTCCTGGGACGGATGCGGCGCGAACAGTGAATCGGCGTGCCGGCAAACAATCGCTGGACACGACAGACCGCTGTTTCCTGCAACTCACTCGCTCTCAGAGGAGGTGATGGGATCGAGACTGGATTCAGCCGCGAGCTTCAATCGGTCAGCCTTGCTGATGTATTTAGACTTGCTTGCCGGTGCCAGTTTGGCACTGGCCTTTTTGGCGTGCGCCTTTAATAGCTGCTTGATTTTTTTTTGACGATTCATGATTTTCCACTCGGTGTGTCAGCGCCCGAATGATATCAGCTTAAATGGCCGGACCCGATCCCCGGGGTGCGCACAGGGAGCACAACGCGGCAATTGACGGCAAATCGCAGGCGCTGGCAGAACCCGCCACCGAACGCCTGCCACCGCCGCAGTCAGTCTAAGGCTGCGTAAAGCATTACCCGAGTGAATAGGCGGGGAAGTCCGTATAACCGACCTCGCCGCGTCGGGTGTAATACGTTGATCGGTCCGCTTCGGCTAACGGCCAGCCGTGTTTGAGACGCTCTGCAAGGTCCGGGTTGGCGATAAAGGGTCTGCCGAAGGCAATCAAGTCCACCAACCCGGTATCGAGCGCAGCCTGCGCGTTGTTGCGATCAGTGAATCCGCCACACCAGATGATTGTGCCAGTGAACGCCGCCCGAACCTTGGCCAGCAGAGCGTGGTCGAGGTGGTTCGTTTTGAATTCGGCCAACTCCATGTTTTCCTCAGGCATCAGCTCGTAGACCAAGTGCAGATAGGCGACGCCGAGACGACCCAGACGCTCAGCCACGTACAGCAAGGTTTCCTCGGTCAGCGGGTCCGCCGGAATACCGTTGAACTTGCCGAACGGCGACAGGCGTACACCCACACGCCCCGGCCCCCATTCACGCACCGCCGCTTCAACGACTTCCAGCAGGAACCGTGTACGGTTTTCCACGCTGCCGCCTCCATATAAATCGCTGCGCGTATTGAGCACCGAGTTCATGAACTGCTCGAACAGATAGCCATTGGCACCATGGATTTCGACACCGTCAAACCCGGCCTCCCGAGCGTGGATGCAGTCCTGGGTAAACGTGTCGACCAACGCCATCACTTCCTCTGGCCTCAGGCGCCGAGGTTTACCTGCCGGGATATGGTCCAACTTGCCGTCCGGGCCGTGGGCAAACACCTGC
This sequence comes from Pseudomonas sp. UMAB-40, assembly GCF_900095275.1. Lineage (NCBI taxonomy): Bacteria > Pseudomonadati > Pseudomonadota > Gammaproteobacteria > Pseudomonadales > Pseudomonadaceae > Pseudomonas > Pseudomonas sp. UMAB-40. The sequence goes on from NZ_LT607574.1 coordinate 76,133, forward strand.
GATTCAGCTCTTTCGTCGGTCACGCCCCAAGGCGCCTCGCCGTTCGGCATGAGCGATGGATGAGCCATCCTGCCGACGTGCCACAGTTGCAGAAATATCGTGCCGCCGTTGCGGTGAACCTGATCGGTGACCAGACGCCAGCCCTGCCGTTGGGCTGACGTGTAGATGCCGGGTGTCATGGCGTAGCCATTGCTGGACGGAGCAACGTCCGTTGCCTCGGCGACGATCAGGCCGGCACTGGCTCGCTGCCCGTAATAGGTGGCCATCAATTCATTGGGGACGTCCCCCTCGGACGTCCGCGTGCGCGTCATAGGGGCCATGACGATGCGGTTTTTCAGCAGTACGGTGCCACCAACCAACTGAGATTCAAACAGGTCTATCATTGGGCTTCCTTCGGGTCGGATCTGATCGGAGGGAAAGCGTACTGTTCGTAAATCGAGCCTATCTACACACCGTTTAGTCAGTGGTACCCAATGAAGACAATCAATAGACTGCCGGGCTTGCCGATCGAGCGCACGCTGGCTGTGCTCTCCGGGCGCTGGAAGGGAGTCATCCTTCATGTGCTGCTGGACGGACCGCAACGCACCTGTGATCTGGAGAAGCGCATCGTCGGCGTTTCACAGAAGGTGTTGATCGAGCAACTGCGAGCGCTTGAGGAACACGGGATGGTGAGCCGGCAACCCAGCGCCCAGGATCGTCAGGGGATCGAATACCTGCTCACCCCGCTGGGTGAAAGCCTGCGGCCCATCCTCGAATCGTTGATCGAATGGGGTGTCCATCACGCTATGGAACTCGACGAGGCCCATCGGCTGCTGCCCTGTGAGGCGGTCGTTCGATGAAACAGCTGCTGACTATTGGCAAAGCCAGGGCTGGCAGCTCAGGTCTGATATCGATCGGTACTCGTTTACCCGATCGGATAATGAAAACGTATGACCGAGAAAGACCGGCATAACGCCAGTGACAGTACTAAGCCGCTGTTTCGCCGCCTTGCGGTTTAACCGCGCCATACCTGACACCAGCCCGAAGCGCATGACGGAGTTTCAGCGCCGGTCGCTCGATGGAGTAGTACGAAACGCAACTGAACCCGAACGACAGGACCAGAACGGCTGCAACGATGTGCGCGTCGTAGGCAACCGGCCAGAAAGCGCGCAGGAAGTACATCACCACAAAGTGGTTCAAAAACACGCCGTAGCTGATGTCCCCGAGGAACTCGTCAACCCGATGAAACTTGAGTTTCGTCAGCACGTACACGGCCGGAATGCCTAACGCTATGCCCGCTGTCACCTCCGCGTTAAACGGCCGGCGCTCGATCAATCCCGCTTCGATTGCCGCAAACGTCAAGGCAGCCGCCACGGCAGTGCCAGCAGCGATCGCTAATCCCTTCGCCTGCGGTTTGTACAGGTAGCTGCCGCACAGGAACATGAACAAGGCGCCCGGCAACAGGCGATAGCCGTACACATCGGTGTTGATGAAACCAAGACACGCGGTCATAAACACGGCGACAGACACGGCAAACGCAACGCCCCTCACCTTGTAGATCATCAGGAAAGGAATCACCAGGTAGAAACACATCTCGAGCCCCAGTGACCAGGCCGGCGGCAAGATCAGCGACCCTGCGATTCCGAACATATAGAAACCGAGGGGCACCATAGTGAGGCTCGCCGCGATGTTCCCGAGCGTCAGCTCGGCGGCTTGAGGCGTGCCGGGCAGCAGGCAATAGATCACGGCGCAGGATGCCAGGAAGTAGAACAGGAACTGCGGGTAAAGCCTCAAGGCCCTGTCCATGTAGAACAGGCCGATTTTCTCCGGCGCCTTATAATTGCGCTCGATGAGCGAGGTCATTACGAAGCCGCTGATGATCAGAAAGGAAATAACGGCAACCACGCCGGGGTTAAGCCCCGCGAACGTCTTGCCCATATGAGAAACGGCCACAAGAATAGCCAACAGCAAACGATAAGCGCCCATTTACACCCCAGACGTCCTTGTATTTATGGCGCGTAAACTACGATGCTTTTCGTCCAGAGGACAGGATTATTTCGTGCTGCACAAACCTGCCTACATCTGCGCGATATCGACCAGGCGATCCGGGCCGTGTTGGGCCATTCAAATTGGCCCGCGCAAAAAAAGCCCCGCAACCGAAATGCGGTGCGGGGCAGAAAATTGGTTGGTTGCGGCCAACCAAAGGAGCGCTTGAAAAACGTTTACAGGCCGGGGTCAGATGCAATCCTGGGCGGCGCGTCCAAAACTCGAAGGCAGTAAATTCGAGGCCAGCAGGTGTCGCTCGTAGATGAACACCTTGCCGCCACTGCCGGCCTTGTAGGCTTCCAGCACGTTGTCCGCAGAGACTTTGCTCGGCACCACGATCCGGTAGCTGCGCTGGGTCTGCGAGACGGTCGGGTTCAACGCACTGCCCTGCAATTTCGGTACGACGCATTCGGCGTACTGGGCGGGCGTCTTGCGGGTCTGCAAGGTCAGCGTCGGGTCGTTCGGCGCAGAGGCGCAACCGCTGAGCAACAGAGAGGCAAACGCCATGGCAGGCACAAATAAAGGGCGCATGGATGTCATCCTGAAAATAAAAAGTCCGGGTTCATCACGCGACGGGACAGCGTCACGGGCGGTGTTCGATGGGGGCGATTTTCCGGTTAATTGCGCCAAAGCAGAACTTGTGTTTCTTGATTGTCACTATTGCCTCCAGCAATAGTTGCGCACCGTGCAGACTCGTACACACTCAATCACAACCGAAAAAGATTGATGAGGCCTCTCCTTGAGAACGTTTGACCTGATCCGCGACGCCGTTCTGCCCGATTTCCGTGACCGGGTAGCCGAGTACTTGATCGAGTACGAAACCGTACTGCTGTGCGAAAACCCACCCGACCCGGAGCTAACCCGTGCCACCGCCAACCAGTTGCGTGGTTATTTGCGCGGGTTGAACACCACGCGGGTGTTGGGCATGGCGGATTGGGAAGAGCTGGATCGTCGGGTGGTGAATACGTGGCTGTAGCGCCCGACCAATGACAGGCTCGGCGATTCGCGCCTGATGCTGTCCAGACCCAGGCTCGCTTACAATCGCCCCGTCCTTCCCAAAGCCAGACAGGTCTGTCAGGAAATGCCGCTCGACCCTCCCACACTGTTGACCCTTTCGATCGCCCTCGCAGCGGCCGCCGCGCTGTATCTGGCCATCGAATGGCGCAGCATTCGTGAGCCTTCGCTGCTGCTCTGGAGCGCCGGGTTTGCAACGATCTCCGTGGGCAGCACCCTCGCCTTGCTGCGCGTCAGCGGGTATCTCCTGATTGGCATCTGGTTCGCCAACGGCCTGTTGGTGACCGCGCACTTCCTGTTCCTGCTGGGCGTCGCACGTTTCACCCAAACACAGCTGTCCCGTGCCTGGTACCTGATCTTCGTCGCCTGGTTCGCCATGCTGTCCTTGTCGGACGGGGAAATGTGGTCGAAGGCCATGTTGCTGGTCAACTCGTTGCTCGTGGCGCTGTCGACGCTCAGGGCCAGCTTTCTGCTGCGTCCCCATGGCAAGTCCTTGAGCGTCGGTGCGGTGCAACTGCGGTATGTGCTGCTGGCCCACGGGATTTTCTACGTTGCCAAGGCATTGACCGCCGTGATTCCCGGCACGCTGATCGATCTGACGGCGTTTCGTGGCGAGATCATTCAGATTTCCCTGGTCGAAGGCGCCATGGCAATCATGCTGATCGCCTTGTCGATGACCGGGACCGAGCGCTACCGGCGCGAAAAACAGATCGCACGGTTGGCCGAGCGGGATCCATTGACCGCCCTTTACAATCGCCGAGCCCTCGAATTGCGGGCGCCGCGTCTGTTGGAAAAGGTCTCGTCGACCCGACCCGGTGCCTTGCTGCTGATCGACATCGATAACTTCAAACTGGTCAACGACCTGTACGGCCATGCCGCAGGCGACAGGCTGCTGGTGGCGCTGAGCGAGATGATTCGCTCGTTACTGCCCGAAGAGGCGTTGGTGGCCCGCTTGGGTGGAGATGAATTCGTCATTCTGCTGAACAACGCATCGACCGAGCGCATTGTCGAACTCGGCAATACGCTGCGTGACCGGTTCCGCACCACGTCCTCTCAAACGTTCGCCACGCCCGACGCCGTGACACTGAGCATCGGCGCCACCCTGTTCGACAAACCGCCCGTCAGCCTGACGGCGCTGATCGAACAAGGCGACGCGGCGCTCTACGAATCCAAACGTGGCGGACGCGACAGCCTTCGGCTGACCGGGCTCTTATTGCCGGTGGAGTCGCTTAATCGGGACTGAAGCAATAGGCCGCCAGTTTGTTGCCGTCCAGATCACGGGCATAGGCCGCGTAGGCATTCGGTGCCCAGCCACGCGGTCCCGGCAGGCCTTCACAGGTACCGCCAGCGGCCAATGCGGCAGCATGAAACGCGTCGATGGCGGCACGCGTCGGCGCTTCGAAACTGATGGTCACCCCATTACCGACACTGGCAGGTGCGCCGTTCGCCGGTTTCAGAACGAAGAAAGACGGCGCGTTTTCGCCCCAGATAGAACCGTTGTCGCCGAGGTCGGCAATGCGCTTCTGGCCCAGTTCGCCCAGTGCGTTGTCGTAGAAACTGCGGGCGTTGTTCAAATCATTGGTGCCGACTGTAACGTGAGTGAATACGCTCATTTTTTAGCTCTTCGTCAGGTGGAGAATGACGCGCAGTACGGCGTCGGGGTTTGGCCAAGAATGTGCCCCGAGCATTTGAAAGAACAGTGATGAATCGGCATTAATCCGATGTGGGAAGCGCATAGACACAGAGGTGGCCTTCACAACAGTCGATGCCTTGATACTCTGTGTGCCCCACGATCATGGACATCAGCACATGGAAGTAGCACCACACTTCGTCATTTTTGAAACCACCCATTGGCTACTCAATCATCACCTGTCGTCGGCGCTTCCCGGCTATCTGATGCTGGGGTCGAAAACTCACGTCAACTCGCTGGCTGAACTTCCCGAGGATGCACTGGCGGAGTTGGGTGGGCTGATGGCCAACATCCAGAAAACCCTGGAATGGCAGCTAAAGCCGAAATGGCTCTACATCAGTCGATTCGGTCACGACCCTGGTTACCCCATCCACTTTCACTTCATTCCCGTGTACGCCTGGGTCGAAGCGCTTTTCTGGAAAGATGCCCGGTACAGGCTGTTGCAGACATTCGCCAGCGACGAAAACGCCCTGTCACTGACTGACGGAGCGGAACTTACGCTGTTCATCTGGCGTGAATTTGGGGAGAGTCCTGAGCCGCCGGCAGCGCAAGGGCCGTCAATCAAGCAGGTTATTGATGATCTACGCATAGCATTCAGATAGCGGCAGCAAGTGTCCGTTCGGGGTCGATGTCCTTCGTGAGCGGTAACTATTGGTCGGTCACGAAGGGCTGCCGTAAAGCTTAGCCGTCGCACCGTCACGATTCATGCACAAGCCGTTCGCGAAGATCAGCTGGACGAGATGTAAAAATTGGAAATCATCCCGTCTTTTTTGGCATGCAGACCTTCTATTGGGGTGACTGGCACCGAGACGTCACCATGGGCACAATTGCTCAGGCAACAACTCTGAAGGCCATCCGCCCGAACAACTGAACGCTTCCAAACACAAAGTCCGGTTGTCCTCGGACCAGCAGACAAAAACGCCCCGTTGACTCAGCGAGGCATGATCGAATGTCCAGCACCGCTCCTTCATTTCATTTGCCCATCGCCCCTCTAGCGAACACTGAATGATCGAGTAAAAGCCAGCGTTGGTTTTCTCGCGTGCAATCACTCGAAACATTGGGTTATCACTCTTTGCCGAAGCCGAACCTATTTCTTCGCCAGCAAACAGGTTAGAGAGCGCGAAAATCTCAATCTGGTCGAGGGGCATCTGAGTCACTTCATTTAGTCAACGCGCATCGACTGCGTAGCCGAACAACAGCCGACTTCAAGATTTGTCTCCAAGATCGTATGCCTGGGCGATCAGTTCGGCCACTTCATCACGGCGTACGGTCGCAGCTTTACTCGACTCAGGTACCACCGTTGTGACACGACCTTGAGCAACCAAAACCTTGGCGGCTTCAACCCACTCTTCTCGGGTGACCGGTTTGTTCGCTTCAAACGCCGGCCCACTTTTCATCCAGCCATTTGAAACCACAATCTCGACTTGATCTAACAAAGGGGAATCCGCTGGCAGATCAGTAAAGACCGCTTGCTTTTCGACCTTCATCTCACCGGCCAACGTCATCTGCAACGTGTTGGCTAACTCCCCTCGGGTAATGGCACGAGCCGGCTCAAAGGCATTGGCCTCATTACAGGTCATCAGCCCACGGAAAACCACCGCGCGCACTGCGCTGGATGCCTGATTCGCCGGGACGTCGGTGGGCAGGCTTTTTTGCGGAGGTCTCAACCAGGCGTCAACCGGCGTGACGTCCAGACTCACGCCCTGTGCGGTGTAGTTGGTCAATGAGTCATAGGTTTTGCTGTGAGCAACAAAACCTGGGGCCTTGGTAAAATCAAACCGATAGCCATAATGGTAACCATTGGAAGGATTGTATCGAGTCATCAATCCAGACTGACGGGTAGCTGTGTTGTCCGCCAGACCATACAGCACTGCACGGCGCATCGCCGCCACTGCCGATAAGTCCGTGATCATTTGGTTACCCACAAGGTACTCATCGCCTGGCTTGATGACCTCCTTGCCTTCCGCCGGTGAAACCGCGTTTGTCGAAAGGCTGTAGCGATCGCCGTTGCCAAGCATCGCGAGTTGCACGTTATGCAATTCAGTCCCGTAGACGCCGAACTGCCTGGTTGCATGGCTGGCGTCCATCACCGTCAAATAACCTTCACCAATGACCTCGATCTGACCGTCTGGCTTCACCCACATGGCCGTGTTGGTATCCAACCCGAAACCCTTGCCGCGCTGGTCGCCTACCAGATAACTGGCCATGCGCGCCGTTCGCCCGGTACTGGTCTCTTCGAGCTGATCCAGGTGCTGATCGATTATCCCGGCCTTGAATAAGCCAGAGCCTTTGAGCAATGCCGCACCGCGGTGCCCAGCGGACTTCGCGACACCAAAGTCCAGCGTATCCATGACAACGCCGTAAGCCGTCGGCATCTGCGCACCGAGAATACTTGCGCCCGCGCTGGTGCCGCCGATTACTCCGCCCTGCTCATACACTTTGCGCACGGCTTGCATCGCCAGCGAATCACTTCCATCGGCGTTAAACAGCGCTTTGGCAATTCGCGCTTGATCCCCGCCCACAAACCATACGGCGCTTGCTTCAGCGATTGGCCTGACGGCCTCGGGGTCGTTCATGGTTTGTGCGTAGTTTTTGCTATCGATCGACGCAATCGTGACGTGCGAAGCCGGCACACCCAATGCCACTAGCTCGGCTTGAAAGCGCTTGCTCGAACCCAGGCTGCCACTGGCGGTGGGGAAAATCACAATCTTTGCCGCACCAGACCCGCCCGCCAGATCCACGAATTTGTGATACACGGGCAAATTGCTCGCCCTCAGCATGCCCCCCACCGCCAGTAAATGGCCATCCGCGAGCGCCGATGTCGCTGAAGAAGCGATAACCAACGCGGCCAACACCCTGCCCTTTCTCACTTTGCTCATCCGTATTGCTCTTTTTGTTGGGGAGAACATCAACGGCTTCACAGCCGATCCTGATAGTGCCTATCTGAAAATTTTTCTATCAAACTGACACCAAGTGAAATCTTATACGCCGCATTTTTTTACTGATCAAGACCTCTGATCTGAGCTGAATAATTCACATAACCGCCAATAAATTAGTTTTAATCGTTATTTATCAATTACTTATATTCCGCTTATGAAAAGCTTGGCGTCTCACCTAATAATATTATTATTTTCTTGTTTTACATTTTGTGAAAATAATCGTTTCATTACAGCTGTAGCCGCATCCAATCCTAATCAAACGCCGTACGTGCTCGTCGACTGCATTCACCCTCCCTGATACCCGCTATAAGGAGTAGTAAAATGAAAACAATCACACTTCTCGGCGCCGTGGCGCTGACTGCCATGAGCACATTCGCGATGGCAGAAGAACAGACACTGCGCATCGGTATCGAAGCGGCTTATCCGCCCTTCGCGTCCAAAACAGCAGACGGCGCAATCACCGGTTTCGACTACGACATCGGCAATGCGCTGTGCGAGAAAATGGCGGTCAAATGCGTATGGACTGAACAGCAGTTCGACGGATTGATTCCATCGCTCAAGGTGCGCAAGATCGACGCAATCCTCTCCTCCATGTCGATCACGCCCGATCGTCTTAAATCGGTCGATTTCAGCAAAAGGTACTACCACACCCCTGGCAAGCTGGCGATGAAGGCTGGCACCGTCATCAACGACCCGCTGGTTGACCTCAAAGGCAAGCGAGTAGGCGTTCAGCGCGCTTCTACCTACGATCGCTATGCCAGTGACAAATTCGCCGCGGCGGGTATTGAAGTCGTGCGCTACGGCTCCCAAGGTGAAGCGTTCCTGGATTTGGCGTCCGGACGCCTGGATGCGACTCTTGCCGACATCGTCAACATCGATGAAGGCTTCATCAAAACCGACGCAGGCAAAGGTTTCGCATTGGTAGGCCCCGACTTCACCGACAACAAATACTTCGGCAACGGTGCGGGAATTGCGGTACGCAAAGGCGACTCCGCAACCGCTGAAAAACTCAATGCCGCCATCGACGCCGTTCGCGCAGACGGCACTTACCAAAAGATCCAGAACAAGTATTTCAACTACGACATCTACGGCGGCTGATCACTTGAGCAGGAGTTGTGATTCAGCGACTCCTGCTTGCCTTCTTCAGGAACTCTCCATGGAACACATTGAGCACTTGCTGCCTTGGGGCAGCCCGGGTATCGAACGACGTCTGTCGGTTTTTCGTTTTGGTAGCGGCCCTCGTAAAGCCTACATTCAGGCGTCGCTGCACGCGGATGAATTGCCAGGCATGCGCGTAGCGGTCGAGCTGAAAAAGCGCTTGCGCGAGCTGGAGCAAGAAGGTCGGCTGAACGCGACGATTGAACTGGTTCCGGTGGCTAATCCCATCGGGTTGTCACAGATGTTTCAAGCCACTCATCAGGGGCGATTCGACTTTGCCAGCGGCAAAAATTTCAATCGGGATTTCCCGTCACTCGGTGAGACGGTGGCTGCCCGGGTTACCGGACGCCTGAACGGCAAGGCCAAGGATAATGTGGAGGTCATCAGAGCGGCCATGCACGACGTGCTGAACGAGCTGAACGAGCTGCCGCAAGCGAACTCCCCGCTTGAAGGGTTGCAACGCCTTTTGTTGACTCACGCCTGTGATGCGGATGTGGTGCTTGATCTGCATTGCGACTTTGAGTCCATTCTTCTGCTTTATTGCCTGCCACAGCTTTGGGACTCACTTGAGCCATTGGCTAATCGCCTCGGCGCCGGCGCGGCGTTGCTGGCAGAAGCAGCCGGCGGCGATTCCTTTGACGAAGCATGCTCCACCCCTTGGCTCCAATTGGCCAGGCAATTCCCAGACGCAGCCATTCCGATGGCTTGCATGGCGACGACCTTAGAACTGGGCGGTATGGCGGACACCGGTCACGTCGCGGCCGAAGCTCACGCTGAAGCCATACTGGCGTACTTGGGTGACCTGAAGATGATCAGCGGCGACTGGCCAAAAGTGCCCCCCTCGTACTGTGAAGCCACGCCATTTGCAGGCGCGCAGTATGCTTATGCGCCACACGCAGGGGTCGTATCGTTCCTGGAACCATTGGGTGCGCGGGTGAACAAAGGGGACGCGCTCTTTGAGGTCTTCGATCCGATAACTGATATCCATACACGCGTTTGCGCCACCACGAATGGCGTTCTCTATGCCCGAGAGCGTCTAAGGTTTGCTCAGCCAGGCCTGTGGCTAGCCAAGGTCACGGGCAGCGACCCCATTCGCCAAGGGCGACTCTTGACCGATTGAGGCGACACTCCCGTGAATTCGCTCGCTTCAGATACACTGGGGCAACTGATCGACAGGCCGGCCCAACCTATGCTCCAACCTCCTCGCAATGCCACCGTTTATACAGCCCCTATCATGCGCAACCTCGCCGAGGCTGCACCGGATTTACAACCTTCACTGCGCAAGGTGGCTGACTTCATCTTGCGTCATCCGTTGAAGGCCGCAACCCTGACCATCGAAGAGCTGGCGCAGGAGTCTCTGACGTCACCGGCTGCGGTCAATCGGCTTGCGCGCGCCATAGGCCTGAAGGGCTACACGCAATTGAAGGTTGAACTGGTGGCGACCTTGCAGGACATGGTTTCGCCTGTCGACAAATTGCGCAATGAGATGGCCCATCGGCCCTCGGGCGAATTCGGCTTGACCGAACAACTTCAAATCGCAACCAGTAACCTGAGCACGACCAACACCAACAACCCTTCAGAAGTGTTCGAAGCGTTTGTCAGTGCCCTGATTCAGGCGCGTAAGATTTATATTCTTGGTTTTGGAAACAGCGCGTACATGGCGGGACTGGCAGCATCCAACCTGATTCCCTTCATTGCTGATGCGCAGGCAATCAGTATGGAAGGTGGCAACGAGAACGCAGCCTATCGATTGGCATCCATCACACCCGCCGACGTCCTTCTGGCGATCTCGCTGCCCCGTTACTCCCAGGACACACTGCAATTAGCGAGGTTTGCCAAAGAACGGGGAGCCTCAGTGCTGGCCATCACCGACTCGCCAGCATCGCCTTTGGCCAACATCGCTCATCACACACTGTTTGCTGCGGCGAACCATCCGGTGCTGATCAGCTCAAACTCGGCTGTTTTAGCGTTGATCGAGGGGTTGGTCGCTGCCGTTATGACGCAGAACAAGGAAGCGGTCAGGCTTTCTGCCGAGCTGACAGAAAGCGTGCTGTCCTACCTGCATGTTTCAGCGAATAGCAAGCCAAGCTCGAAGAGAAAGCCGCTTAGCCGTTAACACGTGTGAGAAATGGCTATTGCGACACAGTTGACGCTCGGCAATGTAACTTCAGTTGCGAAGGCTCGGCGAGTTAATCGTAGGCGTCCGGCAAAGTCACCTTCCAAACCCCTGCAATACGGGCGATGTTCTCCACTTAAAAATACGTGGACACGATCGCCCTTATCCTCAGGATTGCCATGCGCTAGAGGCCCTCATGGTGATCAGCCAAAACGCGAATACACGATATGTGCCCACGACTCCAACCCGATTGCACTTCGCGAGTGTGAGTTGCTGTCAGAGTGTTTTCAGATCGGAACTGCCGAGTTCGTGCTGCACCTTCAAATACCGCCACCGCGAAGCTGTCTATCTCAGCGTTACACCGTGGCCAGGCGGGCACTCTTTCACGAGGTGAAATACCGCATTGTCATGACTAGCCATTCCGCTCATCCAGCGATTTATCGACAATAAGACTGAGCGCACAAAACAATAATGCGCGCAAACCCGGGTCTTTCGCAGAGTGCCTCTGCACCACAGTGGAGTACGGTGATGCACCTATTTAAATACCTCGCGATGGTGGCATTGCCAATGCTTTTCGGCTTCGGACACGCCCAAGCTGAATCCCCTAAAATGCAATACCACCAGGTAACAGTTGATGGGGTCAATATTGCTTATCGTGAAATTGGTGACTCTCGTTACCCCGCAGTGCTGCTACTGCATGGAGTACCCAGCTCTTCGCGAATGTATGAAGCACTCATGAAGCAATTGGGCGACCGATTTCACCTTATTGCTCCTGACTATCCAGGCTTTGGCAACAGTGCCGCCCCATCTCCGGAGCAGTTCCAATACACCTTTGATAACCTTGCAAAGGTCATGGAGCATTTCACCGATATCGTTGGACTCAAGCGTTACAGCCTTTTCATGCAGGATTATGGCGCTCCCGTCGGTATGCGACTTGCTATGGCGAGACCACAGGCAGTGACCTCGATGGTTTTCCAGAATGGCAACGTCTACGCTGAAGGATTAGGCAAATTGTGGGACACCCGCAAAGCATATTGGGCGGATCGCAACGCCTATGAGGCAAAGTTCCAAGCTGCTCATTTGTCTGTGGACGTGACTCGCCAGCGCCATATCGGCAGTGATCCAGACGTAACAGCATACGACCCAGACCTTTGGCAAGACGAAGTAGCCTTTCTCAATCGCCCCGGTGAAGGCGCTATCCAAATGGAACTGATTTACGACTATCGCACCAACCTTGAAGCTTATCCGACGTGGCAGAAATGGCTGCGCGAACATCAGCTACCTACACTAGTAATATGGGGTAAGCACGATTTAGCTTTCACCGTCGCAGGAGCTGAAGCCTTTCATCGGGATCTTCCTAAGGCGCAGATCGCAATCCTCGACGGTGGGCATTTTGTGATGGATACCAGGCTGCTAGAGGTGGCCAATCTCACCCGCCAATTCCTAAGGAACGGCATCCGCCCTGGCCGTCAGGAAAACCGCGGTACCTTGAACCCGATGCGAGGGCTGTGAACGAACGCTGCTGATGAACAACGGCAGAGGCAGTGCGATCCCGTCCAACCGCTCGACGGTGATTTTCCGTCCGCTTCAAAACAAAAAACATTCAATCCTTAATTGCCATTCCCGCCTGGATTTCGGCGCCCCCCTCGTACGTGGAAATCCCATGTACGACCAAGTCTGCACGGCTCCCCCAAGCTACTTACGCCGCCCTCAAGGGTCTGGCTGATGAGTGCATCGGGCTGCGGGTGGCATTGGCCGATGGTGAACAGGCACAAGCAAGGAGCACATTGTCAGGTGGTTTTTTTGGGTCTATCTTATACAAAACCTATACAAGACCATCATGAATGTACAATAAAGAGCATTGGCCACTGACGCTGTACTTTGACGGTAACTGTCCGTTGTGTGCGCGCGAAATTATGATCCTGCGCCGACGCGCCTCAGAGAGTCAGCTGCTGTTTATTGACATAAACAGTGCTGAGTTTGACGCAAAGAGACTTGGGTTCACGTTCGAGCAAATGCAAGCGTCGCTTCATGCCTGTTTCGCAGATGGCCGCTGGGTTAATGGCCTGGACGCCACCCTATGGAGCTGGCGTGCCGCCGGCATGGGATTTTGGGCCACGCCGCTGACATGGCGTGCACTCCGACCGCTGCTTGCACTCTGTTATCGCCTGTTTTGCCGCTTACGCCCCCATTTGGCTTGGTTACCTCACCCGGATGGCCGCCGTCGATGTGTCGATAACTGTTGCGCGCTGCCGGAATCAAAACCCGCACCCGATGAGCTGATCACCTTCAAAACAAAGCAGCCCTAGAACGCTTCAGTTTGGTATTGGCCTGATGAAGAACCTGGGCCACAGGTGATCTCGCGAAGCTCGTGTTATCTGCGTCAGATCGTGCGCAGCTGAAACGCCCTACAGCCAAGGATTGCCCTCACATGAAGCAGCATGGCTGCGAGGAATCTAAATGAACCCATCAATAGCCGAGCATTACCGTGAAATTCTCGTCGGCGTAGGCGAGAACCCTGAGCGTGAAGGACTGCTGGACACACCCACGCGCGCAGCCAAAGCGATGCAATACCTGTGCAACGGCTACACGATGAGTCTGGAGGACGTGACCAACGGTGCCCTGTTTGAATCGCAAAACGATGAAATGGTCATCGTGCGCGACATTGAGCTGTATTCATTGTGTGAGCATCACCTGCTGCCCTTCATCGGCAAGGCTCATGTCGCGTACATCCCCACAGGAAGGGTGCTGGGTCTATCAAAGGTCGCCCGAGTCGTCGATATGTTCGCCCGCCGCTTACAGATCCAGGAAAACCTCACAAAACAAATTGCTGATGCCATCCATCACATCACCGATGCGGCCGGCGTGGCCGTGGTCATTGAGGCAAAGCACATGTGCATGATGATGCGGGGCGTGGAAAAGCAAAACTCGGTGATGACGACCTCAGTGATGCTGGGTGCCTTTCGCGAGTCGTCCGCTACGCGTCTCGAGTTCCTGCAACTGATTGGGCGACGCAGTTAAGGCCCAGAAATCGCACACGGTGTGGGAGAGGCGAAATGAACAGTTCCTTTGCAATGAACTCGCTTGGCGACGGCTACCGCGTCTTAGTGATAGGCCCTAGTGGAGCGCTTGGCGCGGCGTTTTGTGAGTTGCTGAAGGAAGATCCACGATGCTCGGTTGTTCGTGAGCTGGGGCGCAAAAGTGTTCCAGGATTGGACCTGGAAGAGCCCGACAGTATCGCGAGGGCGGCCGCCGAATTAGCTGAAGAAGCCCCGTACCAGTTGATCTTGCATGCCGCCGGGCTGCTCCATCGCGACGACATCAAGCCTGAAAAAAGTTACTCCGCGATTGAAGCAGATGCGCTCCAGGTGATATTCCAAGTCAACACGCTTGGGCCTGCGCTGGTTTTGCGTCACTTTCTGCCCTTGCTTGACCCTCGTGGCGCGATGGCGATGCTCTCCGCCAAGGTGGGCAGTATCGACGATAACCGTTTGGGCGGCTGGTATGCCTATCGCGCCTCAAAGGCAGCGTTGAACATGTTGATTAAAACGGCTGCGATCGAACTAGCGCGAACACGCCCTCAGACCCGCTTGCTGAGTCTCCATCCAGGCACGGTAATTTCAAGTCTGTCGCAACCCTTTCGCGGCGCCTCTGCCGCCAGGCCGGCGCGCGTTGCCGCCGGTGAATTGTTATCACTGATCGACCGCTTAGGACCTGCCGACAGCGGCCATTTCTTTGCTTATATCGGAGAACGCCTACCGTGGTAGGCAGGGAGTGAACCTTGAATCTGCAAGCGTTGACCGAGCGGGCCGCGAATGGCGAAGTACGTGAGTTGGAGCTGCTGTCTCTGGAAGGCGGTTTTTATCTGGCGCGAGTCGGGCTGGATCACGGCCAGTTCACGCTGCTGGACGATACATCGAAGCCTATGCACCTTCGCTCCATCAATCACCTGCGTGAGTTGCTGCAGCTTGTCCCGCCATTTCCCTGCGTGCTTGTGCAGCAGTGCGTCCATGACGAGATGTGCGGTTCACGTGAAGGGCCCATTGAGTCGTTACGTATTCCTTTCTCGCTGACTGCGCCTTGGTGAGTCACCTTCCGTTGGACTCTGTCGAATGAATAAGACTCACCGGCTATGCCTGGTCTTGGGCGACCAGTTGTCTTTTGACCTCGCCTCATTGAAGGGGCTGGACAGCGAGCACGATACGGTTTTACTGGTTGAAGTGATGGAGGAAGCCAGCCATGTGCCCCATCATCCGCAAAAAATCGCATTGATCTTCAGTGCCATGCGCCATTTTGCTGAGGCGTTGAAGCGGTGCGGCCTCCGCGTGCAATACGTCACGCTCGATGATCCGCAAAATAGTGGATCGGTACCGGGCGAATTACGGCGCTGGCAGTCACTGCTGCAACCGGATGAGCTGCACCTGACAGAATGCGGTGACTGGCGCCTGGAGCAGTCGCTGAAAGATTGTGGCTTGGCGATCCAGTGGCATACCGATAGCCGTTTTCTCTGCACCCGACTCGAGTTTGCGTCCTGGGCCGAAGGCAAAAAGCAGCTGCGCATGGAGTTCTTCTACCGTGAGATGCGACGCAAGAGTGGTCTGTTGCTCAACGGCGACGGCAGCCCGGTCGGCGGCGCCTGGAACTTTGATGCCGAAAACCGAAAGGCGCTTCCCAAAGGCTTAAGAGCCCCCTCGCCCATGCACTTTTCGGCAGATGCGATAACCCAGGACGTGCTGTCGCTGGTCGCAAAAAGCTTCTCCGGCCACTACGGCGCCCTCGACACCTTTGACTACCCGGTAACCCACGCCGATGCCCAAGCGTTGTGGGACTACTTCCTCGACTGGGGTCTGGCCGCCTTCGGAGACTACCAGGATGCCATGGCCAGTGATGAACCCTTCCTGTTCCATGCGCGGATCAGCGCCGCGTTGAATATCGGCCTGCTGGACCTGCGTCAATTGTGCAGCGACGTCGAAGCGGCGTATTGGGCGCGCAGGATTCCGCTAAACGCCGCCGAAGGCTTTATCCGTCAACTCATCGGCTGGCGCGAATACGTTCGGGGCGTCTACTGGCTGAAAATGCCCGACTACGCCGGCGGCAATCTGTTTGGCAACAGCAGGCCGCTTCCAGCGTTCTATTGGACGGGCGAGACAAAGATGAACTGCATGGGCCAGGCGATCGGCCAAAGTTTGAAACATGCCTACGCCCACCACATCCAGCGGCTGATGGTGACCGGCAACTTTGCACTGCTGGCCGGCATTGCGCCGAGCGAGATTTGCGATTGGTACCTGGCCATCTACATGGACGCGTTCGACTGGGTCGAACTGCCCAATACATTGGGCATGGTCATGCACGCCGATGGCGGTTACCTGAGCTCCAAGCCCTACTGCGCCAGTGGCCAATACATAAAGCGCATGTCTGACTACTGCCGTAATTGCGCGTACAAAGTCAGTGAAAGCACGACGGACGACGCTTGCCCTTTCAATTCGCTTTACTGGCATTTCCTGATGCGTCACGGCGACCTTCTGCGCAGCAATCAGCGCATGGGCATGGTCTACAAAAACCTAGATCGGATGACTGAACCCAAGCAACAAGCGCTCTGGGAACGTGGCGAGAAACTGCTCGCCAAACTAGATGCCGGGGAGTCGCTTTGAGGAAGAGCGAACTCCCGGTCAAAACGTGTGCGGTCTGCGGACTACCCTTCGCCTGGCGCAAGAAATGGGCGCGCTGCTGGGCTGAGGTGCGCTACTGCTCGGAGCGTTGCCGGCGGCAAAGACGCATTGAAAGCTGAGCATTCATACTCGATACGATTACAAGTGCCAATCCGATTAATAAACTTAAATCCAGGCAGTAGCGCGACTGTAGAAGCGTACTTCGTTGCGTATCGAACCAGGTTCTGTAGGGATTGCAGGAACAACAACAAATCTCAAGGTCATCCCCACATCCTCTCCATGAGCCACCCCTATCAGCGGCTTAAAAGCCACCACGACAAGCGATGCTGGCTTTTCACGATGCAGGCATCACCGCCTATGTGCCCAAGCCGATGACCTCTGGAGCCAAGGCTGACGGGCGTTTCAATAACGATGCCTTCATCGATGACGCGGCAAAAAACGAATACATTTGCCCGGCTGGAGAGGCGCTGATCTGGCACTATTCCTACGTTGAAAAAGGCCTGAAGTTGCACCGTTACTGGAGTTCGAAATGCCAGGGTTGCCCGTTGAAATTGCAGTGCACACCGAGCACGGAACGACGAGTTCGACGCTGGGAGCATGGAGACGTATTGGAGGAGATGCAGCTTAAAAATCATCGGTGCTCACGGTTTAATGAAGGCGCTGTCGGCATAAAAAATCTGATTTTGGCCCATCCCAGAGGCTGTAAAAACAGCGTTGACGTGGTCCAGGTCACGACTGATGCAACACGCAGCATTTGCCATACGATCATTCGCCACGAACGTCAATGACCCAAGACGATGAGGCCGCCAGGCAGCAGCCCGTCCAGCTGTCCTCTTTCAACGACTTATATCGGTACCTGGTCGTGGGACGTAGCAATTTACATGAGCCATGCAGATATCCGCGTTTATCAGTACAGCCAGCAAGTGGGCCAAGCCGAATATGACTCGCGTTGGGGTGGCGGTCGGGTCATTGATAAATTCATAAATGCTGAGAAAAAAAATCACAGAGCTGACCAATCAGCCGTTTCCAGACGGTGCCGCATTCATGACAAAAGACGCTTACCAACAGCATCACCTCGAACAGCTTGATCAACAGGGCCTCCCCTATGAGGAGTACCAGAAGCGCTACAAGCTGATCATGGCTGACTAAGCTCCGTACCTGTCCTGACATGCAGTTGAGGGGCGTTTGCCGTCCTTCGCGACAGGCTCAAAACGGCCAGAAGCGGACGGTCAAACTCAGCCGTTTATTTCAGCTATCTGCCAGGCGGTACAGTGCTTGAGCATGGGATGCCGTTAACCCGGCACGTTGCAGATTTCGGCGGCTTTGGGAGCTGGCCAGCGCGGTCGCAGCGACCCAGTGGCAGCCATGCTTCTTTGCTTGCTCTATTCGGTGAGAGATCAGTGCTCCGTGGTAGCCATAGCCCCGGGCATCCTTTCGGGTTGCAGCCGTTCCAAGGTAGGCAATGCCATTGCTGGCCAAGTACATCGATGCTCCTGCCACCACTGTCTCGTCCGCTTTCAGGACGTAGATTTTCAGACGTCCGTCAAGCGCCTGCCCTGCAAAGGAAGCCTGATTCAGCAGCCGGTGCTCCGGCTTGGTATGAAAGCCGCCCGCGTGCACATCTGCGAATAGAGCCAGAGTCTTCGATGTGACCTCTTCAATGTCGAATGAGTGACGACTCAAAACCACCTTCTCAATGGCACAAGCGAATTGCAAGTGAGTCCACCCCCTCAAACGCTCAAGCCGTGCTTCGCCCACTAAAGCGTATGGCTCCAGCGCCGAAGGTTTTCCGATAAGAGGGGTTACGGTCGAATGCTCCGCTGACTCATTGAGCAATTTCAACACTGTCAGGGGATCGCCGGCGATGTCACCGTAGATGCGGTTGAACATTGGGCTAGGCGATGCCTTCACTTGAAAGCACGGAAAGTCTGCGTTGAAAAAAACACGTGCACCAAAAGGATTTCCACTTACCCCTGCCAGGCTCTCAACGCGCGAACGTAAATACTCACTTTCTGCGGCCTCAATCTTATG
Source organism: Pseudomonas sp. UMAB-40 (assembly GCF_900095275.1). Lineage (NCBI taxonomy): Bacteria > Pseudomonadati > Pseudomonadota > Gammaproteobacteria > Pseudomonadales > Pseudomonadaceae > Pseudomonas > Pseudomonas sp. UMAB-40. Next base: position 94,775 of record NZ_LT607574.1, read on the forward strand.
AGCCAGTTCAACATCCATGTTCGTCGTCCTTTTTGAAGAATTCCAAGAGAGGTAAAGCGCATCGAACAATACGCTTGCGTCCAAGTACGTACCAGTGACTGGCTCAGCTTCACTGTCTGCTTTGGGTTGTGCGACCGCTGGCTGCCATTCCCCATGCAGTGCCCCCAATCAGGAACCTGACCCGGTCATTTCAACGGGTCGAACCCGACCACCGTCTTCGGCTCCAGATACGCGCTCATCCCCCACCTGCCCATTTCGCGCCCAAGGCCTGATTGCTTGAATCCACCGAAGGGGGCACGCGGTTCGTGGGCCAGGGTGTTGATGAGCACGCGTCCCGAATCGATCTGAAGGGCGACGGTCATACAACGTTCGGAACTTTTTCCCAGCACCATGGCGCTCAGCCCATAGTCCGTATCGTTGGCGATGCTGATCGCATCAGCGTCATCCTCGTAGGGAATGATCGTCAGCACGGGGCCGAAGATTTCCTCACGCGCGATGCGCATCCGGTTGTTGGCATCAGTAAAGATCGTGGGCTTCACGAACCACCCGGCATGCAAGCCTTCCGGGCGACCTTCGCCACCCGCCAACAACCTCGCCCCTTCCTCCTGGCCGGTACGGATGTAGCGCTGCACCCGTTCCCATTGTTTCTGGCTCACCATCGGACCGATGTCGGTGTCGGCGTTGCGTGGATCGCCCGATTGAATCTGTGAGACACCCTCCTTCGCAATCCGCTCGAACTCTGCCAACCGGCTGCGCGGCACGAGGATGCGAGTGCCCGCGATGCAAGCCTGGCCGCTGTTGAGAAATCCGGCTTGCAGCACCAACGGCATGACAGCCTGGAAATCCGCATCGTCAAGCACCACGGTGGGCGACTTTCCGCCAAGTTCGAGCGTCACACGCTTCATGGTGTCAGCACCGGTTTTTACCAGATGTCGGCCGATAGCGGACGACCCCGTGAACGAGATCTTGGCAACGTCGGGATGACGGGCGATTTCCTCACCCACCACATCGCCTCGCCCGTTGACGATATTGAATACACCCGGTGGCAGCCCCGCCTCGTGCAACGCCCTGACCACGACCTGCGTCTGTAACGCGCTCATCTCGCTTGGTTTGATGACGGCGGTGCAGCCTGCTGCCAGCGCGGTGGCCAGCTTGTTGCAGATGAAGCCCGCATTGCTGTTCCAGGGTGTGATCAGACCGGTAACGCCCACGGGCGTCAGAATGACCCTGGCCATGCCGACCTGCTCCTCGAAATCGAACGCCTCCAGTGCATTGATTGCTTGCGCGATCACGTCAGCCGGATAAGTCGCCATCGAGCGCCCGCGGGCCGCAGGGGCACCATATTCCACGAGGATGGCTTCCAGCAGTTCTTCCTCCTTTGCCGCCACAGCCCGGTGCATGCGTTGCAGTGCCGCAATGCGCTCCTCCCGGCTGGTACGAGCCCACGCCGGGAACGCAGCCTTGGCGGCTGCGATGGCACGCTGTGCGTCCAGTGCATCGCCCAGCCGAACCTGACCGATGACTTCCTCGGTGCTCGGGTTATGAAGGTCGAACCATTCCTGGCCGTGTGGAATGACGAACTCGCCGTTGATGTAGATGTGTTCAATGCATTGCATGACGACTCCTCGCTCAAAATGACTCGCCTGAATCGAGCCTCTGTGATGAAGTCTAAGAAGGGTCCATTATTCTGATAAGCCATCCTTTTGCTTATGAAGCATCCTTATATTCGGGACAATCCATGCACAGAACAGGAATGACCGAGCTGGAAGTGGTTCTGGCCGTTGCGCGCCGCAGCAGTTTTCGCGGCGCAGCACAGGAGTTGGGCATGTCCACTTCCGCCGTGAGCAGTGCGGTGGCCGGCCTGGAAGCACGCCTGAAAGTGCGCCTGTTCAATCGCTCCACGCGCAGCGTTGCCCTCACCGACATCGGGCAACGCTATGTGGCACGCATCGCACCTGCGTTGGCACAGATCAAAAGTGCCGGCGAAGAAGCCAGCGTCGGCCCCGATGAACCCAGCGGCACATTGCGCATCAATGCACCGCATGGCGCGGCCTACCTGCTGCTGGAGCCGCTATTGAAGCAGTACGCTCAGCGCTATCCCGAAGTGCGCATCGACATCGTCAGCGAATCAAGCATGGTCGACATCATCGCCGGTGGCTTCGACGCCGGGATTCGCCTGGCAGAGTCTGTGCCGCAAGACATGATTGCCGTGGCACTGTCAGGTGACATCCGGATGCTCGTGGTAGCAACGCCCGAGTACCTCGAACGCCACGACGTGCCCGAGCATCCGCGAGATCTACTCACCCACCGGAGCATAGGAATGCGCATGGCCCATGGTGGCCTCTACCAGTGGGAATTGGAGCGCGATGGCCAGAAGGTGCAGATGGATCTGCCGGTGCGCTTCGCCTCCAACGAAGTGCTGGCCATCAAACAGGCCGTGTTGTTGGGCCTTGGCATTGGTTTCATTTCCGAGTGGTTCATCCAGGAAGAACTGGCAAGCGGCGCCCTGGTGCCGGTCTTGACGCCGTGGTGCCCGTCGTTTGGCGGTTTGAGGCTCTACTACTCGGGCCATCGCTTCGTGCCGGCGCGATTGCGCGCACTGATTGAACTGGCGCAGGAGTTGCGGCCCACTGTGGTTTGATCATGTTTCGCCCACTTTTTATCGTCCAAACTGTCCAGGGAGGATGCCAGCCGCTCGGCAGAAGTCGCCATTCAATCCCGGGCAATCTTGTCATTTGCCAAGGCTTAGGGCAGGGTCGATACCACTGACATCTCTGCCAAAGGAGTCACTCCATGTCAAAGCTATATCCCAGTATCGATCCTGAGGGGCTGGTCGAGTACTCAGTGGTCTACACCGATCGCTCGCTCAACCACATGTCGCAGTCATTTCAAGGCGTGATGAAGAACATTTCCAACACCCTGAAACAGGTCTACAACGCCCAGGCTGTTGCGGTCGTCCCGGGCAGCGGCACATTCGGCATGGAAGCGGTGGCGCGACAGTTTGCCACCGGCCAGCAATGCCTGGTGATCCGCAACGGCTGGTTCAGTTATCGCTGGAGCCAGATTCTTGAGATGGGCAACATCCCGGCGGCCACCACGGTGCTGAAAGCCCGACCGGTCGACACGGGTCGCCAGGCTGCCTACGCCCCACCCCCTCTGGACGAAGTGCTGGCAGCCATTCAGGCGCAGAAGCCGCAGATTGTCTTCGCCCCCCACGTTGAAACCTCATCAGGGATTATCCTGCCCGACGAGTACCTGCGGGCCGTCGGCGACGCCGTGCATGCGGTGGGTGGCCTGTTCGTGCTGGACTGCATCGCCTCAGGCACGCTTTGGGTCGATATGCAGCAATGCGCCGTCGACCTGCTGATCAGCGCACCGCAGAAAGGCTGGAGCGCCTCCCCTTGCTGCGCCCTGGTGATGCTCAGTTCTTTGGCCCTCGAGCGCATCGAGCAGACGCAAAGCAGCAGCTTCGCCTGCGACCTGAAAAAGTGGCTTCAGATCATGCAGGCCTACGAACAGGGCGGACATGCCTACCATGCGACCATGCCCAGCGATTCCCTCGCGCGATTTAACGAAGTGATGAAAGAGACGCAAGCCTACGGTTTCGAAAAGGTCCGCGGCGAACAACAGGCTCTGGGCGATCGGGTGCGCGCAATGTTGACCGGCAAAGGCATCAAAAGCGTGGCCGCCGCCGGCTTTCAGGCGCCTGGCGTAGTGGTGAGCTACACCGATGATGCCGACATCAAGAGCGGCAAGAAATTTGCCAACCACGGCCTGCAGATCGCCGCCGGAGTGCCGCTGCAATGCGACGAGCCGGCCGACTTCCAGACCTTCCGCATCGGTCTGTTCGGACTCGAAAAGCTGCACAATATCGAGCGCACGGTCAGCACCCTCGAGCAGGCACTGGACGAGGTGATGGTTAACTAAGCCCTCATCGTGCCCGCAGCACATGCCGGATTTGTGAATTCCAGGAAGGCATCTCGCTCTGGGCACTGCCGACCCATGGCGCTGATCTTCGACGAATATGATGCTGGTCGCCCGGACGTCATGTTAGAACCACAAGGGAACGCCCGTTCACGCGTCTTACTGACACGTGCACCCTTCAGCGCTATCAGAAAAGGTTTCCAACGAAGCCTTTCACGGGGTGGATGCTTGGCGGCTGTATGACTTGGATCAACCCATAGCTGCCGGTGGTGATAGTCATAAAACGGCCAGAAGCAATCATGGGGCAGACTCGGGGGGCAAGGTAGATTCGGCCCCTGCAAAGTGTGGAGAGTTTCCGAAGTACTCGATCAGGAGCTCGGTGAGGACACGAATCTTGCGCGCGGGATGCTGACCTGGAGGGCGGACCAAATACGCTCCCGCGGGAGGCGGTGGAAAACTCGTCATGATTGGCACCAGTGCCTCCGAGGCGAGGCTGTCATGGGTGAGGCTATCGGGCAGATAAGCGACCCCCAGCCCTGCTAAGGCGGCGGCGACAAGCGCGACGCCATTGTCGGCCTTGAATCGCCCCTGAGGGCGAACCGAAACAACCTTGCCGCCATCCATAAACTGCCAGGCCTCAGTGCTCTGCATCAGGGCTTGATGGGAGGCCAGTTCCTCCGGCCGTTGCGGTGAGCCAAAGGCCTTGATATAGCTTGGGCTCGCGACCAGCTGGACTCCGATCGGGCCCACACGTCTGCCGATAAGGTTGGAGTCAGGAAGGTAGCCAACCCGTATGCCACAGTCGTATCCCTCGGCAATGAGATCTACAAAGCGATCGCTATAGCAGGTCTGGATATTCAGCTGTGGGTGTCGGCGCGCCATCTCTGCCACCACCGGGGCAAAATGCGTCGGTCCGAAAGACAGCGGTGCGGCAACGCGCAGACGACCACGCAGGGGACCCGCGGGCAGAATTGCTTCCCGTGCTAATTCAATCTCGGCACACACCTTGGAAGCATGTTCGCGGAACGTAGCACCAGCTTCTGTCAGCGCTGCGCCACGGGTGGACCGTGTCAGCAACTGCACACCAAGCTCCGTTTCCAGGCGCGCCAGCCTGCGACTGACGATCGACTTGGATATTCCAAGCCGTAGCGCAGCAGGCGAAACGCCTCCGGCATCGGCAACCTCGACAAATGTCCGTAGCTCTTCGATATCCACTCGGCGTTCCTCTTTTCGCGACACAGCTAGTCGAGCAATGCTACTACCGGTGCGTTTAAGGGAACAGCAAAATGCCGCTCACAGGCAACGACGCCGCTGACGCATGGCTTGTTAACGGCCCGCCCCTTACTCGCAGCAGTGTCAGGTTCGTGATCGTCACCTGAGCGCGTGCGATATCCAGCCCTACTGCACGCGTGAAACACATCCATAACGAGGACCAGCTATGACGAGCGAAACGATCCGCAATCCCCACACCGACCAACTCCTTACGCCCGATAACTCGGCTTTTATCATCATCGACTACCAGCCGGTCCAGGTGTCCTCGATCCGCTCGATGCCGCGCGAGGAGCTGGTTTTCAACATCACAAGCGTCGCCAAGGCGGCGGTTAACTTCAATCTCCCCATCATCCACTCGACCGTCAACGTCGGCACCGGTCGCAACAAGCCGCCTATTCAGGAACTGCAAGACGTGCTCGGCCACTTGCCTACCTACGACCGCACCTCGATCAATAGCTGGGAGGACAGCGAATTCAAGCAGGCGGTTAAAGCCTGCGGGCGCCGCAAACTGATCATGACCGCGCTGTGGACCGAAGCCTGTCTGGCCTTCCCGGTACTCGATGCGATCCAAGAAGGTTATGAGGTCTATATTCCGGTCGATGCGGTCGGTGGAACCTCCCTTGCCGCGCACGAAGCAGCATTGCGCCGCATGGAGCAGGCGGGTGCGAAACTGATCAGCCGCGTACAGATGTACTGCGAACTGCAGCGCGACTGGGCGCGTGAAGCGAGCGTTCCGGGCTTTATGGGCGTGTTCGATAACTTCGACGGCTTCAATGCCGAAAAAAAGACCATCTAAACAGGAGCGCAAGCTCCAGCATCGCTAACGAATGAAGGCGACACTCAACGCGACCGTCACCTTCGTTGCAACAAGACATGCGCTTCCCACCCTTGGGGTTGTATGCCTGGCGAGTTCGAGCAGGGCGAGATAGCTACCGAGGGAGGCTAGATCGACTGACCGCTTTTGGCTGTCGATTCAACCGGTCGACGCAACACGACTAAATTCTGTGTAAGCAGAAGGAGTGTTGCAGATGAAGCAGTAACCTCCCCTCTGTGACGACGGGTTAACCCACCGCCACAGAGGGTGCACTCTTACTCCTTCACCTCAACCTTATCCAACGCCTGATTCAC
>NZ_LT607574.1:101219-121901 GCF_900095275.1 Pseudomonas sp. UMAB-40
TGATGTGGGCGCCCGGATTTAGGTAATGGTCGAGGGCGCGTTCGGCGGCATCGTGGAGTTTTCTGGAATCGAGGGATTCGTAGGGCGATGCCGGATTGGTGTCCGGTGGGTTGGGTGTTGGTTTGATCATGGTTGTACTCCTATTGCAGATTTTAAGGAGCCATCACCCTTGCTACCAAACGAGGGTGGCGGCCATACGCGGGTTGGTAGACCGGCTGCAATAGGAAACCCGGCGCTCACAAAGGAGCCCCACGCATGACCACCATATAAAGCCGAGCCCCAAAAAAGAGGCTGCATAAGGTGTTGCCATACGGCTATTTGCAGGCGGGCTACCAAACCCGATCACTGTTTTTCAGTGACCAGGAAACGATATAGCCCACCCCAAAGCCGCACAAGCCGGCGGATTCTGGCGCACGCGTAGGCAACGACGCAAGGCGTTGTAGCCGTTAGGACGTAACGCCGAGTGTCTTTAAACACGCGCACCCAAACATGTTTAAGGCACTAAAAAAACAGGGACACGTAGGGCTCGCCCAAACGCGTACACGCAGGCCTGTTTGCGTCAGAAAACAATGAGAGCGATTAAAATGCCGGTTAAATGCCAACGGCGTGGCCAAGGTTCAGTTCGAGCAATGGTGGTGCAGCCCTTCGCGACGCCTATTGACGAGGTCAAAACCGGTTAATATGCCCCCGCTTCGTCTACCCTCACAAAGCGCCAAGCAAGTTCAGCTTGTGCCAGGCGCATCGATATTTTTCCGTTCATTCACCGGAGAGCTTCCATGCTCAAGCGTACCCTGGCATTGGCCGTTGGCCTTACCCTGACATTTGGCAGCCTGTTGGCACAGGCCGCCGACACCTTGAAAGTCAGCGCGATTCCCGATGAAGCCCCTACTGAACTGCTGCGCAAGTTCAAGCCGCTGGGCGCTTATCTGGAGGAAAAACTGGGCATGAAGGTCGAGTTCGTGCCCGTGAGCGACTATCCGGCGGTGGTCGAGGCGTTGGCGACTGACCGCATCGACCTGGCCTGGCTGGGCGGTTTCACGTTTGTGCAGGCACGTCTGAAAACCGGTAATGCCATTCCGCTGGTGCAGCGCGAACAGGACGCCCAGTTCACCAGCAAATTCATCACCGCCGACCCGAACGTCAAATCCCTCGCCGACCTGAAGGGCAAGACCTTCGCGTTCGGCTCGGTGTCCTCCACGTCGGGCAGTCTCATGCCGCGCTATTTCATGCTCAAGGATGGCATCAAGCCTGAAACCTACTTCAGCCGCGTCGGCTACTCCGGCGCCCATGACGCCACCGTCGCCTGGGTCCAGGCCGGAAAGGTGGACGCCGGGGTACTGAACGCCAGCGTGTGGGAAAAACTGGTCGCCGCCGGCAAGGTCGACACCAACAAGGTCAAAGTGTTTGCGACCACCCCGGCCTACTTCGACTACAACTGGACGGTGCGCGGGACCCTCGACCCGGCGCTGGCGGCGAAGATCAAGGCCGCCTTCCTCGCACTCGATCCGGCCAACCCGAAGGACAAGGAAATCCTCGATTTGCAGGCGGCCAGCCGGTTCATCGAAACCAGTCCTGATAACTACAAAGGCATCGAGGAAGCCGCACGCGCCGCCGATCTGCTGAAATGACATTACGTCTGACCCAGGCCAGCCTGACTCACGCCAACGGCGTCCAGGCATTGCGAGACGTGGATCTGCACATCGGTGCAGGCGAGCAGGTTGCCGTCATCGGCCCGTCCGGCGCCGGCAAGTCGAGCCTGCTCAACCTGCTGGCCACCGCTTTGCCACCGGACAACGGCGAGTTGCAGGTGCTCGGCGAGCGCGCGTGGCAGCTGTCTGCCCGGCAGCGCCAGCGTTTGCGCGCACGCATCGGTCTGATCCATCAGTCGCCGCCCCTGCCACCGCGCCAGCGTGTGGTCACCGCGGTGCTGGCCGGAAAGTTGGGGCAATGGGGCCTGGGCAAGAGCCTGCTGAACCTGGTGCATCCGCTGGATATTCCGGGCGCCCGCGCTGCACTGGCCAGGCTCGACCTGAGCGACAAACTATTCGCCCAATGCCAGCAACTGTCCGGCGGACAGCTCCAGCGGGTGGGCATTGCCCGCGTGTTGTATCAAGCGCCCGAGGTGTTGCTGGCCGATGAGCCGGTTTCGGCGATGGACCCGGTGCTGGCCGAACACACGCTTTCGGTGCTCTGCCGCCATGCCCGGGAGCACAACGTCACCTTGGTCGCCAGCCTGCATGCGGTGGAGCTGGCCCTGGCGCACTTTTCGCGGATCATCGGCCTGCGTGACGGGCAGATCCTGTTCGACCTTGCGGCCAGCGACGTCGACCGCGAGCTGCTCGACAAGCTCTACGCCAACGAGCAGCTGCACTCCTCGCCGGTGCCTCCCGTGTCCTTGAGTGTGCAGATTCCCCGATGCTGACGCCTGCCGCCCGCGACCCCGCCGCCCTGCCCCGTTTGCTCCTCAGCCTGTTGGCGATCGCCCTGCTGTGGCCGGGCATCCACTTCAGCGAATTGGACCTCGGCGTTTTAGTCGCGAGTGACAGTCAGAGCGAGATGGGCCGGTTTGTCTCCGCCTTCTGGCCTCCGGCCCATGACGCCGAGTTCATCGAGCTGCTGTTGCAAGCCACGCTGCAGACCTTGGCCATCGCCACGGCCGGCATGGCCTTGGCGTTGCTGTTGGCCGTCCCTGCCAGCCTGCTGGCCAGTCGCGCCCTGTCGCTGTCGGCAGCCTCCCGTGCAGGTCGCCCAAGCTTCGGCGGCCAACTGCTGCGTTGGCCGGTACGCGGTTTGCTGATCTTTCTGCGCAGCGTGCCGGAGATCGTCTGGGCCCTGCTGTTCGTGCGCGCCGTCGGCCTCGGCCCGACCGCCGGGGTATTGGCCATTGCGATTACCTACAGCGGCATGTTGGGCAAGGTCTACGCAGAAATTTTCGAGTCGGTCGACCAGCGACCGGCCCATGCGTTACTGCGTTCAGGCAGCGGTCGACTGGCAGCGTTTTGCTACGGGATCTTGCCCAATGTCGCGGCGGAGCTGCTGTCGTACACGGTGTACCGCTGGGAGTGCGCGATCCGCGCCTCGGTGGTGATGGGCTTCGTCGGTGCCGGCGGTCTGGGTCAGCAAATGGATCTGTCGTTACGCATGTTCGCCGGGGGGGAAGTGGCCAGTTTGTTACTGACGTTCCTCGTCCTGGTGCTGCTCGCCGATCAACTCAGTCGCCTGCTGCGCTGGAGGCTGACATGAATCGCCTGATCAACCTGGCGCTGGTCCTGGGCATTGGCGCCGCGGTAGTCGCCTCGTTCATCTACCTGGGCATCGACCTCGGCGAACTCGGCGGCGCCGGAAACCTGAAGCAGATGGCTGCCTATGTGCAGCGTTTCCTCAGCCCGGACCTGAGCGCGGGTCATCTGCAAGCCATCGGTCACGGCGCGCTGGAAACCATTGCCATGTCCGCCTTGGGCACCCTGCTCGCGGCGGTGTTCGGTCTGCTGTTGGCATTGCCCGCGGCCGGGCGTTTCGGCTGGCCGTTGCAGAGTGCGTCGCGTCTGGTCCTCAATGCCTTGCGTGCGGTCCCGGAACTGGTGTGGGCGGCGCTGATGGTGCTGGCCGCCGGACTGGGCCCCAATGCCGGCACCCTCGCCTTGGCCCTGCACACCACCGGCGTACTCGGCCGGCTGTTTGCCGAAGCACTGGAAAACACCCCGCCCGAACCGGCCGACGCCATCCGCCTGCAGGGTGGCAATGCCGTGTGGGCGTTCTGTTACGGCACATTGCCCAACCTGTTGCCGCAGTTGCTGGCCTACATCCTGTACCGCTGGGAAAACAATATCCGCATGGCCAGTGTGCTCGGCTTCGTCGGCGCCGGTGGTTTGGGACAAATGCTGTATGTCAGCCTCAGCCTGTTCCAGGAAGCTCAAGCCAGCACGGTGATCCTGGCCATGTTGCTACTGGTGTTCGCCGTCGATTCATTGAGCAGCTGGAGCCGTCAACGCTGGGTCAAGACCTGACTGCTTTCGCAGAACGGCCTACTCCTCCAAACGCCCCGTCCCCTCACGGTCGTGCTTGTAGTGTCTGATGAGCGCAAACGCCGGCAACCAGGACTCGCGACGCACCATCCAGCTTTCGTAGGTTGGCGTCAGTTGATCAGGGGCATCGAGGGATCCCAGGTTCACTTCGATTTCGTCGGCGGTGCGTGCAAAAACGGACGAACCGCAGCGCGGACAAAAATGCCGCCCGGCGTAGTCGCGTGTTTCGCCCTCGATCTTCACTGCCTCCTGAGGGAAGATCGCGCTGGCATTGAAAAGAGCCCCATGATGCTTGCGGCAATCGAGACAGTGACAAACGCCGACACGGTAGGGCCGTCCTGACGCTTCGATTCGAACATTGCCGCACAGGCAGCCGCCGGTGAATCGGTCCATGTTGCGTCTCCTCTGAATCCGCCCCTGCCTCACGCTGTCGACATGGCAAACGTGATGAACCCTGTTGTTATGGTGGTCAAGGTCAGCCCGAGCAAAAACAGGCCGTCGGCAATTCGCTCCAGTTGATAATTGCGCTTGGCCTTGCGGGTCCGTAGCGCCCAATAGGCAATCAGGCTCGTCGTCAAATAAACGATCGCGTTGATCGCCAACAGGTTCTGCCCGATAACGTCCTCCTGCCTGACGTTGATCACCACCCGAAGAATCCCGACAACGGTGAGGCAGACCCCTACCATCGCCCCGGATGAGGCGAATATGTGGACACAGATGTCGTCATCCAGCGTGGTGTTTCGTTCGGAAATCATCGAGCCACCTCGTCATTGCAGATGAGATTAGCGGTCATGCTCATTGGCGTGGCCGAGCAGGATCATTGACTTAGTACGTGTATTGAATGGAAAACAAGGCCATTGATCTGGTCAGGTTCAGCGTAACCCAGAAGCCAAAATCGGCATTCTGCGCCCCGGGAAATCAGATAACCGGCGCGATGATTCAAGCCAGTCGAACACAGACCAGCGGGTTGGAAATATCGGGCGAAACCGCCTACTTTTTCCTCTTTGAATGACAACGCGGCGTGGACGAAAAGAAGCCATCAAATGCGATTCCTCAAAGCAATTCTCGTTACATCACTGCTTGGAGCAGCCCTGATTGCTCATATGGGCATCGCGACCGCCGAAGGAGACGTTGCGAAAGACGTCAGAGAGGACGTTCGTGATGTGGACAAAGATGTCGACCGAGACGGCAAAGACATCGATAAAGAAGCGAAGAAACTGGATAAAGAACGACATAAGGAAGGTCATCATCTCGATGAGGAGGCGAAAAAAGACCTTTGATGCTGATAGAAACGTGCTGTTCATCATTTGGACGCTGCTCCCTGGATCCGAAAACTTGCGCGTAACGAGAACTGTTCTAAACTGCGAAAAGTTGCGCGCAAACCTCTCAACGCCATGCAGGACGTGGCCTTGAGCATTTTCGCGGTGTCTTCTGATCACCCTTCGGCAACGCACAGGCGCACTGCGCCACGCAGTTCCTTGCCAAGCCATCGAAGGTCGCGATCATGCCCAGAGCTTTCAGCGTCCGCCCCTTTGCATTCTGCGCGAGCGTATTGGCGCTTTCATTGACCGGTTGTGCGACACAGCAGTCCGCTGAGCCTGCGTCACAATCACTGCGCCAGAATCCCGAATTCACCTACGATGCCAGCGGCGTGACCCACGCCACGCTGACGGCGGCCGAACAGCAGGTCAACGTCGGGAACGAGCGTTATGTTTCGCTGGTGTTCAACGGCGACTACGATTCGCCGCTGATTCGCACGCGACCGGGCGGCACCATGGCGATCCGCCTGGATAACCGCATGGACGAAATCACCAACCTGCATTTCCACGGCATGCAGGTGTCGCCCCTGGATCAGGGCGACAATATTTTTCGCGTGACCCAGCCCCATCAGGTCGGCGACTACAACGTCAAGCTGCCCCTCAATCACAGCCCTGGCGCCTACTGGTATCACAGCCATTTCCATGGTGGCTCCCAGCGTCAGGTGTCCGCCGGGATCGCCGGACCGATCCTCGTCGACGGCATGCTCGATCCGTTTCCCGAACTCAAGGGCATCAAGGAACAAGTGCTGGTCCTGCGTAACTTTCAGAAAACCCTGACGGGTAAAGTCGCCAGCGAGATCATCACCAGCGCGCCGTCGATTCGCACGGTCAACGGCCAGGAAGTGCCGATCATCGACATCAAGCCCGGCGAAACCCAGCTCTGGCATTTCATCAATATTGCGGCGAACCAGTATTTTAGGATTCGCATCAACGGTCAGTCGGTGCAGGTGTTGTCGCGCGATGGCAATACCGTTACGCGCCGGGTCGACGCCGATCAGGTGCTGATCGGGCCATCGGCGCGGTTCAGCGTGTTGGTGGTCGGGCCACCGGCAGGCACCTACGAAGTCGAAACAGGCTCCGGCAATACCGGCCCGGCCGGCGATGACTACCCGGCGGCCAAACTGGCGGTGTTGCGCTCCAGCGGTGAACGGGTCGCGACCCGGCAGATCACCAGCGCCTATCCGCCGGCAGAGGACTTCAGCAAGATCGCGGTGAACAAGACGCGTCAGTTCGCCTTCCAGGATTCGGACACCGACTCCACCGCGTTCTTGATCAACGGCACCCGCTTCGAACTGGACCGGGTCAACACCACGGTCAAGCTCGGCGATGTGGAAGAGTGGCGCCTGTTCAACCCGTCCCAGGAATTGCACCAGTTTCATATTCACCAGGTGGACTTCCAGGTCACCGAAATCAATGGCAAACCGGTGCAGTTCAGCGGCTACCGGGACAATGTGTTCATCCCCGCCACGGGCTCAATCACCGTGCGAATTCCGTTTCGCGATCCGGTGATCCTCGGCAAGTTTGTCTACCACTGCCACATCCTCGAACACGAGGACGGCGGCATGATGCAGGCAATCCAGGTGGTCAAGCCCGAGGACTACGAGCAGGCGGTCAAGCTCGAACCCCTGGGCGGGCTGTACGGTGAAAACAACCAGTTGTGCTCCTACCTGCGCAACACCGGACAGGACCCGAAAGCGTCCAGCCCGCCGATCAAGCCGCTCATCAAGTAAAAGGGGGGCGCCATGAGCAATTATCGCTTGGCTGTTTTGCTGGTGGGATCGGTGTGTGCCGTTGAATCGACGCTGGCCGATGACGGGCAATACCCCAACGTCGGCATGGATTACGACGCGACGTTTCAATATGACCACGTGCATGCCGATTCGCCCCAGGGCGGCAATCGCAACAGCACGGATGCCTACCCGGACATCAACACCACGTTTTACTTCCGTTTCACCCACGACCAGCAGATCCGGTTTTCCACCGAGATCAACCCCATCGCGGGGCCGGAACCTGGGCAGAAACGTTTTTTTGAAGACGTGGGACTGGTGATCAACGACCTCAACTATTACCAGAACAACGCCAACTCGGCCTTCAGTGTCGGCAAGTACCACGTGCCGTTCGGCCGCGCCCAGGACCAGGCACCCGGCCTCTACACCAATGATTACGTCAGCACCTACGACCTCGACGGCATGCTCGGCGGCACGGTGGCGTATCGGTTTTTCGATCAACGCCTGGGCATGATCGAACCCAACGTCAGTGTCTACACCGCCGACAATTCGTTTCTCGGCCGACCTTACCTGCGCCATGGCGAGAAGCTCCAACGCAGCGACGGTGGTCCTTCGAACACCGGGAAGCTCGACTCCTATGCGGTGACGGTGAACTGGCTGGCGATTCCGGCGGTGCCTTATCTGGAAACGCAGTTCGGCTACATGTTCAACAAAAAGGCCGAGGACGAGACGCAAGCCAATCCACCGGGTGAAGACGATGAAACCATCAAGATCGCCTCCGCCCGCTACATCTGGGCCTACGCGCCGAGCACCGACCTGGAGCCGACGCTGGCGGGGCGCTACTTCGATATCGTGCCCTTCATCGAATTCGCCGATGTCGACAATGAAGATGGCATCAAAGGCAATGACACCCGTTACCTCACCACCTCGCTGACGTTCGATTTCGGCGACTGGGCCCTTGGCGCAACCCGCACCGACAAGCATCGCGAATCGACCGGGGGCGCGGATCACCAGGATTACCTCAACGAACTGAGCCTGACCTACAACATCACCGGCCAGATCAAGCTCGGGCTGTCCGCCGGCACCCAGAAAGAGGACGGCCAAATGTCGGAACTGGTCGGGCTGGCGTTGACTTATTCGGGAGGGTATTGAGCGATGAACAGCCTACGCGTGGCAGGCCTTTTGCTGCTGATGGGGTTGGCGAGCGACGTCACGGCGGCGGCCCGTACCGACATCGGCGGGCCGTTTCAACTGACCAACCAGAATGGCCAGCGGGTCACCGAACGCAGCTTTGGCCAACCGGCGTTGCTGTACTTCGGGTTCATGACCTGCCCGGCCATTTGCCCTACTGACCTGGCGAAAATGGCCCGTATCAGTCGGCAACTGCAAAAAGACAAAGGCATCACGGTGCGACCGGTTTTCGTCACCATCGACCCGGAACGTGACACGCCGAAAAAACTCAAGGAGTACGTGGGCTACTTCGCCAAAGACTTCGTCGGGCTGACCGGTTCGGCGCAAGACATCGTGCGCATCACCGACGCTTATCACGTGTATTACAAGAAAGTGCCGTCCGGGGACAAGCCGGACCAGTACATGATGGACCACTCGACAATCCTGTTTCTACTCGACAGCCAGGGCCGCTACCTCAAGCATTTCGGTCGCGGGATGGATGAGCAAGACATCGAGAAACAGGTGGTCGCCGCACTGGAAAATGCAGCGACCGGTCGTTGAATCAAATCCCCCAGTTGCTTTCCGTTGACCAGGTTTCAGTGTGGCCAGAGATCCACCGGAAAGTACTTCTGCGAAATTTGCGTGTACTTGCCCGAGTCATGCAATTGCGTGAGCGCCTGATCGATTCGCGCCTTGAGTGCGGTGTCACTCTTGCGCAGGCCTGCGCCGATACCCAGGCCATAGAGCAAGGGGTCCATCTTGACGCTGCCGATGCCTTTCTCCTCGTAGGCCAACCCGTCCTGGGACTTGAGGAAATCGATGTCGCCGAGCTTGTCGAGGAACATGACGTCGATACGGCCCGCCAACAGATCGGCGTTGCAGTCATCCTGCGTGGTGTAAATGCGGATGTTCGATGCCTTGCCGTATGCGGTCTGGATGAACTCTGCGTTGGTGGTCGAGCCCTGCACACCGATGGATTTACCGGCCAGACCTTCCGGTGTCAGCGTCAGGTTGACGTCCTTCGCCGCGACAAAGATCCCCGTGGTCTCGTAGTACGGACGCGAGAACGCGATGACTTTCTGCCGTTCCGGGCTGATGCCCATTGAGTTGAAGAGCACGTCGAACTTGTTGGCGAGCAGGGCCGGAATGATGCCGTCCCAGGCCACTTCCTTGATCTCGCACTCGGCTTTCATCTGCTCGCAGAGCGCGCGGATCAGGTCGGGCTCGAAACCGGTGTATTGCCCGGTGGGCGTCTTGACGAGGAACGGCGGATACGGTTCGGCGGCAACGCCGAAACGCAGCTTGTCTTCTGTTGCGCCGGCCGGAGCGGTCAAGGCACTCAACGTCAGGCCGATGGAGGCCAGCAAAGCCAGATTGCGAAATATTCGTTTCATGGTCGATCCTTTTTTTTCAGGAGGATGGTTGCAAATAAAACGATTCAACATCAGTACAAAACAGCCTTTCTACGCCTGGGGCACCGGCAACGGTAGCCACCCCTGGATCGCTTGCCAGTCCGATTCCAGGCTCGCAAAACGAGAGAGCGAAAAGGTCGACAGGTCAGCGAAGCTGCACTCGCCGTCGACAACGAGATCGCGAATGGCGTGGCCGCTCGCCGGCGAGAGCCCGAAACCGACACCGGACATCGTCGCGACGGTGAGGTTATCCAGCGCCGCGGGACGGTCGATGACGGGGCGACCGTCCGGCGTGTTTTCGATGAACCCTGCCCAACTGCGAATCACCCGTTTGTGAGCGATTTTGGGGAACAGCTCGGCCAGTCGTTTGGCGATGTTGCATTGCAGGGGCGTCGACTGCGGACGTGTGCCACGCAGATCCGCGAGCTCGACCCATTCGTGCGGGCCGCCCCCATAGGCCAGGTTGCCGCGCAGGGTCTGCCGGCCATACAAACCGTTGCCATCCACGCCCCCCACCGCCAGTAACGGCAGCGGTTCGGTCACGATCATCTCCGCGCGAGCAGTGACCAGCGGAATGTCGACGCCCAGTTGGGCCGCCAGTTCACCGGTATGCGGGCCGGCGGCAATCACCAGGTGGTCGCAGGCGATCAAGCCTTGAGCCGTGCGCACGCCCGTCACGCGGTCGCCTTGGCGCTCGATGGCGACGACAGGCGTGTGCTCGAGCACCCGGCCGCCAAGATTTTGCAGCGCCCATGCATAGGCTTGCAGGGTCCGGTGTGGATTGGCGTGGCCGCCGAAATGGTAGTAATAGCCCGCCAATACGTTGTCGCCGGCGAAGGGCACGAGTTCCCGCACCTCCTGAGGGTCCAGGAGGTCAACACGCAACCCATAATACTGGGCTTCGTCCACGACTTTTTTGTCGAGTGACAACTGGTGTTCGGTGAGATCGATACTGATGCGGTCCGGGCGATATTCGGTCGGGTAGCCGAGCAGTTCGTCCATCATCGGCCAGAGCCGCTGCTCTTCGAGAAACAGCGGGCTGTGGTGATGCGAGCATCCGCCGCCATTACGGCCCGAGGCGCCCCAGCCAATCAGGTGGGCATCGAGGACCAGCACATCGACGCCCTCACGCGCGAGCCACCAGGCGGCGCTCAATCCGGTCACGCCGCCACCGACGATGACGACGGACGCACGGTTGGACGATTTCTTGACTGCGTGCATGGTGTCAGCCCTCGTTCTGCGGCGGGTTCAAGTGATCGACGACATCCAGTGGACGCCTGGCGACGGTTGGCTGGCCGGTGCACAACCAGAACGGCGTCCACTGTGACGGCATGTCAAACCAGGCATCCCAGCGGCTATGCATCGGTGGCGCTTCCTCGACCTGGCCGATCTGTCGCAGTGACAGCGGACGAACCGGCGGACGAAACGAGGCCAGCGCAATCTCGCCGACACTCAACCCGGCGCCAATGCCGAGCAAGGCCGCCACCTGTTCGCGGCAACGACGTCCCTGGCACGGTCCCATGCAGGCACGGGTGAGACGCTTGGTCACGTCCGGGTTGGGCGAGTCGTTTTTCATGGTGTTTTGCAAGGTGGCGTCAGCGGGTGTCCAGTCGAGATAGCGCGGCGGTTGCTGTCCGAGAATTTCGCTGGCCGTGACCTCTTCGCACAGGCAAACGAAGGTTTCGTTCTGTGCATGAACGGTGGACGCGCGCACCCAGGCCTCGCGATTGGCAGCCACATCACAGACCGGTTCGTCGGGCACCGACGCCTTGTCGTTCTGAGCAAGGTCGACTCCCAACGCCGACAGCGCGGCGTATGCGGCGATCCGCCCTTCGCGCCGGGCAATCGTGTCATCGAGGCTTTTCGAGGCCCAGACACCGGCGCAATCGCCCGCCACCAGAACAAACGGCAACGAGGTGCGCTGTGCAGCGTCCGTGTCGGTGACGTGGCCGCCGCGGTCGGCCTGAAATGAGGTGCTGCACCCCGCGGCTTCGACCAGTTCGATCGCTGGAATCGCCGCCACGCCCAGCAGCACCGTGTCGCACTCGATCTCGGTCAGAGCTCCGCCAACGGGGCTACCGGACGCGTCGACAGTGACCGCCGTAATGTGCGTGACGCCGAAAGCATCCCCGGCCGCCTCGCGAACGACATGCCCCGTCAACACCTGAGCGCCCTGCTCGACCAGCAACCCGAGGAGCGTTGGATCACCGCTCACCTGTGCGGCCTGTTCAATGATTGCCACGATATGCACGCCCTTGCCGATCAGCGCGTGGGCCGATGCCAGGGCTTGCGTGTCGCTGCCGACCAGCACCGCGCGCTTGCAATCCAGCGCCTCGTAAACCGTCGCCAACCGATGCGCAGCGCTGACGCCCATGACGCCAGGGCGATGCCAACCATCGAAGGCGAGGCCCATGTCGCGCCTTCCGGCGGCGACGATCACCTGCTTGAAGCGCAGCAGCCAGGCGTTTTCGTCATCGGCGAGGCCGGCGACCGCGCCCTCGATCCACGCCGTGGTGCGTTGCTGGGGAAACAGGCCCCAGACCGCCGTGCCGAGCCGCACGTCGACCCCGGCTTCCAGCGCTTCGACGATCTCCGGGCGGGCATCGAGCAGCGTCTGCAGCACGCTGTTGCGGTTAGCGACCCCGGCGCCCATGCGGCCACCGAAGTGCAGCGGCACCTCTTCGCCCATGGTTTCGAGGGGCACCGGGTTTTCGTCCACCAGCGTCACGCGCAGGCCCTGCCCTGCGGCGGTCAAGGCGGCCGCGAGCCCCGCCGGGCCCGCGCCGACGATGAGAATATCGGTCTCGTCGCTGATCGGCGGTGCTTTGCCTGCCAGCGACGCTGGATCGTAGTAGATGTCGGGTGTCAGAGGTCGTTTCACGGTGTTTCCCCCGGAAGGCGCGTGCGCGTTGGTTCGTGGGTATCGACTAGAACAGCGAAGACGGCGGCTTGACGTCGCCCTCGGCGAATCGCGACAGACGCAGCTGACGCATGTCCAGGCCCGGGTTGCCAGAGTTGATCCAGTCAGCCAGGGTCTTGCCTGTGATCGGGCCCATGGCAAAGCCGTGGCCGCAGAATCCGGTGGCCACCGCCAGGCCCCGTGGCGACGTTTGCGCATCGATGACAGGAATGCCATCCGGCAAGACATCGATAGCGCCTGCCCATCGGTCGGCGATCTGCGTATTCACCTGCCCGGGGAACGCGGCCTTTAACGCGTGCATGGCAGTTCCCAACCCCTTCTCATTGGGGTGGATAAGCGGATTGCGCTGGTGAATGCCCGCGCCGAGCCGCGACGCTTCCGACCACGGCATGCGCTGGTGCAGGTCCGTCAGGCACGCACCGTTCAAGTGAAAGCGAAACGACTTGCGCTGCGCCCACAGCGAAGGCGCATACCAATGGAGGGCGCGCAGATGGCCCAGCGTCATGTCGACATCGACATGGGCGTCGTCGGCGATGTTGAAGCTGCCATCGAGCCGTTGCCGAAAGCCCACGCCGTTGGCGATCGTAGAGATGCCGCTCAGCGTCGGGCCGGCCGTGGTCCGCGCCACCGTGCCCCTGACCAACTGCTGCGGCAGGGAGATGCCGAGCATCTTCAGCAGGCGGAACGTCGTCGCTCCAGCGGCGCACACCACCGTTTTCGCCTTCACGTAGCCGCGCTCGGTTTCAACGCCGACGACCTGGCCGGCGGCGACATCGATGCCTTTGGCGCCGCACTGTTCGACGATGTGCGCGCCCAGTTCACGGGCACGCATTGCATAGGCGCGAGCCACCAGCGTGGGTTCCGCCTGACCGTCGCTGGCGGTAAACAAACCGCCCAGTTGGGGGACCGCGTAACCCGGCAGTTTCTTCACTACTTCACGCGGCGACAGCATCACGGTGTCGAGCGAAAAGCTGCGCGCCACCGTCAGCCACGATTCGTATCCGTCACGTTCGACCTCATTGCCCGCAACGAACAGACAGCCGTCGTTGCGCCATCCCAGGTCGGTCTGAAGTTCGTGCTCCAACGAGCGCCAGAGCTCGATGCTGGCTTGCATCAGCGGCACTTCGGCCTCGTCACGCGATTGCTGGCGAACGAAGCCCCAGGCACGGGACGATTGCTGCCCCGCCAGCAGGCTTTTTTCGAGTACCAGCACCTTGGCGCCCGCTTTGCTGAGGTAGTACGCGCACGCACACCCCATCAGGCCACCGCCGATGATCGCCACGTCGACTTCACGAGGCAGGAGGTCGTCCCTGGTTGCCGAGACCTTGGCAAATGCCGCTGCTGGAGTGTTCATGAGGTGGACCGCCAGGTTGGAAATGACGCGTAGCGCCGTGTTGTTATTTCGGCTAAGAATGTGCCTCGATCATCTGAAGTTACAGTGATGTATCTGCATTAATCCCATGCGAGGAGCGCATAGACACATGAGCCGCCAACTGCCATCCATCGAGCTTTTGCAGGCGTTCCTGACGGTTGCCAAGACCGGCAACTTTGGCAAGGCCGGTGAGCAGCTCAACCTGAGCCAGAGCGCGGTGAGTCGGCAGATTGCGCAGCTGGAGACGCGCCTAGACAACCGTCTGTTCGAGCGGCACACGCGCAAAATCGTGCTCACCGCCGAAGGCCGGTCGCTGGTGCCGGTGGCGGAGCAGGTCATCGGCCTGCTGTCGGATGCCTCGCACATGCTCGCCACCGTGGGACGAAGTGTCAGCCTGCGCGCGCACCCGACGATGGCGGCGCGCTGGCTGATTCCACGGCTGACGGCGTTTTATTCCGTGCACCCGGAGGTGACCGTCAGCGTCGACACGGTGTATCACCGATTTCCCGACTTTGCGTTCGAATCGATCGACGCCATGATCGCCTACGGAACCGCCACCTGGCCCGACTTCGAAGCGCTGGAGTTGTGGGAAGAGGAGCTGATTCCGGTGTGTTCGCCGGCATTGCTTGTCGGGACGACCCCCGAAGAGGTGCTGAAGACCGGGCGCCTGGTGGACTCAAGCATGGATCGCCTGGACTGGCGCCGCTGGGAAGAGTATTACCCGGGCTCGACCGGGGCCGATAACGCGCATCTGACGTTCGATACGCTGGAGTCCGCAATCGTCGCGGTGAAATGTGGTCAGGGCATCGCGCTCGTCGACGCCGTGCTCACACGCGATGAGTTGCTCACCCAGCAACTGACGCGGGTGCATGCCGGCCGAATCGTCACCGGCGGACGTTATACGCTGGTCTATCCAAAGCGGGTGAAGCGCTCAAGCGGCTTTTCCGAGTTCCTGGAATGGCTGGAACAGGAAGCTTTGTGACAGGCATAAACCGTTTCAGCGTTTCCTTCTGCGCCCGCCTTGGTGCTAAATAGGCGGCCCAGGTTTCAAGTCCAGACCCTGTCGCGTATTGCCGTGCAACGAGAAATCGATATGAACACCCCTTTTGAGACACGTGATGCCCCTGAGCCCAAGACCCGGCAAGCGGCCAACCTTCACCTCCTCCCCCCTCAGCCGTCAGTGGTAACAGCATGATCGAAGTCACCGAAGTGTCCATTGCCCAATTACGTGCGGCGCTGGCGTCTGGCCAGACCACGGCGGTTGAGTTGGTCCAGGCCTACCTTGCCAGGATCGACGCCTACGACGGCCCCGACACGCCCACCGCGCTCAACGCGGTGGTGGTTCGCAACCCCGAGGCGCTCAACGAAGCGCAGGCGTCCGATGCCCGTCGGGCCAAGGGCGAAACGCTCGGCCCGCTGGATGGCATTCCCTACACGGCCAAGGACAGTTACCTGGTGAAAGGCCTCACCGCGGCCTCTGGCAGTCCGGCCTTCAAAGACCTGATTGCCTATCGCGATGCCTTCACCATCGAACGGCTGCGCGCCGCCGGGGCGATCTGCCTGGGCAAGACCAACATGCCGCCGATGGCCAATGGCGGCATGCAGCGCGGGGTCTATGGCCGTGCCGAGAGCCCGTACAACGCTGACTACCTGACGGCGCCTTTTGCGTCGGGCTCATCGAACGGTGCCGGGACTGCAACCGCCGCCAGTTTCGCGGCCTTCGGCCTCGCCGAAGAAACCTGGTCGAGCGGACGCGGTCCGGCCTCGAACAATGGCTTGTGCGCCTATACGCCTTCGCGCGGGGTGATCTCGGTGCGCGGCAACTGGCCGCTGACACCGACGATGGACGTGGTCGTGCCCTACGCGCGAACCATGGCCGACCTGCTTGAGGTGCTCGACGTGGTGGTGGCGGAAGACCCCGACACTCGCGGCGATCTGTGGCGGCTGCAACCCTGGGTGCCGATTCCGAGCGTCGCTTCGGTGCGCCCCGCGTCCTACGCCGGGCTGGCCGCGACCACCGATGCACTCGCTGGAAAACGCTTCGGCGTGCCGCGCATGTACATCAACGCGGACCCTGACGCGGGCACCAGCGAGGCGCCGGGCATCGGTGGCCCGACGGGGCAGAAAATCAACACCCGTCCTAGCGTGATCGGTCTCTGGGAAGAGGCCCGCCAGGCACTCGAAACCGCCGGTGCCGAGGTGGTCGAAGTCGACTTCCCGCTGGTCTCCAATTGCGAAGGCGATCGTCCGGGCGCACCGACCGTGTTCACCCGCGGCCTGGTGTCCAAGGAGTTCCTGCACCATGAGCTGTGGGACCTGTCGGCCTGGGCGTTCGATGATTTTCTGCGAGCCAACGGTGATCCGAAACTGCACCGCCTGGCCGATGTCGACGGGCCGCTGATCTTCCCGCACGACCCGGGCACCCTGCCCAATCGCGAAGACGAGCTCGCCGCCGGCATGGACGAATACGTGAAGATGGCCGAGCGTGGCATCACGCCGTGGGACCAGATCACCACCCTGCCGGACGGCCTGCGCGGGCTGGAAGAGACGCGTCGAATCGACCTGGAAGACTGGATGGATCGACTGAATCTCGATGCGGTGTTGTTCCCGACAGTGGCCGACGTCGGACCGGCGAATGCCGATGTCGATCCGCAGTCGGCGGACATCGCGTGGAGCAACGGTGTGTGGGTCGCCAACGGCAACCTCGCCATCCGCCACCTCGGTGTGCCGACGGTGACGGTGCCGATGGGCGTCATGCCGGATATCGGAATGCCGGTCGGGCTGACCTTTGCCGGTCGTGCCTATGACGATTCAGCGCTGCTGCGCTTTGCTTCGGCGTTTGAGTCGGCCGGCAGCAAACGAATGATCCCGCCCCGGACACCGCCGTTGCAGGGCTGAAATAGCTGCGCGCTGGTCTTCAGCCGAGCAAGCCTCCTGCGGTGAGGGGCTTGTTCGGCTGGAGATTGTCTTAGGTGAGCGCCATTTCACTGATGCACGACGCTTGCGACGTTTCCAGCAGCAACTGATCCACGACTTGCGACAGCGCGGCGTCAACACCCTCTCCCCCACGCACGGCTCGCGCATAGACGCTCCGCTGCCGGTCCGCACTGGTGCCGTCGCGGAGAATCCGGCGGGCCTGGACGAACACATCCTCCACGCCCATCTTCTGCGCCGTGTCCCCCAGAATCTGCTGCGCCCTGAACAGCCATTGCTCGGCAGAGAACGGCCGATCGTAGCCTTCAACGATGAAGGCTGCGTGGATGCCGGACCGTTTCGCCCGCCACCGATTTTCCTTGAGGATCCATTGCGACACTTGCGAATAGCTCAATCCCGGGCGGGGTTGGTCAATGGCATGGGCCACCAGCAAGCGAAACAAAGAGGCAATGCACAAGACGTCATCCAGGCGCGGACAGGCGTCCGTCATGCGCATCTCCAGCGTCGGGTACTTCGCGGCGGGGCGTAAACCCCACCAGCAATCGCCCGCCTGCTTGATGGTACCGGTGCGGATCAGCATGGCGACGTAGGCGTTATAGGCGCTTTGATCTTCGAAGAACTCCGGAATGCCCATCCGTGGCCACTCATCACACGCCGTTTGCCGGTAGCTCATGAAGCCGCTATCGGCGCCGTCCCAGAAAGGTGAAGAAGTGCTGAGTGCCAACAGCAACGGCATCCACGGCAAGACTTCGTTCATCACCTGAATACGGTCCACATGCCCAGGCACTTCAACATGCACGTGCAGGCCGGACAGCACGCTGCGCCTTGCCACGCGCTGGTAGTCTTCAAACAGTTGAACAAAATGAGGGTGGTCGGTGGCGTGCTGCAAACGCCAATCGGCCAACGGGTGGCTGCCGGCACTGAGCAGTCCCAGCCCGTACCCTTTGAGCGTTTGCCGCAACCTTGTGCGCGCAGAAAACAGGTACTCCGCTGCTTGCGCGACGCGGGTGAAGATGGGCGACGCGACTTCAATCTGCCCCCTGAACATCTCATGCGCGAAACAATCGCCGAGCACCACCTGACACGCTTCAATCGAAGCAACGGAAGGATTCTCGGCCATGCGCCGGGTGGCCAGGTCCGTGATGAAGTATTCCTCTTCAATGCCAAACTTCAGGTGTCTGTCCATCGATTCTCCTCTCGCCTTGCACACTGCAGTCTGGTGAGACCGACAAGGGATTCATGTCATCCCTCGCCTTCTGTCTGTCATCAAGCGTTCCGGGAGTTCGCAGTGAGTACAGCCTCCCTCACTGCAGATGACGAAGGGGGTGATGGGGAGTTCCAACGGAGTGATGATCTGCTTTTTTTGGGCGCGATCCTGCTCGCGAAGCGGCCGTGTCAGTCGCTATCAATGGCGGATGCAAGACCGTTATCGCGAGCAGGCTCGCTTCCACAGGAGTGAGGTTGGATCTGGATCTGGATCTGGCTTTTGATCTGGCTTTTGATCTTGATCTGCCCCGTCGGAAGGCCGAGCGGAGGTTCTGCGCAGTGGGCACCGCGGCAAGGATGCCGCGGTAGCCGCCCCCGGCCATGGATGGCCGATGGCGGCGGGCCCACGGAGCAGGACCGGAGCGAGGGCATGCCGAGCCACAGCGAGGCACCGGACGTCAGGGGCGAAAGCGCTTGGTTACTTGGCGCTCTTCCAAGTAACCCGCTGTAAGAGCGGAACCGTCAGTGGCCGTTACCGCAGAAATGGATATGCCCCCAAAAAGGGTTACAACAACGACAACGTGTAGTTAATGATGAACCGATTCTGATCCACATTCCGCCCCGCATCCGTGTTCGACTTACCATTACGCAAACTAAACCCAAGCCCCTTCAGCGACCCCGATTGCAATACGTAATCCAGCGTCATATCACGCTCCCACTCAGACTGATCCCCCGCGTTTTGCGCCTTGATCCCGGTCCCCTTCAGATACACGATCGTCGCCTTCAACCCCGGCACCCCCAACGGCGCGAAATCATAGCTGTACTGCCCGAAATTAGTCTCCTCGCCCGCACGGGCAAAGCTCTGGATCATCCGATCCGTCGGCAAGTAAACGCTACCACCACCCGCCCCCTTATCAATCAGGCTGCCCTGGTTCGGCTGAACAAAGTTGCTGCCATCACCCACCTGCTGATGCCCCAGCGACACCGCATGACCATTGTTGGCATAGGTGACCATCGCCACCCAAGTGTTGTTGTCGATCTCACCATTGTTGTCCTCGGTGTAACCCGACACCCGATAACCCTGCGCCCTGCCTGCGGCTGAACTGTTGGCACCGGTCGACGTGGTGCGGAAATAACGCAAGTCAGTGGTGAAGGAGCTTTTGCCGTCGATCGGCAGCACATGCGTCAGGCCGAAGAAGTTCTGGTTGTAGAAGTCTTCCATCTGCGCGAAGTAATACTGCGCCTTCAGGTCCTTGGTGACGTTGTAGTCACCCCCGGCGAAGTAGAACTTGTTGCTGTCCTGGGTGCTGCCCGCCACCGACAGTCCGGTGCGGTCAGTCGAGGCACGACCCACTGCGTGTTCAAGCACACCACTGGTCAACATCAGGCCATCGATGTCGTTCGAAGTGATCTGCGCACCGGTGAACGATTGCGGTAATACCCGGGCATCGTTCGAGATCAGGATCGGCAATTTTGGCAGCAACGTGCCGTAGCGGAATTCGGTTTTTGAGATGCGCATCTTCGCCGTCGGGCCAAAGCTGCTCCAGGCATCCGCCGCGCCGTCGCCCTCGGTCGGGATCATGCCGCTGCCGTTGTGGCGCCCGGTGCCGCTGTCCAGCGTAACCCCGAGCAGCGCCTGGGCATCGACCCCGAATCCAACGGTGCCTTGGGTAAACCCGGATTCATAGCGCAGCACAAACCCCTGCGCCGCTTCCTCGGTTTTCGAGGGCTCGGCGGCGCCGTCGCGGTTGTCGCTGTTGAAATACAAGGTGCGCATCGACAGGCTGGCTTTGCTGTCTTCGAGAAAACCGTGGCTGGGGGTGTCGGCTGCCTGTGCGCACATCGAACCTGTGGCCAACAAGAATGCGGTGGGGATTGCGTGCTTGAACATACGGAGCTCCAGGGTGTTTTTTTGTTTTTTTGACTGTTTGGCGACCGCTCTCCGCCCTTGGCACCCAAATGCGGCGCGCACGATGACGCGCTCAATGGGTGACCATGAGCCTTGAGGAAAGCGATCGGAGTGTTCGGTTAAATCAAGTAAGAAAGACCCACCGTCAGCGCGAAAGCCACCACCGAAATAATGGTCTCGAGCACGGTCCAGGTCTTGAAGGTCTGGGCAACGGTCATGTTGAAGTATTCCTTGATCAACCAGAAGCCGCCGTCGTTGACGTGGGAAAAGATAACTGACCCGGCACCGGTCGCCAGCACCAGCAACTCCGGGTGTGGGTATCCCAGACCGATGGCTACCGGCGCGACGATGCCCGAAGCGGTGGTCATGGCCACGGTGGCGGAGCCAGTGGCGATCCTCATCAACGCCGCAAACAGCCAACCCATGATCAGCGGCGACAGGTGAAATTCGTGGGCCAGGCTGACGATCTGATCGGTGACCCCAGCATCCACCAGAATCCGGTTCAAACCGCCGCCGGCGCCGACCAGCAAAGTGATGCTGGCGGTTGGCGCCAGGCATTCGTTGGTGAACCTGAGGATCGATTCGCGGCTGAAGCCTTGGGCGATGCCCAGGGTCCAGAAACTCAGCAAGGTCGCCAGCAGCAAGGCGATCACCGAGTTGCCGATGAACAGCAGGAACTGGTTGAAAC
>NZ_LT607574.1:121931-122116 GCF_900095275.1 Pseudomonas sp. UMAB-40
AGTTGAATGCGCGGCACGATGAACTTGGCGTACAACGGACCTGCGATGATCGCGGTCGGAATGCCGATCAGGATCGCGTACATCAAGGTCTGCCCGACCGACGCCCCATACACCTGCACTGCGAGCATCGCTGCCGGGTGCGGCGGCACCAGCGCATGCACCACCGACAGCCCGGCGACCATCGG
>NZ_LT607575.1:0-41873 GCF_900095275.1 Pseudomonas sp. UMAB-40
GCCAGCAAAGGTCAGAAAGTCGAAGTGTTCGATGGCGCCGTTTCCAAAGGACAGGCGACCGCGGATCTGGCCACGGGGATCTGGACCTTGCTGGTATCCGGGTTGAGTGTGGCGGCTCACAGTTTTACCGCCAAGGCGTTGTACGGTTCGGGTCAGAGCTCCGCGCCACGCACCTTGACCGTGACGGCGGTGATCGTACCGACCATCAGTGCGGCGAAAGGCTCCCCGAGTGGGGTCGAAATCCCCCACGGCGGCGTGACTCCTGAAACCGCCGTGACGTTCACCGGCACGGCCAGCAAAGGTCAGAAAGTCGAAGTGTTCGATGGCGCCGTTTCCAAAGGTCAAGCGACCGCGGATCTGGTCACGGGGATCTGGACGTTGCTGGTGTCCGGGTTGAGCGTGGCGGCTCACAGTTTTACCGCCAAGGCGTTGTACGGTTCGGGGCAAAGCTCCTGGGCACGCACCTTGACCGTGACGGCACTGATTGCACCGACTCTTTCCTCGGTCAAAGGCTCGACAAGCAGGGTCGAAATCCACAATGGCGGTACAACGTTCGAGACCAGTGTGACGCTGACCGGCACGGCCAGCAAAGGCCAGAAGGTCCAGGTACTCGACGGTATTACACCGAAGGGTCAATCCACCGCCGATACGACGACGGGAATCTGGACCTTGACCGACACCGGCCTGGCCTTGGGGCCGCACAGTTTTACCGCGAAGGCGTTGTACGGAAGTGAGCCAACGTCAGCTGCACGAACATTTGAAATTAAACCATTTATTGACTTTGAGGACTTTCAAAGCCTGGCCTCTGACTTCATCCCTATAAATGGAACTCCTTTAGAAACGCCTGCAATTTTTCTCAGCGTTGTGCAAGCTGACAGCTATGCATTGATTGAACGATTTCCCAACGATTCACTCCCAGGGAAGTTGGAAGGGCAATGTATACAAGGTCTAAATGCAAGAGTCAGACTGGAACTCAAAGCTCCAGTTTCTCAAGTCAGCTTTTGGCACTGGGTGGCGCAATGTACTGCCGTTATCTATGGGGTAGGAGGTGAGGTTTTGGGCGAGGAAGCTTTAGAGTCCTCTCAATCGGTTAAAAAGAGCACTTTTACGTTTTCCGGGATTAAGCGAATTGAGCTGATTTTCCGTAAAGAATATTGTTTTGTGGATACGTTTTCTTTTACGTTGTAGCGCACAAGGTTGACATATTAAACACACGGCAGCACCAGTGAATTATAGAAAGGAAAAGGGGACGTATTTATTTGTCAGTTAAACAGCGACGTTTAACAGACATCTCCAGACACTCTCTCAGGCTACACAACCTTGCGCCGTTGCCTACGGCTGCGCCAGAATCCGCCGGCTTGTGCGCCTTGGGCCTGGGTTTTATCGTTTCCCGGTCGCTGAACAACAGCGATCGGGTTTGGTAGCCCGGTTTTTCACAAGGGTGCAACGCACCATCAATTGAGGCGGCTTTTCGTCTCAGTTTTATGGTGGTCATGCACAGGGCGTTTTCGGACGCGCCGGTTTCCTTGTGCCCGGTCTACCAACCTGCGTATGGCCACCACCTTCGTTTGGTAGCGAGGGTGATGGCTCCTTTTTTGGTAGCACGAGGAGTTTCATCTATGTTCAAACCAACACCAAACCCACCAGAAACGGACGACGTTTCCCCCTATGAATCCACCGATTCAAAAAAGCTCGACGAAGCCGCCGAGCGCGCGCTCGACTTTCACTTCCCATCCAATGCCGACATCAAAGCCACCCCCCGAACGCGCAGCACTTTGTTTTCCGTAGATTCCGAGGCCACGACCGAAACCCTGGCGGTGTATCTGGTCGAGACGCTGGCCTCGGTCGATGTGATGGTTCATCAGTTGGTGGATCATCTGGAGGGGGAGTCGCGTTATGCGCTTTTGGGTATTTCGAACAGCATCATGATGGCGGAGATCACGGCGAACCGGGTGTTGGATAACGTCGTCCCGCAGGGTTAGCGCGGATTCTGAAGAGGGCACTTACCTCAGCAGGTGCACTTACTTGTGGCGATGCGGCGTTCCGACAAGCCCCCTCGCCACAAAAGCCGGACTGACCACAATAGTAGTGTGTCTGCACAGGAGACATAAGAAACGGCCCGAAAGGGCCGTTTTTTGTTGGAGAACTCGTTCGTTCGGTGATGCCTTACACCCGTAACGTCCGCGTCATGCGCAGGGCCAACATGCTCCCGCACACAATCACGCCCGCCAGCAGATACAGCGCCGCATCGGTCGAGCCGGTGCTGTCCTTGACCCAACCCACCAGGTACGGGCTCAGGAAACCCGCCATCTGTCCCATGGAGTTGATCAACGCCAAACCACCCGCCGCCGCGCCCGCGCTCAACATCGCTGTCGGCACCGGCCAGAACATCGGCAGGCCGGTCAGTGCGCCCATGGTGGCGATGGTCAGGCCGAGGATTGCAATGGCCGGGGTCGTCGCGAAGTTCACGGCAATCAGCAAGCCCACCGCGCCCATCAGCATTGGCACCACCAAGTGCCAGCGACGTTCTTTGCGCAAGTCCGCCGAGCGGCCGACCATCAGCATGAACAGCGCCGCCAGCAGGTACGGAATCGCGCTCAACCAACCAATCACCAGGTTATCGCTGAAGCCCAGGTTCTTGATGATCGACGGCAGCCAGAAGTTGATCGCGTAGACGCCGCTCTGGATGCAGAAGTAGATCAGGCCGAACGCCCAGATCGCCGGGTTCTTGAACACGGCCAGCAGCGAGTCGGTGGAGGTTCTCGGTTTGTTGGCCAAGTCCTCGGCGTGGTCGGCTTCCAGCACCGAGCGCTCGAACGGCGTGAGCCACTTGGCATTGGCGTAACTGTCACTCAGCAGGAAATAGGCGAGGGCGCCGAGGATCACGGTCGGGATGCCTTGCAGCAGGAACATCCACTGCCAGCCCGCCAAACCGCCCTGGCCCGCGGCGAAGTGGTTGAGGATCCAGCCGGAGAACGGGCTGCCGAGCAGGCCGGACACCGGGATTGCCGACATGAACAGCGCCATGATGCGGCCGCGGCGGAAGGTCGGGAACCACTGCGAGAGATACAGCACCACGCCCGGGAAGAACCCGGCTTCGGCCGCGCCGGTGAACAGGCGCAAGGTGTAGAACTCGGTCGGGGTGGTGACGAACAGCAGGCAGGTCGAGAGCGTGCCCCAGACGATCATCATCAGCGCGATCCAGCGCCGTGGGCCGAATTTGGTCAGCGCCAGGTTGCTCGGCACGCCGCACAGCACGTAGCCGATAAAGAAGATCCCGGCCCCGAGGCCGTACACGGTTTCGCTGAATTTCAGCGCGTCGAGCATCTGCAGTTTGGCGAATCCAACGTTGACCCGGTCGAGGTAGTTGAACAGGTAGCAGATGAAGATGAAGGGGATCAAACGCAGGGTAATGCGTTTGTAGACGGCGTTCTTGTCGTCAACGATGGCCTGGGTTGCGGCGGCGCTCTGTGACATGGCGGGCTCTCTCTTTATTATGATTTTTTGCGATGCGCAGGGTAACGTTGATCGCCCAGAGAGTCTCGGCCACCCTCGGGGTGGCTGTCTTTGTGCTTGAGCACAGGGTTTGCAACCCAGCCCTGTGCGGGTGAACAACCCCGTCCCATCACGCTTTCAAGGATCCCGATATGTTCGAACTCGATCACGACCTGGCCCAGGACATCGTCGACCGGGCGATGGCCATCCTGCCGTACAACGTCAACGTCATGGACAGCCAGGGATTGATTCTCGGCAGCGGCGAACCGGAGCGTATCAACACACGCCATGAAGGCGCGCAATTGGTGTTGGCCAACGGTCGGGTGGTGGAGATCGATGCGCAAACGGCGATTCATCTCAAAGGCGTGCAGCCGGGGATCAACTTGCCGTTACTGCTCGATCAGCGCTTGATCGGTGTGCTGGGGATTACCGGTGAACCCGAGCAACTGCGCACCTATGCCGAGCTGGTGCGGATGACCGCCGAGATGTTGGTGGGCCAGCGTAATCAGCAGGCTGAGCAGCAATGGCGGCGTCAGCGTTGCGATGATCTGCTGGCATTGCTGCTGAGTGAGGCGGGGGATTCGCCGCGCTTGCTGGATGAAGCGCAGCAATTGGGTCTGAAACCGCAAATGACGCGGGTGCCTTATCTGTTCGAGTTGGGCATGGAACACGGCCCCGGGCAGACAGTGGATGCGCTCAGTGCCTGGCTGACCTCGCGCTACCCGGACAGTTGGTGCGTAAGCTCGGCGAAGTCTTCGTTGCTGTGGTGCCGGCCGGCGAGTCAGGTGATCGAGAATGAACGGCTGCTGGAAAAACTCGACGGCCTGGGCTGGAACATTTTGCGCATTGCCGTGGGTGGGCAGGCGGATGGGTTGTCCGGGCTGCGACGTTGTTATCGACGGGTCGGCGACTTGCTGGCGTATGGGCGCGATGTGTTGCCGCGTTCGCGTTTGCTGACGCTCCACCGTTATCGGCTGCCGGTGATGCTGTGGCGACATCGCAACGATGACGCGCTGGATGAGCTGCTCAAGCCACTGCGCAAAGTCATCGCCAAGGACGGCAACGGCCAACTGCTGGCGACTTTACGCAGCTGGTGCGAGCACGACGGGCAGAGTCAGGCATGTGCGGATGCGCTGGGGATTCATCGCAACAGTTTGCGCTATCGAATGGAACGGATTGCCGAGTTGAGCGGGGTTGATCCGCTGAAACTGGACGGCATGCTCGCGCTGTATCTTGGCGTCCAACTCCTCCCGCAAACCGACTGAAGCCCCTATCCCGTAGCAGCTGACGTTGTGGCGAGGGGGCAAGCCCCCTCGCCACAACGTCAGCTGCTACAACAAGTGTGCAGGTCGGGAGGTTTTGTAGAAATGAACAATAAACGCCACCCCCGCTTGTGCAGCGGACCGGCGTTATTGTGCAGGGCTGCTGGCAGCATGGAACGCATTGGAACTGGAGAATTCGCATGAAAATCGTCATCGCCCCCGATTCATTCAAGGACAGCCTGAGTGCCCAAGGTGTGGCCGACGCCATCGCCCTCGGTCTGGCGCAGGTCTGGCCTGATGCGCAACTGGTCAAATGCCCGATGGCCGACGGCGGCGAAGGCACGGTCGAATCGATTCTGGCGGCGTGCGAGGGTCAATTGCGCAGGACGCCTGTTCGCGGACCGCTCGGCATCACCGTCGATGCGGCCTGGGGCTGGTTGCCGCACACCCACACCGCGATCATCGAAATGGCCGAAGCCAGTGGCCTGCAACTGGTGCCGCCGGGGCAACGCGATGCGTGCGTCAGCAGCACGTTTGGCACCGGTGAACTGATCCGTGCCGCGCTGGATGCCGGGGCGCAACGGGTGATCCTCGCCATCGGCGGCAGCGCCACCAACGATGGCGGTGCCGGGGCGATGCAGGCGCTGGGTGTGAAGTTGCTGGACGCACAAGGGCAAGCGCTGGCCCCGGGTGGTCTCGCGTTGGCGCAACTGGCTTACATCGATCTGAGTGCAATCGATCCGCGCCTGGCCGACGTGCGCTTCGACATCGCGGCCGACGTCAACAACCCCCTGTGCGGTCCGCACGGCGCTTCCGCGATTTTTGGACCGCAGAAAGGGGCATCGCCCGAGCAAGTCCGGCAATTGGACGCTGCTCTCGGGCACTTCGCCGAGCTGTGCGCCAAGGCCTTGGGCAAAGACGTCAAGGATGAACCGGGCAGCGGCGCTGCGGGCGGTTTGGGGTTCGCGGCGAAGGCTTTTCTGGAGGCGCAATTCAAGGCCGGCGTGGACGTCGTCGCCGAGTTGGTCGGGCTGGCTGAAGCCGTGAAAGGCGCCGACCTGGTCATCACTGGCGAAGGGCGTTTCGATGCACAGACCTTGCGCGGCAAGACGCCGTTCGGCGTGGCGCGCAT
This sequence comes from Pseudomonas sp. UMAB-40, assembly GCF_900095275.1. Taxonomy (NCBI): domain Bacteria; kingdom Pseudomonadati; phylum Pseudomonadota; class Gammaproteobacteria; order Pseudomonadales; family Pseudomonadaceae; genus Pseudomonas; species Pseudomonas sp. UMAB-40. The sequence goes on from NZ_LT607575.1 coordinate 5,890, forward strand.
TGCCCGGGAGCAGGGCGTTCCGGTGATTGTGATCGCGGGGACCTTGGGCGAGGGTTATCAGGATCTGTATGAACATGGCATCGATGCCGCGTTTGCCTTGGCCAGCGGACCGATGACGCTTGAGCAGGCCTGTACCGAGGCACCGCGGTTGTTGCGTGATCGGGCCAGTGATATTGCGCGGGTCTGGCGAATGGCCGCTCGCAAATACTGAAGATCAATCCATTCCTGTAGCAGCTGTCGAGCCTGCGAGGCTGCGTTCGAGTTGGGCCGCATCCGGACGCAGCCTCGCAGGCTCGACAGCTGCTACGGGGATTGGTGTTTCAATGTTGAAACACCTGCTACTTCAATAAAAATATTTTTCTCGAATCCCCGCGAAAATCCTCATCCCCAGCCGATACACCCAATAGGCGCACACAAACCTATTACAACAGTGGCGCCACGCTGACCCGTGCGCCTCACGCCCGCCACTCAGCCATCACCGCAAGGACGCTCGCCGACTCAATCACCCGAGTATCGTCCTATGTCCCTGCGTAATCTGAATATCGCACCTCGAGCCTTCCTGGGGTTTGCCTTCATTGCCTTGCTCGTCATCGTGCTGGGTGTGTTTGCGGTGAATCGCATGTCGATCATCCGCCAGTCCTCGATCGACATGGCCAGTACCCAACTGCCCAGCGTCGGCTTTTTGGGCAATGTCACTGAAAACATTCTGCGCATGCGCATCTTGTCGTTCCGCATTCTGGTCAACCGCGAGCCGGCCAGTCTGCAGGAAGCTGAAACTCGCATTGCAGTGCTCACCGACAAGGCGCGCAAAGCCCAGGCCAGCTATGCCGAGTTGCCGGCGGGCCCGGATGAAGCAGCGCTGTATAAAGTCTTCAGCGCGACGCTGGACAATTACATGCAAGCTCAGCGCGACATGATGGACCTGTCGCGCCAGAACAAGGTGGATGAGATGCGCACCTTGATCAATACGCGGATCAAGGACGGCACCGACCTGATGGGCGAGCAGCTGAATAAGCTGGTGGCGTACAACCAGGATGGCGCCAAAGCGGCCGGCGTGCTGGCTGAAGAAAACTACAACACCGCCGTGAACGGCATCATTCTGGTGTCGGTGGTGGCATCGCTCCTGACCGTGCTGCTGGCCTGGCTGCTGACCCGCAGCATCGTCACGCCGCTCAATCGCGCGGTGCAGGCGGCGGAAACCATTGCCGGTGGCAACCTGACCAAAGCCATCGAGATCGACGGCAAGGACGAACCGGCGCGCTTGCTCGGTGCCTTGTCCGTCATGCAAGACAACCTGCGCAAAACCATCGAACAGATCGCCGGTTCCGCCACGCAACTGGGCGCTGCCGCAGAAGAACTCAGCACCGTGACCCAGGAAGCGTCGCGCGGCCTGCAACAACAGAACAACGAAATCGAACAAGCCGCCACGGCGGTCAACGAAATGACCGCTGCGGTGGAAGAAGTCGCGCGCAACGCCGTGTCCACCTCCGAAGCCTCGAGTCAGTCGACCCAGGCCGCCCGCGAAGGCCGCGACCGTGTGGTGGAAACCGTTGATGCGATCCAGACCATGACCCACGACGTGCAAAACACTTCGTTGATGATCGAAGGACTGGCCGCACAGGGTCGCGACATCGGCAAAGTGCTGGACGTGATCCGCGCCATCGCCGAACAAACCAACCTGCTGGCGCTCAACGCTGCCATTGAAGCGGCCCGGGCCGGTGAAGCCGGACGCGGTTTTGCTGTGGTCGCCGACGAAGTCCGGGCCCTGGCCCATCGCACTGCGCAATCGACCCAGGAAATCGAAAAAATGGTCGCTGGCATCCAGAACGGCACGGGCGAAGCCGTCTCGTCGATGCAGCAAAGCAATCAGCGCACCCAGAGCACGCTGGAGATGGCCCGCGCCGCTGGCGTGGCGCTGGAACAAATTACCCAGTCGATCCACTTGATTAACGAACGCAACCTGGTGATTGCCAGCGCGTCGGAAGAGCAAGCCCAGGTGTCCCGTGAAGTCGACCGCAACCTGGTGAACATCCGCGACCTCGCCACCCAGTCCGCCGCGGGTGCCAATCAGACCAGCGCCGCCACCCATGAACTGTCACGCCTGGCGGTCGATTTGAATGCGATGGTGGCGCGTTTCGTGATTTGAGATAGGGTTGAGACTGGGAGTCCGCGCGCGACAGGAGAAACACATGCGCTATTCAGCCTTGACGCAACGAATCGCCGGCGATGGAGCGGCAGCCTGGCAGATTCATGACCGAGCGCTGGAACTGCGCGAACAGGGTGTCGATGTGCTGCTGCTGTCGATCGGCGATCCTGATTTCGATACGCCGCTGCCCATCGTGCAGGCGGCCATCGACAGTTTGCGGGCCGGCGACACGCATTACCCGGAGGTGCGCGGCAGTCGCGGATTGCGCAGCAGCATTGCGCGGCGCCATCGACAGCGCAGTGGTCAGGCGGTGGACGCCGATCATGTGATCGTGTTTCCGGGTGCGCAGTGTGCGGTGTATTCGGTCGCGCAATGCCTGCTCGATCCCGGCGATGAGGTGATCGTCGCCGAACCGATGTACGTGACCTATGAAGGCGTGTTCGGCGCTTGCGCGGCCAAGGTGGTGCCGGTGGCAGTGCGGCCGGAGAACGGCTTTCGCGTTGACCCGGCGGATGTCGCGGCGCTGATTACGCCGAAGACCCGCGTGCTGTTGCTCAACAGTCCAAATAATCCGTCGGGTGCAAGCCTGTCCTTGAAGACCTGGCAAGCGCTGGCGGCATTGTGCGTGCGCCATGATCTGTGGCTGATCAGTGACGAGGTCTACAGCGATCTGTTGTTCGAGGGCGAACACATCAGTCCGGCGAGCCTGCCGGGCATGGCTGAACGCACCGCGACGGTCAACAGCCTGTCCAAGTCCCACGCCATGAGCGGCTGGCGCGTGGGGTGGTCAATCGGCCCGAAAATGTTGGCCGAACACCTGGTGCATTTGTCGTTGTGCATGCTGTTCGGCATTCCGGATTTTGTGCAGAAAGCCGCGCAAGTAGCGCTGGATGAAGACCTGCCGGACGTGGCGCTGATGCGCGAGGAATATCGCCAACGTCGTGATCTGGTGTGCGCGCGGTTGAGTGGTTGCCCGGGCATTCGCCCGATCCGGCCGGACGGCGGGATGTTTGTGATGGTGGATGTACGGCCGACCGGGTTGTGCGCCCAGGGATTCGCCGAGCGTTTGCTGGAAGGGTATGGCGTCTCGGTACTGGCCGGGGAGGCGTTCGGGCCGAGTGCGGCGGGGCATATCCGCATCGGGTTGGTGGTGGATCAAGTGAAACTGGCGGATGCGTGTCGGCGGATTGCCTTGTGTGCGGCGGATCTTCTGGAAGCGCGCCGCGCCTGACAGTTTTGTGTGTGAGTGCCGGCATCTTAGCGGGCAAGCCCGCTCCCACAGGGAGCTGTGCCGTTCACAAAAGCTGTGCGAGCCTGCTCGCGAAGGCTGACTGACAGACACCCAATCCCTAAAACCAGCATCAGATCTGCGGTGTTCACAGAACCCTGTGGGAGCGGGCTTGCCCGCGAAGACTGACTAACAGACGCCGAAATCCTTACGCCCTGGACCACACCCCGACATTCACCAGATTCTTCGGCCGTTCCCCAGCCAACGCCATCAGCAGATTCTCCACCGCACATTCGGCCATCGCCTCGCGCGTCTCATGCGTCGCCGACCCTATGTGCGGCGTCGCCACCACGTTGTTTAACGTCAACAATGGCGAATCAACATTCAGCGGTTCACGCTCAAACACATCCAGCCCCGCCGCGCGAATCTGCCCGGTGCGCAACGCCTCGATCAGCGCCGCTTCATCCACCACCTTACCCCGGGAAATGTTGATGAAAATGCTCTCGGGGCGCATCAAGGCAAACTCCTCAGCGCCGATCAACCCTTCGGTTTCAGCCGTGAGCGGCAAGGTCAGGCAAATGAAATCGGCCTGTTGCAACAGTTCAGTCAGGCTGCGGTACTGAGCATCAAAGCGTTGTTCAACCGCCGGTTTCGGCGAGTGGCTGTGATAGATCACCGGCATGCCAAAGCCGAAATGGCCGCGCTGGGCCAACGCCTCGCCGATGCGCCCCATGCCGATGATGCCCAGCGTTTTGCCGTGGACGTCGGTGCCGAAATGCACCGGGCCGATATTGCGGTTCCACTGACCGGCACGGACCATGTTCGCCAGTTCCACCACCCGCCGGGCCGTCGCCAGAATCAGCGCAAACCCCGTGTCCGCCGTGGTTTCCGTCAGCACGTCCGGCGTGTTGCTGAGCAGGATGCGCCGCTCGGTCAGGTAGTCGATGTCGTAGTTGTCGACGCCCACCGAGACACTGGCGATGGCTTCAAGATCGGGCGCCAGGTCCAGTAATTGTGCATCCAGTTTCAGACTGGCGCCGAGTAGACCATGGGCACGGGGCAGGGCGGCGCGCAGTTGTTCGATGCCCTCCGGGTTGAGGTTGTCGATCAGTGTCACGTCGGTGTGCTCATGCAGGCGAGCCATCAACAGCGGCGAGAGTTTCTTGTACAGCACGACCTGCTTTTTCATCGTCATCATCTCAACTTCAAATTCAAGGGTGAGCCGTCACTGGCTGTGGTGCAGCGGCTTTGGCCACAACCCGGTCACTGGCGCCGGGCTTGAGGAAAATCGTCAGCACCACCGAGAGCATCAACGCGCCGCTCATCAGCAAGTAAGAAGCGCCGGGCGAGCCAGTGGAGCTGTTCAGGTAGCCGACCAGATAGGAACCGCCAAACGATCCCAGCGCGCCCATGCTGTTGATCAGCGCCATGGCCCCGCCGGCAACGTTGGCCGGGAGGATTTCCGGAACGATGGCGAAAAACGGTCCATACGGCGCATACATGCAGGCACCGGCGATCACCAGCAGGGTGTAGGACCACCAGAAATGCTCGGCGCCCAAGGCGTAGGAACCGTAGAACGCCATCGAGGCAATCAACAGCGGCGGCCAGACGAAACGTTTGCGCTTCTGCAATTTGTCCGAGCCCCAAGACACCAACAGCATGCCGATCACCGCCGCCAGGTACGGCAGCGCCGAGAGCCAGCCGGCTTCGATCATGTCCATCTGCGCGCCGGCCTTGAGGATCGACGGCAGCCACAACACGAAACCGTAGACACCAATGCTCCAGCAGAAAAACTGCAGCGCAAGGATGATCACTTTCGGCGAGCGGAAGGCTTCGGCGTAGTTCTTCACTGCTTTGATACCGACCTGTTCGGCGGCGAGGGCGCTTTCCAGGTCGTGCTTCTCTTGGTCGGTCAGCCACTTGGCCTGGGCCGGACGGTCATCGGCCAGACGCCACCAGATAAACGCCCAGAGCACCGCCGGCAACCCTTCGATGATGAACATCCAGCGCCAGCTGTAATGCTGCACCAGATAACCTGACACCACCGACATCCACAGCATGGTCACCGGGTTGCCAAGGATCAAAAAGGTGTTGGCCCGCGAGCGTTCGGCACGGGTGAACCAGTGGCACAGGTACACCAGCATTGCCGGCATCACCGCAGCTTCGACCACGCCGAGCATGAAGCGAATCACGATCAGCCAATACGCGTTGGACACGATGCCAGTCAGTGTGGCCAAGCCGCCCCAGAGAATCAGGCTGACGAAAATAAGCTTCTTCACGCTGTGCTTCTGCGCATAGATCGCGCCGGGTACCTGAAAGAAAAAGTAACCGAGGAAAAACAGCGCGCCGAGCATTGAAGACAGACCGGGCGTGATCATCAGGTCGGCGGCCATCCCGGAGGCGGCAGCGAAGCCGTAATTGGCGCGGTCCAGATACGCCAGGCTGTAGGTGATGAAAACGATGGGCATGATGTACCACCAGCGGCGGGTGGCGAGTGAGGCGGTTTTCATGGTGGTGCTCCTGAGCTTGTTGTTTTTGTCGCAGCAGGTAACGGGTTAGAAATCTTCAGTGACTGTGCGGGCCTGCTCGCGATTGGAGGCGTCAAACTCTGCGAACAGCTCGGATCGGGTCGGCAACCCCTCCATATCCCCCCGACTCTGCACCGCACGGCTGCCAATCCAGTTGGCCCGCTGCACGGCATCGGCGAAGCTGAGGTTTTCGAGCAAGGCGCTGATCATTCCGACGGCAAAGCCATCACCGGCGCCGACGGTATCGACCACCGTTGCCACCGGCACACCCGCGACAAACCCCTGATCCTGTTGCGTGCGGTAGTACGCGCCATGCGGCCCGAGCTTGATTGCCACCGCTTCTGCACCTTGATCGAGATAAAACGCCGCAATGTCCTCCGGGTCTTCAAATCCGGTCAGCAAACGGCCCTCACTCAACCCCGGCAACACCCAATGGGCGAGGGCGGCGAGGCGGTTGATCTCGCGGATCATCAGTTGCTCACTGGCCCACAGGCTCGGGCGCAGGTTCGGGTCGAAGGACACGCTGCGCCCGGCATTACGCATGCGGGTCATCAACTCGAAGGACATTTCCCGGGCCGACGCAGACAGCGCCGGAGGAATGCCGGTAGCGTGCAAATGTCGCGCGTTGAGCAACGACGGGGAGATCGACTGCACCGACAAATGACTGGCCGCCGAACCGCGACGGAAATACTCGACCGCCGGATCGCTGCCATCGTCGGTACGGGACTTGAGCTGAAACCCGGTCGGATGCGCCGGGTCGATGGCGACATGGCTGCAATCCAGGCCTTCTTTTTCCAATGTATCGACGACAAACCGCCCCAGCGAATCGGCACCGACCCGGCTCAGCCACGCCACGTTGAACCCCAGCCGCGACAGGCCGATCGCGACGTTGCTGTCCGCTCCGGCAATGTGCTTGTGGAATTGGCTGACGGCCGCCAGATCACCGTTCTGCTCGGCAACGAACATGGCCATGGTTTCGCCGAACGAGAGGATATCGAACTCAGACATGGGCACTCTCCAGGCGGGATTGACCGAGGCGGGCGAGGGTGGCGACGTGGTCGGTGGTCAGTTGCACCAGATCATCGCCTTGCAACGGATATTCCGCCGCGCGCATAACGCCTTGGGCCATGTGGCGCAACAGTTGTTCCCACAGGTGCACATCGCTGGCCGCTGGCGGGATGGCGACCAGTTTGCCGTCGGCCCGGCGCGCAACGGCTTTGCAATGCACGTAGCCGACATGCCGACCGAGCAACCGCGCAGCATTGATGGCGGACTGGTCCTGCCATTGCCAGTTGCCGATGTCGAAGGTCATCTTGATCGGCAGTCGGTGTTGCTCGACCTCGCCGAAGAAGCGTTGGAACGGCTCGATACGACCGCCGTGCAGGGTCTGGTCGTTTTCCACCAGCAGCTGCACCGGGCTTTGCGCGAGGATCCGGCTCAAGGTTTGTAGATCGTTGTTGTCAGTGAAGTAGCCCAAAGAAACTTTCAGCCATTTGGCGCCGAAGGTTTCAGCGCGCTGGAGGGTGGTGAGCAGTTCAGGATTGGGTTTCGACTGACCGGCCAGCCACAGTTCCATCGGCGAGGAATAGATGCTTTCCAGGCCTTGTGCCTGGGTGGCGTCGGCCAGTTGCAGCGGGTTTTCATCGGTCAGCAACTCTTCGCGCCATTCAATTCGTGTGGCGCCGGCAGCGGCCAATACCTCGATAAAACTGCCTTGGCCGCGTTGGCGGACCAGATCGGCGCCGTAGCTCGACAGGCTGATGGAAACGGGTGGTTTATTCATTGTTTTGCACCTCTGAAACCGGTTTCATTTTTGTTCAAAAAAAAGGACTGCTTGAGTGATGGGGTGTTCTTGAAGGCCCCATCGCGGGCAAGTCGAATCGCGAAGATGCCCGCAGATTCACCGCAAATCCCCCAGGGTCGACCCTCGCACAACCAACCGCGCCGAAAAATCCATCGTCCGCACCGGGCCGTCGTCCCCGCGCAACCGCTTGAGTAAACACTCAAACGCGTTTGCGCCAATCTCTGCCGTCGGCTGGGCAAGCGCCGTTATCCCGCTGCCCACCAGCGGATACCAATCCAGATCATCCAAAGCGATCAGCCCGACATCCTCGAACAGATCGCACTGCAACTCACGCAACGCATGGGTGGCGGCCAACGCCGCAATGCCGTTGGCACAGAACAACGCTTTGGGACCCGGGCCGGGGGTGTCCAGGAAGGTTTTCAACTGCGCAGTCAGCTCGCTACCGGTTTCCACCACCGTGCCGGCCAGCGTCGGACGCTGCCCGATCTGTGCCTTGAAACTACTGACCCGCTCAATCCGCGAACTGGTGCCGTCAAACGGTTCGGTCACCATCAGCACGTCGCGATAGCCGCGTTCCTGCAAGTGGGCGATGGCCATTTCCACAGCGGCCGGGTTGTCCAGCCCGACCAGATCACTTTCAAGCTGCTCGACCTTGCGATCCACCAGCACCATCGGCATCTCCCGATGCAGTTCGCGCAACTCATCGCGGTGGTGGCCAAGGGTGTTCACGATCAAGCCTTCGATGTTGTACGAGCGAAGCAACGCCAGGTGCTGGCGTTCCTGCTCGTCATCGCGATCGGTGTTGCACACCACCAGGCTGTAGCCGTGCTGACGGCAGGAGGTTTCCACCCCGTGCATCACGGCAATCGAATAAGGGTTACGGATATCGGCCACCAGCATGCCGATCAGGCGAGTGCGGCCACGTTTAAGGCCGCGGGCCATCTGGTTGGGGCGATAGCCGAGTTGGGCAATCGCCTGCTCGATGCGCAAGGCAATGGCATCGGAGAGCAGGGCGCGGTCATCGCCGATGAAGCGCGAGACGCTGGCCTTGGAGACGCCGGCGTGTTCGGCGACGTCAAGCATGGTGACGCGGCTGCGCTGGGCGGCGGAGAAGTCGTTCACGGTTTTCAACCTTGTTGTTGGAGTTTGTGCAGGCTGGTTATGAAACCGGTTTCAGAAGACACCATTCGTGAGGATGCGTCAAGCCAGTGGAGTCTCAGTGCGTGGGGAAAAAGCCGATGAACGGTAGCTTTACCTGTCAGATCTGACAGTAGCCACACCACTGAACTCGGCGCTTAATTTCTTTCATTACCAACGAACAATTATGACCCTCAAAGGACTTGCGATATGGCGCCCAACAAACCCCTGACGTTCAATGCGCCAGAAGTTAAAGGTGTAGATGATCCCGACGTCGATCCAGAGGGTTATATCCCACTTCCATTACTGCTCACAGGTATTGATGTGATCGTACCTTTATGGGACGAACCGGCGATGGAACCGGGGGAAAGGGACATTTTGACGGTTCGTTTTGAGCAACCCGGACAACTACCTGTAGCAATAGAAAATATTTATACTCCGGCGGACATGAAGCCTGAATTTGTTATTCATATTGGTCCAGAGCATCTGGTGAATAATGGCGTTGGGGAGTTGTGGTATGAAGTACTTGATACAGCTGACAATCCATCGTTTTCATTTCGCCGCAAACTGACAATAGATCACACTCCAATACCGATGGATCTTGAAGAAGCTGGTTTTTTATATAGAAATAATGACGGTTATTATAATTGCGACACCGACCCGCCGATATGGTCTGGCATACATGTCGTTATTCCGCCGCTAACGCTATTTCAAATTGGCGATAGATGCAAGGTCATATGGAGAGGGTATTCCTCACTCAATGCGAGTGGCGTTCAATTCGTTCGCGCACGCTGGATCAATGTGCGCACAGCTTTGAGCGATAAAGATATTCGAGAAGGATATCCACTCGTAGTTGAACCCTACGACATCCATATAGCGCCGATGGTAAAAAACTCTTCAGCCACCCTTGTTTATCAAATATATCGTGGGGCCAGGCTGGTCGGTGTGTCAAAAACAGCGCTGGTCAAAATCGACAGAATCCGCAGTGGCGAAGAACTGCCCTGTGGGCCTTGAGCAACGTTGAGTGACACGTGCTGTGTAAAACGTCGTAAGTCGTATTCTTTTTTCTTAATAAGTTCTACGTCAATTGTGAAGGCAGGAGAATTTCAAGATGAACAGCAGAGTTGATAAAGCCATATTGTCCCGAAGAGCTGTGCTTCAGAAACGATTCGGTGCGGGAGGCGTGTTTGCAGATCCCGTTGGTGTCACGATTACAGCGCAAACGCTCCCCGGGGGTGACTTACGCATCCCGCTGGCGGCGCTGTCCGCGCCGCTCAATTACACCATTCCGCAACCTTCGGAGCCTGAGGATCAAGATGATTTGATTGAATTTAAGATCCGTGAGAAAGGTACGACAGCCTGGACGGATATAGAGCCCATGCAAACTTTGGGGCCTATTGTTGACAGGACATGGCCATTGCTCAAGACAATCCCAATGACCCCGTGGATGGTCGAAAAAACCACACCTGAATCCCCTACTGAGTATGAAATTAAATACGTTTACTGGTATGGCGCGGTGAACGAGGGGAATTCGGTTATCGTTACATACGCCATTGACCGAACTGCACCCTATAGAGTGAAGAGTCCAGCTTCGAACCTGTCTCCAAGAGCGGCCACCTTTCCAGTCGATTTGCCGCCGACCGCTGTTATCGATGAAACCTACATAAGCAACAACCCGAGCGGAATCACGTTGACTGCCGCGGCGTATGGGAATTATCACAGCACCGACGTGTTGCTGGTCTGGGTGGGCAGAGCCCCGGATCCTGGGCGCGATGTGCCGGTGCTTGAAATTCCGTTACCTGCTTTACGTCAATTTGTCATCCCCATCAAGGTATTCGAAGATGCCGAGGAGGGTTCCAATACCGTTCTCTATAGAGTGAGGGATCTTGTAGGCCACTTGAGCAAAATATCGAATCCCGCTTCGCGTGAAGTAAGGCGAATTGCCGATCCTACTGTATTTGAACGTCCAGTGGTGCCATTGGCCGACGACGATCTGATTGATCTGGCTGACTGTAATCTTGGGGTCACACTTGAGGCGACGGTGCCCAGCCCGAATGTTCCAACGGACACTCTTATGGGTTACTGGGGCGGGGTGGAGTTGGGTGAAAAGCTTGTGAGTAGTGCCGTTGATGGAAAGCTGGTTTGGGATGTTCCATATCCCATCATCAAGACTGTATATGGCAATACAGATGGCGATGAAGAAACCGAGTTCAGTTATGCCATGTTTCGAGGTAACCGCCGTATGGGCGGGAATGATGACACGACATTCGTCAATATTTATTATATCGGCCCCCCTAACCCGGGTGAGCCGGATCCCGTGAACGCTGATCTTGAAAAACCTGTACTGACGTTCCCAGGGGGCAGTACGGATGAGGTGGAAGAAGCCGATTTCGGTAAGGATGCAACGATTTCAATTCAATTGTTTGCCACTCCGCCTACTGAAGAAGGATGGTTGGTTACGATTTTTTATGATTGAGTGCAAGTAGGTACGACCATCGCCTTAACCCCGGGGCAGGAAAATACGACACTTACGAAAACGCTTCCTTGGGATACAATCTTCAATCGAGGTGCCGGTGTCAAACCTTTACATTGGGTACTTCATACGGCATCGAATCCAAACCCGACGCAGTGTGTACCCAAAGATATTCCTGTCGCCGCTTTTCCCATCCAGACTCCCGCACCTGAGGTGCAGAATCTTGCAGGCCCGCTTCGGAGAATCGGTTGCTCAACATTGAACTTCGTACCGCCTGGTGATGGCACTACCCGGCGTAATCTTAGAGTTATCATTCCGAAAAGTAATTACACGGTCACCGGTGAGACGATCACGTTAAGTTATGCTGCATATACCGATGCCACTCCACCGGTGCTTGTTCCGGGAACGGCTACCACAGCAACTTTGCCGGTGCCTGACCCGTATCCAGATGCGGGGGCTCCCCTCGATATCGGTGTGTACAACACTCACTTCAAACCGGCGAATCGGACATATGGTGTACTTACATACACCATTACCCGATCGGGTACTACGCCTACTCCTCCTTCAGCGGAGGCTAAACATTTCATGCTGTTTACTAATAGCGAGGGGCAGTACTGCGAAGAAGTAAACCCTATTCCATGACCTTCGCCACAGACAATGCGACGGGCTGGTCTTAGTCGCATTGTCTTTCAGTTGATTCGAGACCTGTCGCCAGAATCTGGCGGTGGGTTTTTCGACGCTAAAAAACAGATAAGTCCTACATAGATGTGCCTGGTTTAACGCTAGCCTAGCGACCCTCGTTTCCATGGCCTCTATACGCAGAGGCAGTGGCCAGATTTTTTAGATGTCAGGTGTCTACCATGCAAAGAAAGTTAACCACTGTGCCTCCTTTTCCTATCGGCTGGAGCTTGATGTTCACCTCCATGCTATTGCCATTCTCATCATTAACCGTGGCAGGAAACCTTGTTGGAGGGACGACAACTATTACCGGAGGTGTTCCCGAGCAATGGTCGCTTAGCTCAAATGCCACCTTGAACGTCAATGGCGCTCAGGCATTGTTCATAAACACTGACAGTTCGATACTCAATGTCAATGCAGGTATCACTCAACAGATCACAGCCCGCAACGGCTCTCAAGTCAACCTGAGCGGAGCAACCGTCTCGGGCGTTGGCGGTCTGGCTGCCGTTGTACTAGTCAATAGTCAGGCCACCATCGACAACAGCACGATCACTGGCAATCGTGTCGGGCTCCAGATAGTACGCGACGTGAGTACCTCGACGGGGTCTACCGCCACTGTTAGCGGCAACAGCAACATAACCGGTGTGACGGGCGGGGCCCTGGTGAGTGCTTTCAGTCGTTTGGATGTCATTGATTCGACGATTCAGGGAACAGGTGCCACCAGTTACGGATTGAGGTTGGCCAGCGGTCAGGCCGCCGCAACCGACAGTACGATCAAAGGGGGGCAAAACGGTGTGACGATCGGGCTTGACGCAAACTCCATACAGCCCGCGACACTCAACCTCAACAATACAACTGTCGAAGGCGTCACTGGTTCGGCCATTCAGGTTGATTTCGCCAATGCAGGCTCTTCGACTGCGACGATCATGCTGAACAACTCCCGACTGGTGGCAGGTAACGATACCTTGTTGGATGTACGAGGAGGGGCTACTGCCTCGTTTACTGTCAATAACAGTACATTGAGCGGCAATATCGTCAATGAAGCAGGCAGCACGACCGACCTGGTCTTACAGAACAATTCGGTTCTGACAGGCAACCTGGAAAATGTCTCTCGCGCAACCATCAATGACTCTTCTCGATGGGTCCTGGTGGGCGATGGCCACATAGACAATCTGACGCTAAACGGTGGCACCGTTCGTTTCGGCGCCGTCAATGAGTTTTATCAATTGAATGTGGGGCAACTCGCGGGTAACGGTCGCTTCGAGTTGGGAACTGACTTCGCTACGGGGCAGACAGACCGGCTGAATGTGACGGGAACGGCGAGCGGTCGGCATGAACTGGTCATCAGTAGTTCTGGTGTGGACCCCGCCGCCGGTCAACCGGTTAGGGTAGTGCAAACAGGGGGCGGCGATGCGCAATTCTTTATGGCTCGGGATGTAGACCTCGGGACCTTCTCCTACCGCTTGGCGAAAATCGGCAACGACTGGATTCTCGATCCAGCGACAAGGACAGTCAGCCCAGGCGCGCGTTCGGTACTGGCTTTATTCAACACGGCATCGACCGTGTGGTCCGCAGAAGCTACGTCACTGCGTTCGCGCATGGGAGAGTTGCGATTCAATGGTGCTGAGGGCGGTGCCTGGGGCCGCACCTATGGCAACAAATACAACGTAGCCGATGGTTCAGGTGTTGGATATCAGCAAACCCAACGAGGTTTTACGTTGGGTGCCGATGCACCGCTGCCATTCGGCGACGGACAATGGTTGATAGGCGTGATGGCGGGGCATAGCACGTCCGACCTGAACCTCGATGGCGGTACTTCCGGTACCGTCACCAGCAACTATCTGGGAACCTACCTCACCTGGATTGATGCCGGTAGTGGTTACTACCTGGACGGAGTTCTTAAATTAAACCGCTTCCGCAACGAGGCCAAGGTTGGCTTGAGCGATGGACAGAGGGCCAAAGGTGATTACGATAATTCCGGGCTGGGTGGTTCCATCGAACTTGGGCGGAATATCAAAATGGCTGATGGCTATTTCATCGAGCCCTACACAAAGTGGTCCGGCATGGTCATACAGGGCAGAAGTTTCACTCTGGACAACGATATGCAAGCTGATGGAGATCGCACACGGTCATTGGTGGGTGAAGCCGGCGTGACAGTTGGGCGCACTTTTGCACTGGAAGGTGGTCTGCAAGTTCAGCCCTATGTACGGGTCGCACTGGGTCACGAGTTCGCCAAAAATAATGAGGTCAAGGTCAACGATAATGTGTTCAATAATGATCTCTCAGGGTCTCGAGGTGAGATGGCCGCAGGTTTGGCTCTCGCCATGACGGATCGCCTGCAAGTGCACATTGACGCGGATTACAGTAAAGGGAAAAACATAGAGCGGCCGATCGGTTTGAATATTGGTGTTCGTTACGGTTTTTAAGAAAATAAATGGCGGCGACTCAATAAAAAAGGAAGCTTAGGCTTCCTTTTTTATTGAGCGTTTCTTTCATGACGTTGTTAGGCAGCCTGTCTGACGCTTTTGTTTTTACGAGCGCTGGAGATATCGCTTTTTGCATCGAATTCGAGATTGAGCGTTAACGTTTTGTCTTCGTCATCATCTTGATTTTCCAAAAGGACGTCTTTGAGTTTTCCAGAGAAAACACCTGTAATGTTATCGAATTTGATGTCAATCGTACCGCTTAGCGGCAGGTAGAAGACGGGTTCTGTCGATACGGTATTGTCCACAAAGGTTACCCGCACCTCGGTGGAGTCGGGGCTGACAGTATAAGTGCCATTTGCCAAGTCTTTCCTGGCTGAAACCTTCACTTCTTTTGTGGTGAACTCCGGGCCTGGTGCACGTTGCCTGGCGAACATGACATGAGACTCGCCGTGTGGTGGTGGGAAAGTCTGTGACTTCAACTCTACCAAGTGCGCATTGAACGTGATTCCTTCGCCAATCGTTCCACTGCAGCTACCGGATCGGGTGATGTTGTTGATACTGTTCATTGAAGTTGTCTCCGCAATTATGACTCGAAATATCCTGGCAATAGAGCGTCCGGGATGACATATCAGAGCGCTTAAAAGCCAACCTGTAAACTGTCAAACATGACAGTTTACAGGTCCCTCTTAATGTGATTTTGTTCCTGCGCTTGTGGGAAAGATTTTACTGTCCGGTCCACGTTGACCCTGCCAGCAATAAACCCATGGAGCGATTGAAGTATTGCGAGACTATGGTTGAACGGAGCCTTTTATTAACACTTGTTCCCGGCAGCGCCCAGGCAGTCATGCAACGAAGAACTACCGTAAAAATACAAAACTCAAGTCTGATTCAGCGGTTCGCCCAACCCCAAGGCAACACTGGTGGCCTGAGCCCGCCGGGTGTCGCTGGCCATGGTGGTGGCGAAACTCAGCCATGCGGATCGTAAGCGTGGCCCTCGAAATGCGCGCGTAGGGCCTCGATGCCGGTGTCGGCGTGCTGGGTCAGGTCGATCCAGTTGTGAGTGGTCATGGTGCACCTGTTAAACCGATTGCCGACTTATTTAACGCGCACGCCGGGAACAATGACTAGAACGTTTGTGCAGCCATCAGTTAAACAACCCTGCCGCAATATTGATCGAGAACCCCAGAATCGCCGTGTTGAACAAAAAACCGATCAATGATTGCGCCAGCACAATCTTGCGCATGCTCCGAGTCGCCACGCCCACGTCCGAAGTCTGCACCGCCACGCCGATGGTGAAAGAGAAATACAGGAAGTCCCAGTAGTTGGGCGTTTCCAGTCCTTCAGCGAAACGCAACGCCAGGTCCTTGCCGTCCCAGGTGTAGAAAAGACGAGCGTAATGCACGCTGAAAATCACCCCGATCAGCAGCCATGAACCGATGACCGTTAGTGCGGTGAAGCCGTAATGCAGGAGCTTGCGGGTGGTTTCCATGTCCTTGCTGCCGGCCAGTTCGAAGGTGATGGTCGCGAGGCTGGCAATGGCGGCTATGCACACTACGAACAACACCAGCCCGGCGTTTTCGTCTTCGATCTCGGCAATGCGTTTCACGTCCGGCGCCTTGGCGCGGGCGGCGAGCCAAAACATCAGGATCAGGTAGGTCCAGACCCCGACATTCCAGCCAATGAGGATTTTGCTGATGATCGAATCGGCGGGAGCCAAAATGCCTGCCGCGACGCCAAGGGTGGCGGCAGCGGACAGACGAGGGTGGGTGCGGGCGAGAAAGGGCATGGGTGCTCGATGGACCAGGGTATGCAAACACCTTAGTCCAGTGTGGTCTGTTCTGACCACACTGGAGAAAACAACACGCCCCCGGTGGGTCAGATGTCTTTATGGCGCTTGCGGACCAGCTTCATCACCACCACAAAAAACACCGGCACAAACACCACCGCCAGCGTCGCGGTGATCATCCCGCCAATCACCCCGGTGCCGATGGCTTGCTGACTCGCCGAACTGGCCCCGGTCGCAATCGCCAACGGCACGACACCAAGAATGAATGCCAGCGACGTCATCACAATCGGCCGCAATCGCAGGCGCGCGGCTTGCAGCGTGGCGTCGATCAAGTCATGCCCGTCGTCGTACAGGCTCTTGGCGAACTCGATGATCAGGATCGCGTTCTTCGCCGACAGGCCGATGATGGTGATCAGCCCGACCTTGAAGAACACGTCGTTGGGCATCCCGCGAAAGGTCACGGCGAGCACGGCGCCGAGCACACCCAGCGGCACCACCAACAGCACCGACGTCGGAATCGACCAACTCTCATACAACGCCGCCAGACACAGGAACACGATCAACAACGACAGCCCGAGCAGAATCGGTGCCTGACTGCCGGACAAACGTTCCTGCAACGACAACCCTGTCCACTCCTGACCCAACCCTGCCGGGCCGAGCGCAACCAGGCGCTCGATTTCCGCCATGGCTTCGCCGGTGCTGTGGCCAGGCGACGGCTCGCCGGAAATGCTGATCGCCGGGTAACCGTTGTAACGGGTCAACTGCGCCGGGCCCTGGGTCCATTTCGCCTGGACGAAGGCCGACAGCGGCACCATTTTTCCGCCGTCGTTACGCACGTGGATCTTCAGCAGATCGTCCACCTGACTGCGTTGATCGCCTTCAGCCTGAACCACCACCCGTTGCATCCGCCCCTGATTGGGGAAGTCGTTGATGTAAGCCGAGCCGACTGCCGTGGACAGCACATTGCCAATGTCGGCAAAGGACACGCCCAGGGCGTTGGCCTGCTTGCGGTCGACTTCCAGCTGCACCTGCGGCGCTTCGGCCAGCGCGCTTTCGCGCACGTTCATCAGGATCGGGCTTTTCTCGGCGGCGGCGAGCAATTCGCTGCGGGCCTTCATCAACGTGGCATGACCGAGACCGCCACGGTCCTGCAAGCGGAACTCGAAACCGCTGGAGGTGCCGAGACCGTCAACCGGCGGCGGCAGCACCGAGAAGGCCACCGCATCCTTTATCTGGCTCAGCGCAATGTTGGCACGGTCGGCAATCGAACTCGCCGAGTCGTCGCTGCCCCGATCCGACCAATCCTTCAGCGTGGTAAACGCGAGTGCGGCGTTTTGTCCGCTGCCGGAAAAACTGAAACCGAGAATCACCGTGCTGTCGCCGACACCCGGTTCTGTGGCGTTGTGCGCTTCAATCTGCTCCACGACCTGGACCGTGCGGTTTTTGCTCGCACCTGGCGGTAGCTGAATGTCGGTGATGGTGTAGCCCTGATCCTCAACCGGAAGGAACGAGGAGGGCAGGCGACTGAAACACAGGCCCAGACCGATCAGCAGCACGCCGTAGATCAGCAGATAACGGCCTGTGCGTTTCAGTGCATAGGCCACCCAACCTTGATAACGCTCGGTCAAACGATCGAAACCACGGTTGAACCAACCAAAGAATCCGCTCTTTTCGTGGTGCTCGCCCTTGGCAATCGGCTTGAGCAGCGTCGCGCACAACGCCGGGGTCAAGGTCAGCGCAAGGAACGCCGAGAACAGGATCGAGGTGGCCATCGACAGCGAGAACTGTCGGTAAATCACCCCGACCGAACCCTGCATGAACGCCATCGGAATGAACACCGCCACCAGCACCAGGGTGATGCCGATGATCGCCCCGGTGATCTGCTTCATTGCCTTGCGCGTCGCCTCTTTGGGCGACAGGCCCTCGCTGGCCATGATCCGCTCGACGTTCTCGACCACCACGATGGCGTCGTCCACCAGAATGCCGATGGCCAGGACCATGCCGAACATGGTCAGTACGTTGATCGAGAACCCCAGCGCCAACATGGTCGCGAACGTGCCCATCAGCGCCACCGGCACCACCAGCGTCGGGATCAGCGTGTAGCGGATGTTCTGCAGGAACAGGAACATCACCGCAAACACCAGCAGCATCGCCTCGCCAAGGGTGTAAACCACTTTGGTGATCGAGACTTTAACGAACGGCGAGGTGTCGTAAGGAATCTTGTATTCCACGTTCGCCGGGAAGTAGCGCGCCAGTTCATCCATCTTCGCTCGCACCAGGGTCGCGGTGCTCAGCGCATTGGCGCCCGGCGCCAACTGCACGCTGACGGCGGTGGAAGGCTTGCCATTCAGGCGCGTGCCGAACTGATATTCCTGACTGCCGATCTCGACCCGCGCCACGTCCTTGATGCGCACGGTGGAACCGTCGGGGTTGGCCTTGAGGACGATGTCGGCGAATTCTTCCGGCGTCGACAATTGGCCTTTCACCAGAATGGTCGCGGTGATTTCCTGGGTAGAGCGCGTCGGCAAATCGCCGATGCTGCCGGCGGAGACCTGGGCATTTTGCGCGACGATGGCGGCGTTGACGTCGGCCGGGGTCAGGTTGAAACCGATCAGCTTCTGCGGATCGATCCAGATGCGCATCGCCCGTTCGGCGCCATACAACTGGGCCTTGCCGACGCCGTCCAGACGCTTGATCTCGTTCATCACGTTGCGCGCCAGGTAATCACTGAGCGCCACATCGTCGAGCTTGCCGTCACTGGAGGTCAGGGTGATCAGCAACAGGAAACCGGCGGAGACTTTCTCCACCTGCAAGCCTTGCTGATTGACCGCTTGCGGTAGCCGCGACTCCACGACTTTCAGGCGGTTCTGCACATCGACCTGGGCCATCTCCGGGTTGGTGCCCGGCTGGAAAGTGGCTTTGATGGTGGCGCTGCCGAGGCTGCTCTGGGATTCGAAATACAGCAGATGATCGGCGCCGTTGAGCTCTTCCTCGATCAGGCTGACCACGCTCTCGTCGATGGTCTGCGCCGAGGCGCCGGGGTAAACGGCGTAGATTTCGATCTGCGGCGGTGCGACGTCAGGGTATTGCGCCACCGGCAACTGAGGAATGGCCAATGCGCCGGCCAGCAAGATGAACAGGGCAACCACCCAGGCGAACACCGGGCGATCGATAAAGAACTGCGGCATAAAAAGCGTCCTGCTTACTGACCAGAAACCTGGGCAAGTGGAAGAGGGGTGTTGTCGATCTGGACTTTCTCACCGGGCTTGGCGTGTTGCAGGCCTTCGGTGACGATGCGGTCGCCGGGTTTGAGGCCGCCGGTGACGATCCAGCGATCGTTCTGTACCGCGCCCAGTTCTACCGTTTGCTGGCCGATGCGCTGTTCGGCGTCAATCACCAACACCTGGGCAATACCGGCGCTGTCACGCTGAATGGACCGCTGCGGCACGCTGATGCCTTGCTGATTGACGGCTTGTTCGAGGCGCACACGCACGAAGCTGCCCGGCAGCAGATCGAGGTCCGGGTTGGGGAATTCGCTGCGCACGATGATCTGGCCGGTGCCCGGGTCGACGGTGATGTCGGTGAACAGCAGCTTGCCGGGCAGCGGGTAGAGGCTGCCATCATCCTGGATCAGCGTGGCTTTGGCCTGGCCCTGACCCACCTCCTTTAACTGGCCGGAACGGAAGGCGCGGCGCAGGTCGTTGAGTTCGCGGGTCGATTGGGTCAGGTCGGCGTGAATCGGGTTCAGCTGCTGGATCAGTGCCAGCGGCGTGGTTTCGTTCTGCCCGACCAGTGCGCCTTCGGTCACCAGCGCGCGGCCGATGCGCCCGGAAATCGGTGCAGTGACAGTGGCGTAACCTAGGTTGAGCTTCGCCCGGTCCACAGCGGCTTTGCTGGCGGCGACATCGGCGGCGGTTTGCCGGGCACTGGCCCGGGCGTTGTCGTAATCCTGGCCGCTGATGGCATTGCCTTCGATCAACTGGGCATAACGCTGCTCCTGCAATCTGGCCTGGAACGCGTTGGCGTCAGCCTTGCGCAGCGCGGCTTCGGCACTGTCGAGGTCAGCCTTGAAGGGTGCCGGGTCAATTCGGAACAGCACATCGCCTTTTTTGACGTCGCTGCCTTCGCGAAAGGTGCGTTGCAACACGACGCCGGCGACCCGGGCGCGGACTTCGGCAATCCGTGGCGCGGCAATCCGCCCGCTCAGTTCGCTGGTGATCGACAGGGGCCGGGCTTCGACGGTTTCGACACGAACCGTGGCCAGAGGCGCCTGTTCTTCAGCGTTCGAGGACTTGTCACAAGCGCTCAGCGTCAACGCCAGCGCCATCAGGCTGAGCTTGGCAAGCAGGTTCTTTGACATGTAATTACCCCAATAATGACTGCCCGCATCCTACGGGGAGGCGAGGAGAGTAGCGGTGAAGCTTTGTTGGTGCTGTGTGAAATTGTGTAAGGGTTTTGCTCACGGGCGTGCGGGGGCGTATATCCTTGGCCGCTTGAAACTTTTTGCGCCTGACAGGCCGCCATCGCGGGCAAGCCCGCTCCCACAGAGATTTGGTGTGAGCACAGACTTTGTGAACACCACCGAACACTGTGGGAGCGGGCTTGACCGCGATGAGGCCTGACCGGGCGCCACTGCACTTTCTGGAAACACCCATGCCCAACATCCTCCTGGTCGAAGACGACACCGCGCTCTCCGAACTGATTGCCAGCTACCTGGAACGCAATGGCTATTCAGTCAGTGTCATCAGCCGTGGCGACCACGTGCGCGAGCGGGCGCGGGTCAATCCGCCGGACTTGGTGATCCTCGACCTGATGCTGCCGGGGCTTGATGGCCTGCAAGTCTGCCGCTTGCTGCGGGCGGATTCGGCCACGCTGCCGATCCTGATGCTCACCGCCCGCGACGACAGCCACGATCAGGTATTGGGCCTGGAAATGGGCGCCGACGATTACGTCACCAAACCCTGCGAGCCCCGCGTCCTGCTGGCCCGCGTGCGCACGCTGTTGCGCCGCAGCAGCCTCAGCGAACCGCAGACCGCCAACGACCGCATTCTCATGGGCAACCTGTGCATCGACCTGTCCGAGCGCACCGTGACTTGGCGCGATCAGCTGGTGGAACTGTCCAGCGGTGAATACAACCTGCTGGTGGTGCTGGCCCGACATGCCGGCGAAGTGCTGAGCCGCGACCAGATCCTGCAACGCCTGCGCGGCATCGAATTCAACGGCACCGACCGCTCGGTGGACGTGGCGATTTCCAAGCTGCGGCGCAAGTTCGACGACCACGCAGGCGAGGCGCGCAAGATCAAGACCGTGTGGGGCAAGGGCTACCTGTTCAGCCGTTCCGAGTGGGAATGCTGAGACGATGTTCAGGATCCTGTTTCGCCTGTACCTGGTGACCATCGTCTCGTTCAGCGCGGCGATTTACCTGGTGCCGGACTTGGTCATCAAGGTTTTCCATGAACGGTTCGTCACCTATAACCTCGATTATTCGCGCGGGCTGCAAACCCTCATCGTCAAACAGTTCCACGCTGTGCCCGAAGCGCAGTGGCCGGCGCTGGCGAGCGAGATGGACAAGGAATTCGCCCCGCTGCGCATCGTCCTCACCCGCCATGACGACCCCGATTTCACCCTCGACGAACGCCAGCGATTACAGCGTGGCGAGAACGTCGTGCGCATCGGCGACTGGGGCTGGCGCACACTCGCCGTGGCGCCGCTGAACCCGCAGAGCGTTGTCGAAATGGTCGTGCCGCCGGACCCGATGGACGTCAGCCTGTTGTACTGGAGCATCAACGTCCTGATCGGCGCGACGATGCTCGCCTGCCTGTTGCTGTGGCTACGCCCGCACTGGCGGGACCTGGAGCGCCTCAAAGGCACCGCCGAACGTTTCGGCAAAGGTCACCTCGGCGAGCGCACGCAGATTTCCCCACACTCCAACATCGGCAGCCTTGCCAACGTCTTCGACACCATGGCCGGCGATATAGAAAACCTGCTCAACCAACAGCGCGACTTGCTCAACGCGGTGTCCCACGAACTGCGCACTCCGCTGACGCGCCTGGACTTCGGCCTGGCCCTGGCGCTGTCCGACGACTTGCCGGCCGCCAGTCGCGAGCGGCTGCTGGGGCTGGTCGCGCACATACGGGAACTGGATGAATTGGTCCTGGAGTTGCTGTCCTACAGCCGACTGCAAAACCCGGCGCGGCTGCCGGAACAGGTCGAAGTGTCGCTGGACGAGTTTATCGACAGCATTCTGGGCAGTGTCGATGAAGAACTGGAGTCGCCGGACATCGTGATCGACGTGCTGCTGCATGGGCAACTCGAGCGCTTCGTGCTGGACCCGCGACTGACGGCTCGTGCCATTCAAAACCTGCTGCGCAACGCCATGCGCTATTGCGAAAAGCGCATTCAGATTGGCGTAAAGGTCTGTCCGAAAGGCTGCGAAATCTGGGTCGATGACGACGGCATCGGCATTCCCGACGATGAGCGCGAGCGGATCTTTGAACCGTTCTATCGGCTGGATCGTAGCCGGGATCGGGCCACGGGCGGGTTTGGTCTGGGGCTGGCGATCAGTCGTCGGGCGCTGGAAGCGCAGGGTGGGACGCTGACGGTGGAGCCTTCGCCATTGGGTGGTGCGCGTTTTCGTTTGTGGCTGCCTACCGCCGCCTGACGCACGCGATGTAGCAGCTGTCGAGCCTGCGAGGCTTCGTTCGAGCCAGGGTCGCGCTCGACACCAGTCCTCGCAAATCCTGTGTACGCGGTTTTCCTGATAGAACCGGCTGCCTGGTTTTACGACTGCTTCGCAGCCTCGCGCTGCTCGGCAGCTGTTACAAGGGGGTTAGCCTGGCACTTCGGTGGAGGGAATCAACCCGACCCCTGCCACTTGCATCCGCTCGATCGCCGCCGCCAGCGAGCCGTCCAGATCAATCGCGCGGCACGCATCCATTACCACAAACGCATTGAACCCCGCCGCCCGCGCATCCAGCGCCGAGAACATCACGCAGAAATCCAGTGCCAGTCCGACCAGGTAAACGGTGTCGATGCCACGTTCTTTCAGATAGCCGGCCAGCCCGGTGGTGGTCGTGCGATCCGCTTCCAGAAACGCCGAATAACTGTCGATGTCCGGGTTACAGCCTTTGCGGATGATCAGTTGTGCGTGGGGCAGGTCCAGATCCTTGTGCAACCCGGCCCCGTCTGTCGCTCGAACACAATGATCCGGCCACAGTATTTGCGGGCCGTAAGGCAGCTCGATGACCTCGTAAGGCTTGCGGCCGGGATGGCTTGAAGCAAACGAGGCGTGGCCGGGCGGGTGCCAGTCCTGGGCGATGATGACCTGTTTGAACTGGCCACCGAGGCGGTTGATCAAGGGCACGATCAGGTCGCCCTCAGGCACCGGCAGTTGGCCGCCGGGGATGAAGTCGTTCTGTACGTCGATGACCAGCAAGGCTGTGCGAGAAGGGTTTGGCATGGGTAGGTTCCTCCTTGGAAAAACAGACGCCAAGCATAGGACAACTTCGCTCACACGCTAAGTCGACTTCGCAACAACTTCGCCATGCCTTCCAGTTCCGCTGCCGGGTTATGCCCGATCAGCATCCACGCATGTTCCATGTCTGCCCAATACACCACATTCATCCTGTGTCGAATTTCATGGGCGAAATGCCGGCTGCCACTGTTGGAGCGCTTGGCGCACAAGGCAATCGGACCATGTGCCGGGTCCAGATAAGTAATCTGCGCGATCGGCATGCCGTCGTATTCGAGGATCTGCGCGCGCTTCAATTCGGACCGTGGCAGGGCCAGTTGCGCAGGCGTCAGGCTCAGGCCCAGGCGCGCGTCGATTGTTCGCAGTTGCGCCCGTTGTGAGGCTTCATCTTCGGGCAAATGTTCCAGGGTTTGCGGCACGTACAGCGACATATAGTCGGCGACCAGGCCCCGCCAGTTGCTCTTTTCCTGGCTCAATTGCCAGGCAAGGAACAATCGATCCGCCACCACGCCGCTCACCACCAGGCTCGCCGCAGCGGCGAGGAACCAGCGTCGATTCATGGCAGGGCGTTCGGGCGAAGGCAAGGTGTCGAGCATCGATTGCAAGCGGTCGACGGGCGCTTGTTGGGCCAGTTCGTCGTAGGCTTCCTTGAACGGCAGGCTGCTGCGGGCCAGCCATTGCAGGCGCAAGTTGAGTGTCGAGTCTTCGGCGACGGCTGCGTCGATGCGGGTGCGCTGGTCGGCGTCGAGCTGATCGTCGAGGTACGCCACCAGTTGCTCGTCCGAAGGTATCGCGCGCTCGTTCATCGACGTTCTCCCGTGAAAGGGTTCGGCACTGTGTGCAGTGGCGGATATTCGGCCAGTTTCACCCGTGCGGCGGCGAGGCGGCTCATGACGGTGCCGATGGGCACTTGCAGCACCTCGGCGACTTCGCGATACGACAGGCCTTCAACGTATGCCAGGTACACCGTTTCACGCTGGGCCTCGGGCAGTGCGTCGACGCGGCGGATGACCTGGGCGGCGAGCACATGGGTCTGCGCCACGGATTCTCCGTCAAACGACAACTGGCTATCGGCATCGACCAGGCCCTGACCCTGGCGCACCCGTCGGGAGCGCACTTCGTTGAGCCAGATCGAATGCAGAATGCTCAACAACCAGCGGTCCATGCGAGTGCCAGGGACAAACTGCCCGGCACGTTCAAGTGCCCGAACGCAGGTGGCTTGCACCAGGTCTTCGGCCACATGCCGTTGCCGGGACAGCAACAGGCCGTAACGCCATAAACGCGCCAAATGCTGGCCCAGTTCTGTTCGTATTGCCTGATCGCTGGCGATGGCGACCTCCGTCTGTCCGGTGTGTCAGGTTTTCGATGAATCGTTGATGGCTTCGGCCAGGTCCTGATATTCCTCACACGTGCTGCCACAGATCGATTTGATCTGCTGCAATTGCTCTTGCGCCAGGTCCAGCCGACCTTTGATCACGTAAGCCTCGCCGAGGTATTCACGCACTTGCGCATACTGCGGGTCGAGTTTGACCGATTGCAGGTAATAACCGATGCCTTCGTCGGTACGCCCCAGTTTACGCGTGGCATAGCCGCGGTAGTTCAGGGCCTTGGCCGTGTTCGGATTCTTGAGCGTATCGAGCAGGGCCAGGGCTTCTTCGTAGCGACCGTCCTTGGCCAGGCGGTAGGCGTAATCGGTGCGGTCGGCGTCCGGGACCAGGCTGCTGGTCTGCATGACGCACTTCTGCGACTTGGTGTCGAACACCTGGCCTTTGGGGCAGTTGGGTTTGGCCGGGGCGTCATCTTCGCCATTGGCCAGGGCCAGTGAACCGGACAACGCAACGGCGAGCAACAGCGGGGTGGTGAAAAGAGCAAAACGGATAGTCATGGAAAATGCTCGGCGAGTTGATTCGATTCAGTGTAAACCACGCCCCGGCAGCATGCGGCGGCCTCAAGGGCAATTCTCATGGGGCGTTGATTGGAGAACACCGCAGGGTGAACAATTATTCATTTCTTTGGCGGGGAAAGCGCAAATCGAGGCGCTATGCTCGACAGCATTCGTTGTCGATCGGGAGCACTGCCATGAAAGATCAGGTCCATCATTCTGCCGCAGCGGGCTACAAATCGGGGGCCGACGCCTACGTTCGCGGCCGCCCGGACTATCCGCCGCAAGTGGCCGAGTGGCTGAGCGATACCCTGGGATTGAACGCGGACAAAACCGTGATCGATCTGGGCGCGGGCACCGGTAAATTCACCGGGCGCCTGGTCGCGACCGGCGCGCAGGTGATTGCCGTGGAACCGGTGCCGCAGATGCTTGAGAGGTTGTCCGACGCGTTCCCCGATGTGTTGGCGGTGAGCGGCACCGCCACGGATTTGCCACTGCCGGATGCTTCAGTGGACGTGGTGGTCTGCGCCCAAGCCTTTCACTGGTTTGCCAGCACCGAAGCGCTGACCGAAATCGCCCGGGTCCTCAAGCCCGGCGGCAAGCTGGGCCTGGTGTGGAACCTGCGCGATACCAAAGTGAGTTGGGTGCCGAAACTGGATGCGATCGTCAACGCGCTGGAAGGCGATACGCCGCGCTACTACACGGGAGCCTGGCGTCAGGCCTTTCCTCATCCGGCGTTCAGGCCGTTGCAGGTCCGGCATTTCAGCCATGGGCACACGGGCGCGCCGGAGGATGTGATCTTCAATCGCGTGCGCTCGACCAGTTTTATTGCGGCGTTGCCCGAGGAGCAGCGGCAAAAGGTCGATGAACAGATGCGGGCGTTGATTGCCGCGGAGCCTGAGCTGCGCGGCAAGGATGTGGTGACCGTGCCTTATGAAACCGTGGCGTTTGTGGCGGTGAAGGGCAGTTAGATCGGCGGTGCGGCCCATCGCGAGTAGGCCAGCCCAGACCCACGGGATTCTGAAGCCAGTCCCGCTTTTGGCCGAACCACTGCCTTACTCCCCCACGCAATGCCTTGTTATAGTCCGGTCCTCATTTTTGCCCGGTAAAAGGATCACTGCCATGTCTCAGTACACCGCGTTCACCGTCGAACTGGCCGATAAAATCGCCCATGTGCAGATCAACCGCCCGGAAAAGATCAATTCGATGAACGCCGCGTTCTGGAGCGAGATCATCGAGATTTTCCAGTGGCTCGACGACACCGATGAAGCGCGGGTTGTTGTACTCAGTGGCGCCGGCAAGCATTTTTCCTCCGGCATCGACCTGATGATGCTGGCCGGGGTGGCCAATGAACTGGGCAAGGACGTTGGCCGCAATGCACGCCTGCTGCGCCGTAAGATCCTCGCCCTGCAAGCGTCGTTCAACGCCGTCGATAACTGCCGCAAGCCGGTGCTGGCGGCGATTCAGGGCTATTGCCTGGGCGGCGCCATCGACCTGATTGCCGCGTGTGACATGCGTTACGCCGCCGAGGACGCGCAATTCTCGATCAAGGAAATTGACATCGGCATGGCCGCCGATGTTGGCACTTTGCAACGCTTGCCGCGGATCATCGGTGACGGCATGCTGCGTGAACTGGCTTACACTGGTCGCACCTTTGGCGCCGAGGAAGCGCGCAACATCGGTCTGGTCAATCGCGTTTACAGCGACAATGCCAGCCTGTTGGACGGGGTGATGGGCATTGCCCGGGAAATCGCCAGCAAGTCGCCGATTGCGGTCACCGGCACCAAAGCGATGATCAGCTACATGCGCGATCACCGCATCGACGACGGCCTCGAATACGTCGCCACCTGGAACGCCGCCATGCTGCAATCCACCGATTTGCGCGTGGCCATGGCCGCCCACATGAGCAAACAGAAACCCGAATTTCTGGACTGATTAAAAATGACTTCACGCTGGACCACCGCTGTACTGGACACCGATCAACCCGGCGGCTGGGCCGTGGCTCGCAGCCCCGAAGGCTTTCTGTTCGACGACAATGGCGCGCTGTTCCCTCGCGAATGGCTCAAGCGCCAGGACCTGTCGATCCTGGCCGAACATGGCATCGGTCACCTGGATGGCGAACCGGTCTATCTGCTGGAACTGCGTAGCCACAGCGAAGTGCCGGGCTGCAACTGGAAAGGCCTGCGGGCGTTCATGCTCGACGGCGATCACACGGTGTACAAGGTGCTCGGTTATGCCGCACAGATCGGCACCTGGTACCGCGAGCATCGCTTTTGTGGAAATTGCGGGCAGGCGGCGAAGCAAGTTCCCCGTGAGCGAGCGATGTACTGCGAACCGTGTGATTTGCGTTATTACCCGCGCATCTCGCCGAGCATGATTGTGCTGGTGACCCGGGGCGATGAGGTGCTGTTGGCCCGTTCGCCACGCTTCGTGACCGGGGTCTACAGCACGTTGGCGGGGTTTGCCGAGCCGGGCGAGTCAGCCGAGGACTGCCTGATTCGCGAGGTGCGCGAGGAGGTGCAGATCGAGGTCAAGAACATCCAGTACCTGGGCAGCCAGTGCTGGCCGTTCCCGCATTCGATGATGCTCGGTTTTCACGCCGAGTACGCCGGTGGCGAGATTGTCTGTCAGGAAGACGAGATCGAAGACGCCCAGTGGTTCAACGTTCACGCGTTGCCGCCCTTGCCGGCGTCACGCTCGATTGCCCGTTACCTCATCGACGTCTACGTGGCGCGGCGCTTAGGCCACGCTGAACCAGTGTTGCCAGGCTAGCCGCACGGTCAAGCCCAGCACCACGGTGATGAACACCGGGCGAATGAACTTCGCGCCGCCGCTGATGGCGGTGCGAGCCCCGAAGAATGCGCCGACCATCACCGACAGCCCCATGCTCAGGCCGATGATCCAGTCCACCTGCCCGGAAAACACAAACACCGACAGCGCCGCGATGTTGCTGACGAAGTTCATGCTGCGCGCTACGCCGCTGGCCTTCACCAGGTCAATCGGATACATCAGCATACTGCTGACGGTCCAGAACGCGCCGGTGCCCGGGCCGGCCACGCCGTCGTAGAAACCGAGGCTGAAGCCTTGGGTCGATTGCCACTTCTTCTTGATCGGCGCATCGCTGTCCAGCGGCGCTTTTGGAGTGCCGCCGAACAACAGGTACAGGCCACAGGCAAACACAATCACCGGGAGCATTTTGTTCAGCCATTCGGCCGGCAGGTAATGCGCGACCACGGCACCGGTCAGCGCACCGACCAGCGTACCGACGATGGCGTGCACCCACTGCCGGGGATGGAACAGCTTGCGGCGGTAGAAGGTAAAACTGGCGGTGGCGGAGCCGAAGGTCGAACTCAGCTTGTTGGTGCCCAGCACCAGGTGCGGCGGCAGGCCGGCGGTCAACAGCGCCGGGGTGGTCAGCAGACCGCCACCGCCGGCAATGGCGTCGATGAAACCGGCAATGAAGGCGACGAAGGCCAGAATGGCCAGGGTGGTGAGGTCAACGCTGAGTTCGAAAGGCATGGAAATCGGCTTATTCGGCGGGGTGCAGCAAAGGGGCTGCGGGGAAGGGCCGATATCTTACCTAGATCCAAACATTGCGGCGAGCCGTCTGACCTCATCGCGAGCAGGCGTCATCCCTGACAACACATCACTTTGGCTGCGGTCCATTCCCGATCTGCCACACAAACGGCGGCTCCGTCCCGTTGATCGTCCAGTCCCCGACAATCCGCGCCTTGTAGATCAGCGGATTGTGCGACGACACCGTGCGTGCATTGCGCCAATGCCGATCCAGCGATTTCCCCTCGCGAACATCCGAAGCGCCCAGCGCATTGAACAACTGCGTGGTCGCTCGCAGGATCAGTTCAGACACCACGACTTGCGCCTTGGCTGATTCGATTTCCGCCGCGACATTCGCCGCCCGCTCAAGCACCTCATCCCCCGAGAACCGCGCCAGGTAAGCCTGTTGCGCCGGTTGCGCCGCCTTCAAGGCACTTGCTTCGGCGGCGTACACCCCCGCGGCGATGTCACCGACCACTTGCTGAACCTGCGCATCCTGACTGACGTGCTGAGCATTGCCGTGGCTGTAAATGCGTTTGCGCTCGCGGACCTGGTGCGCCACGTCGCGCAATGCCGCGCGACCGATCCCTGCAAGAGTTGCCAGCAACACCAGCTGATAAAACGCGGTCTGGTATTTGAAGCGGGTGGCAAAGTCGATCACGTTTTCGGCGTCCACGTCGGCGTCGATAAACCGCGAGGTGCCACTGCCGGTGGTGCGCTGGCCGAAACCGTCCCAGTCATCGCTCTGCACGATCCCCGGCTGGCGGGTGCGGACCACGGCAATCACATCGCCGCCGGTGTCGCTGCGCTGGGCGTACACGTCGATCCAGTCGGAAAACAGGCTGCCAGTGCTGTAGAACTTCTCGCCATTGAGCCGCCACTGGTCGCCGTGGAGCGAGACCTTGGTGATGACATCGCCGATGGCCACGTTGCCGATTTCGGTCCAGGCATTGCCGACGAGGTCACCGTCGACAAAACGCTTGAACCACAGATCCCGGCCCGGGCCCGGCGCTGAGTTCAAGCGGTCTTCGACAAAGGCGAAATGCCCGCGCAGGGCTTGGGGCACGTTGGAGTCGGCTTCGGCCAGCTCGATCAGCAACTCGAACAATTGAGGCAGGGACGCGCCGCCACCGCCATATTCCACCGGCACCCGCACGGCGCCGAAACCGGCGTCCTTGAGCCACTGAATCGGCTCGAAGGGCAGGCTGCGGGTTTGTTCGCGCTCGACGGCACCGGCGGCGATGCGCTGGAATATCGGGCGGAATCCAGAGGCCAGTACCTCATAGTCAGTGCCAATGGACAGAGGATTGATTACCTGGTGTTCGGTCATGGTATGGCTCCTTGGAACGGCAGTGGATGCCAAGGGGGATTGCACGGTCCATGCCGAAATTCAAAGCACTGGCATTGCTGGCTTGCCCGGTTTTTCCCCAACTGCAACTGTTGCTGCGCCAACAGTGCATCCACAAGTTGCCCCAGACATACCGAGATCCCTGTGGGAGCGGGCTTGCTCGCGAATTCGGTGTGTCATTCAACTTCTTCTTTAACTGACATACCGCATTCGCGAGCAAGCCCGCTCCCACAGTGACTTCAACTGGCTTGAGGCGGTCGTGTAGCGGGTTTCGATTCAGCACTGGCACGGTTGCTGCTCTGACCCAAGGACTTCCCAACGTCCCGAGGACATGCCAATGAGTCAGCAAGCCGTCAAATTTGCCTACTGGGTGCCGAACGTCAGCGGCGGGCTGGTGGTCAGCAAGATCGAGCAACGCACCCACTGGGGCATCGACTACAACCGCAAACTGGCGCAACTGGCTGAAGAGGCCGGGTTCGAATATGCCCTGACCCAGATTCGATTCACCGCAGGCTACGGTGCAGAGTTCCAGCACGAATCGGTCGCCTTCAGCCATGCGTTGCTGGCCGCAACCACCAAACTCAAAGTGATCGCCGCGATCCTGCCTGGCCCTTGGCAACCGGCATTAGCGGCCAAGCAACTGGCGACCATCGATCAGCTGACAAACGGCCGAGTGGCGGTGAATATTGTCAGCGGCTGGTTCAAGGGTGAGTTTCAGGCGATTGGCGAACACTGGCTGGAACACGACGAGCGCTATCGCCGCTCCGAAGAATTCATCCGCTCGCTCAAAGGCATCTGGAGCCAGGACAACTTCACCTTTCGCGGTGACTTCTACCGCTTCGACAACTACAGCCTAAAGCCCAAGCCGCTGGGCCAGCCGGAAATCTTCCAGGGCGGCAGTTCCCGCGCAGCCCGGGACATGGCGGCACGGGTGTCGGACTGGTACTTCACCAATGGCAACACGCCTGAAGGGATCAAGGCCCAGGTCGACGACATTCGCGTCAAGGCCGCGGCCAACCATCATTCGGTGAAAGTCGGGGTGAACGCGTTCGTCATCGCTCGCGACACGGAAGAAGAGGCCCGGGCGGTGCTGGCGCAAATCATCGATCAAGC
Source organism: Pseudomonas sp. UMAB-40 (assembly GCF_900095275.1). Classification (NCBI taxonomy): domain Bacteria; kingdom Pseudomonadati; phylum Pseudomonadota; class Gammaproteobacteria; order Pseudomonadales; family Pseudomonadaceae; genus Pseudomonas; species Pseudomonas sp. UMAB-40. The sequence continues at coordinate 37,465 of NZ_LT607575.1, forward strand.
CGACCCGGAAGCAGTGAATGCCTTTGGTGATGCGGCGAAACAGGCGGGCAGGGCGTCGCCAGAGGGCGAGGGCAACTGGGCGAAGTCGACGTTTGAGGATCTGGTGCAGTACAACGATGGCTTCAAGACCAACCTGATCGGCACGCCGCAACAGATTGCCGAGCGCATCGTGGCGTTGAAAGCGGTGGGCGTGGATCTGGTGCTGGCGGGGTTCCTGCACTTCCAGGAGGAAGTGGAGTATTTCGGCAAGCGGGTGTTGCCGTTGGTGCGGGAGCTTGAAGCAAAAGCGCAGGTGAAACCACATACCGCAGTCGCCTGAACACCACAAAATCCCTGTAGGAGCCGGCTTGCTGGCGAAGCGGTTTGTCAGTAAACGATGATGTCGACTGGATGACCGCTATCGCCAGCAAGCCGGCTCCTACAGTGGGATATGTGTTTACAAGCCTAGATCGGACAGGCTCGGGTGATCATCCGGGCGGCGACCCAGCGGCCAGTGGAACTTGCGGTCGCTTTCCTTGATCGGCATGTCGTTGATGCAGGCAAACCGGTTGGCCATCAAACCGTTTTCATCGAACTCCCAGTTTTCGTTGCCATAGGAACGGAACCAGTTGCCCGAGTCGTCGTGCCATTCATAGGCATAACGCACGGCGATGCGGTTGCCGGTGAAGGCCCAGAGTTCCTTGATCAGGCGGTAATCCAGTTCCTTGGCCCATTTGCGGGTCAGGAAACCTTTGGCTTCTTCGCGGTTGTAGGCGAACTCGGCGCGGTTACGCCACTGGGTGTCCAGGGTGTAGGCCAGCGATACGCGTTCCGGGTCGCGGGAGTTCCAGCCGTCTTCGGCCAGGCGAACTTTTTCAATGGCTGATTCACGGGTAAACGGCGGCAATGGCGGACGAACTTCGGCGTTAGACATTTATAGTCTCCCTTTCAAGTTAAAGTTCCAGCAAGTTGTCAGGCTTGGTTCAAGTGTTACAGGTCCAATAACTTTCGCGCCATGCATTGCGCATTATCGGCGGCACTGTGATCACCCATCACAAGCGCTACGGTAATGGCGCCGTCAATCAGGATCAGCAGCTGTTTGGCCAGCATCTCCGGGTCGGTAGCGCCATGTTCGGTGCAGAGCTCGCGCACGTAGTCGAGCAGCTTCTGTTTATGGTCTTTGGCAACCAGGCGAACCGGGTCTAGCGGGTCGCCGGTTTCACCGCTGGTATTGATGAACGCGCAGCCCCGGAAGCCTTCAGAGGCGAACCAGGCCTTGAGCACGGTAAACAGGTTGAGCAGGCGGTCGGCCGGGGTTTCAGCCTGGTCGACTTCACTTCGGTACCACTTCATCCAGCGCACGTCGCGGCGTTGCAGGGCGGCGACGGTCAGCTCCTCCTTGTTGGCGAAGTAGCGGTAGATACTTTTTCTGGAAACGCCGGCGGTTTTCACCAGAAGATCCATTCCGGTGGCGGCGATGCCACTTTTGTAGATCAACTTTTCGGTGACATCCAGAATGATGTCGCGTGTGTCGTTGCTGGTAAGTTCGTTCATGTGGCGAACAGTAGAACGATCGTTCTCCTTGGTCAACAAGTTTTTAGAAAGATCTATTGTGGCGAGGGGACTTGCCCCCGTTGGGCTGCGAAGCGGCCCCCAACGTTCCTTCAGTCACACCTTGCTGGCAGGCTTGCGACTGCTTCGCACTCGAACGGGGGCAAGCCCCCTCGCCACACATGGTGTAAGCTCTCGGGCTATTCGGAATTGACCCATTGCGAGCCCTATGCCGTCGCTTTTCAAACGCTCTCTGCTGCCTAAACTGCGCAGTTTTCCGCTGACCGCCGATGCCGTCACCATTCTTTCCGGCGCTGCCGAGTTCCGTCGTTGCCTGCTGGAAAAAATCGCCAGTGCCACCCAACGCATTTATATCGTTGCGCTGTACTTGCAACAGGACGAGGCCGGTCAGGAAATCCTTGATGCCTTGCACGCCGCCAAACTGGCGCGTCCGGAACTGGACGTGGTCGTGGTGGTGGACTGGCTGCGCGCCCAGCGCGGCTTGATCGGTGCCGGCAAACAGCCAGGCAACTCGGCCTGGTATCAGGAAACGACTCGCACCCACGAAAGTGTTGTGCCGGTGTACGGCGTGCCGGTGCAGACTCGCGAGTTGTTTGGCGTGCTGCATTTGAAAGGCTTTGTGATCGATGACTGCGTGATCTACAGCGGCGCGAGCCTGAACAACGTTTACCTGCACAAGTTCGACAAGTACCGCTACGACCGTTATCACCTGCTGCAGAACCACGCGCTGGCCGATTCCATGCAGCACCTGATTCAGCACGGTCTGATCGCTTCCAAAGCGGTCCATCGCCTCGACCTGCCGAACCTGCCGACCACCCGCAGCCTGCGCAACGATATCGGCGATTTGCGCAGCCGCCTCAAGCACGCGGCGTATGACACCACGGCCGGCAGCACGGTGAAGGGTGGCTTGTCGGTGAGTCCGTTGCTCGGTGTAGGCAAGAACAACCCATTGAGCCGAGTGATTTGCGAGTTGATCGCCAGCGCCCAGCATCAGCTGACCATCTGCACGCCGTATTTCAACCTGCCATTGGCGGTGACCCGGGAAATCAACCGGGCCCTGGGGCGCGGCGTGAAAATCGACATCGTGGTCGGCGACAAGACCGCGAACGACTTCTTCATCCCGCCGAGTGAGCCGTTCAAGGTGATCGCCGCGCTGCCGTACCTTTACGAGATCAGCCTGCGGCGCTTTGCCAAACGCCATCAACACAGCATCGACAGTGGCAAGCTGAACCTGCATTTGTGGAAGGACGGCGACAACACCTATCACCTCAAAGGCATGTGGATCGACAAGCGCTACACCTTGCTGACCGGTAATAACCTCAACCCACGGGCGTTCCGCCTCGATCTTGAGAACGCGTTGCTGATCGACGACCCGAAAGGCGAACTGCTGGAGCCGCGCAGTAAAGAACTGGGCGAGATTTTCCACAACACCACGCGCATCCAGCGATATCAGGATCTGGAAACGCTGCTGGAATACCCGGCAGCGGTGGCCAAGTTCCTCAAGCGTGTCAGTCGGGTGCGGATCGAGCGGTTGCTCTATCGTATTTTGTAAGGCTCAGTGCTGCCGAGGCTGTGGCCACAATGCCACCAGCAGCAACAGCGCAGCGGCAACCAGGTAGGGCAGGCGCGGTTCGATGTCGTAGATCAGCGTCGCCGCCAGCGGTCCGATGACCACGCCAAAGCCCTGCGCGGCACCAATCGAACCGGCGGTGGCGCCTTGTTCCGAGGCGTCGACCGCGTTGGCCGCCAATGCGGCGAACGACGGAAAGATCAGCCCCATCCCGCCCGCCGAGACGAAAAAGCACAGCCATAAACCCCACGCGGCATCCGCCAGGATGCTGCCGGCAAAGCCCACGGCCGCCACCAGTGCGCCCGCGCGAATCAGCCGTAGCGGCGGCCATTCGAGCCGCCGCACCACCAGTTGCGAACAGATCAGCGCGAAACCGACCATGGTCAGGGCGATGCCAGCGGTTTGCGCGGCATCGGCCGGGTTCATGCCGAGTCGGTCGAGGGCGAAGAAGCCGACGGTGATCTGCGCAATCGACACACAGAGCATCGCCACAAACGCGACGGCCATTGGGCGGCGCAATCGTGGATCGTTCAGATGAACCTTGCGCGGCGCTTGCCGCAGGTGCAGTTCCTGACCCTTGAGCTTGTAGTGCAGCACCACAAACGCCAGCAACGGCAGGATCGCCATGGCATAGAACGGCAAGCTCAGACTGAAGCGCGACAACAACGCCGCAATCGCCGGGCCGATCACCAGGCCGCAGGCGTTGGCCGCGCCAAGGGCCGCCATGGCTTTAGCGCGGTGTTGCGGCTCGATGTTGTCGGCGATCAGCGCGTTGCCGCCCACCGGAATCGCGGCATAGAACACGCCGATCAGGCCGCGACCGATCATCAACCCGATAAACCCCAACAGCGCCGACGGCAGAAAACGCAACGAGGCATCGATGAACAGGCACAAGGCCCAGTAGGCGAGGGTGAAGCCGGCTGTGGCGATCAACAGAATCCGTCGTCGGCCATAGCGGTCACTGGCCTGACCCCAGGGGCGGGCGAGCAACATCCAGATCACCCCGGACACCGTGACCGCCGCGCCGGCCTGCCAGGTGGCCAGGCCTAACACCCGGGCGATCGGCCCGATCAGGGAGACGAACGCCATCATCGACATGGAACAAGCCATGTTGGCGACCATGAGTGGGCGCAGGTCGAAGGCAGGGGTGGTCATGGTGAGTCTTCCGTGAGCTTTTGTTATTGGCGGGGGATGTTAGCGCGGGTTATGTGCAAGGCAGGAGGAATATCGGTGGCAGTGATAATGCCTTCGCGAGCAAGCTCGCTCCCACAGGGTTATGTGTCAAACA